>CAKRVL010000040.1 GCA_934408705.1 uncultured Blautia sp. | reverse complement strand
CATACCGGATTGTTAAGAAAAACAAGTTTTTCTGCGGTTTTTGGAACCTGACTGGTGAAAAGGGAAATGGTCATGGATAAGCCACAAATGATCGAGATTCCTTCTGAACACAGAGATTCATAATTTAACAGAACATTGTATAGTCCCCACCCAGGTCCATTGAGATTTTGAATAATGGAAGAATATAACTCCATAGTTTTGCTATCATCTAAATCACAGTAATCCATATCAAAAAGTTTTTCGCACAAAATTCGTTTGATTTTCATTCCAAGACCTGCGCTCCAAGTTCTTTTCCATTTTTTTAGAAATGCAGATATCAGGCTGATTCCTGCTCCGGATAATAAAGTAATCGTTACCAGAAAACGAATGCGGTCAGGGTTTTTGTTTCCTGCAAGTTCTTCAATAACAAGTGCAGATAAATATATGATTATATAGGGAGTCAGTGCTTTCCAGATGGTCAGACTGATTTGGGAAAGAATTAATTTTGGATAATATCGGTAAAAAAGCTTATATGCTCTGTGATTAAGCTGCAGTGCTTCTTTTAACGATATGTTTTTCTCATTTGTCTTCATTTTCTCCATCTCCTTCCCTGTAATATTTGCTTTGAACCTCATAGAGAGCAGCGTATTTTCCACTTTGCCTTAACAGCTCTTCGTGAGTTCCTTCTTCCTGTATTTCTCCCTGCTCCAGCATTAAGATTCTGCTGCAGAATCTGGTAGAAGCGAGCCGATGGGAGATATAAACGGAGGATTTTCCCTTTGTCATTTCGTCATATTTCTGATAAATATCTGCTTCCGCAATGGAATCAAGTGCGGCAGTTGGTTCGTCCAATATAATAAAAGGGGCATCTTTATATAATGCGCGGGCGAGCATAAGGCGCTGTGTTTCTCCTCCTGAAAGCATAATTGCATTTTTGTAAACCTCACGATTCAGAAAGGTTTGATACTTATCTGGAAGAGCTTCTATTTTTGGAAGCAAGCCGGCTTTTTTGATACAATTTTTCACCTGTTTCAGGTCGAAATTTTCTGTTTGCGCCACATTTTCTGCAATGGTTCCCGCTAACAAGGAAAAATCCTGAAACACTGCCGAGAACAGCTTATAATAGTCTTTTCTGTTATAGTTTCGGATATCTGTTCCATTTAATTTTACCTGTCCTTTTGTAGGATCAAGAAACCCACAGATTATTTTGATCAACGTAGTTTTTCCAGCACCATTGAGACCTACGACTGCCAGATTTTCTCCTGGATGTAACGTGAGATTTATATTTTTTAAAGTATCTGTTTTGGCTCCTGGATAGCGAAATGAAACATTTTCCAAAACAATTTCATAATTATTTTTGGCGTCCTGATTTAAGGTAAGTCCATCTTTGAAACGGAATAATTCCGGATAATCCAGACATTCCCGGACCGTGGAAATATCAAGAGACTGTCGATGCAATGTGCCAAGTCCTTCCAGAATTCCTGTAATCCAGGTGGAAAAACTGTTCGCTGCAGTAAAATAAAGCAAAAAAGCAGGCGCATCAAGATCGCGGTATAATACCAAATAAATTAAATATGCGTAGATCGCTCCATTGCGCAGAAAAGTAAAAATCAAATCTGCAATCCCTGACCAGATATAAACACTTTCTGCTTTTCGATGAAATTCTGTAAATTCCCTGGCTGTTTTGCTATATAACTCTTCCAGCCAGGAACGAAGACCGAAAATGCGGATATCTTTTGCAGCTCCAAAGTCAGCTGCACGATTTAACAAATATGCCATTTGGTGTATATATTCTGCCTCTTCCTCCCGGTGCTGATATTTATATTCATCTAATCTTTGAGAGATAAAATAACTGATTCCGGCAGTTGACAGAATGACTAAAATCAGAATAGGATGAATTTGCGTAAGAAGCCTGGCATAAATAAAAAAACAGGCAATATTGATTAAAAGTACAGTTAGTGTATTCCAGATTGCTTCAGTGGCCTGATCGTTATTGTCCGTATATTCGGCCGATTTGGTCAGTAATTTTTTGAATTTCATATCGTCTATATTGGGATAAGATGTTGTGGATGCTTTTTGGTTTAAAAGGTTTACAATCTCACAACGGACACTGATCCGCCCGCAAATTACGTTTTGATTTGCATAAGTCAATGCAGCTGATACCAGCATCATCATAAGCACAAAAATTACAATTGTAAAAAGCAGTTCCTGAATGGAAACATGATTTTCTATTGCACTTAATATGACAGGAGAAACATAAAGGTTAAGAAGGTTCTGTATAATGGTTAACAGTGCGATAAAAAAGCTGATCACCAGAACTTTCTTCTCCTGAGAAGTGCAGGCAAGTTTAATCATGAACCATATATTTTGAAAAGTACTGTATTTTGATACAGGCTTTTTTTGAAACATGATTTTCCCTTCTTTCTTATGTTTGTGATTCCGGAATCAAAAGATGTTGGGGTCAAAAGTTTTTTTGCCCCCTTTGATACGGATTTTACCAGAAAAAATATCCCCGGATTAAACCGGGGATGAATTGTATGTTTTGGGGGATGAATTATAACTGGGGCAGTAAAATCTCAGTGGTAAAGGCGCCATCTTCACTGTTTCGGCTGATATAGCCATCAGAACGCTTTACGATATCATCAATACGGATCAGTCCCAAACCATGACCATCACCTTTTGTACTTTTAAAAAGATTTCCCTGTTTTTTCAGCTTCTTTCCCGCTGTAAAATTAGTGAAAGAAATGTATAACTGAGTGTTTTTCATGTCCATATAAATGCGGATCAGCCGTTTTTCTTTGGGAAGCTGCAGGCTGGCTTCTATGGCATTGTCAAATAAATTTCCGATGATACAGCAAAGATCAATCTCAGAGGAATTCAGCTTAACAGGAATGTCAGCATCTGCAATTACCTGAATATCTTTGGATCGTGCTAATGATATTTTAGAATTTAAAATAGCATCTGTCATGGCATTTCCGGTTTTTACCACAGTATCTACTGTGGTAAGATCCTTGTCGAGAAGATCGAGATAATGTCTGATTGCGTCCCAGTCTTCTGTGGCTGCATAAGCCTTCATTGTCTGGATATGGTTACGATAATCATGGCGCCAGCCTCGCATCTGGCGGTACATATTATCAACCTCCTGGTAGTGAGTTTCAATCAGTTCTTTCTGATATGCATCAAGTTTTTTATCTGTTTTCTTTGAAAATAAACACATTCCAATCTCCCAAATCAGTCCATATTAATGATTGCCCGGTTAACCTTTTCATAAGCGCCGCGAGGAAGAGGAATTATACTTCCATCCTGTAAATAAATCTCTTTTTGGGTGACCCGGGTGATTTTTTTCAGATTTACCAAAGCAGAACGTCCCACTCTGAAAAAATGAGAATCCAGCTTCTTTTCTAATTCACTTAAGGTCATTTTCAGGGTGATGGACTGTTGACTGTGAATAGTAATATAATTGCTGTTTACCTCTACATAACTGATCTGACAAACAGGCAAACGAAGCATCTCACCCTGACTGATTATGTTAAGAATCCTCTCGCTTTTGATAAGCTTTGTGACTGCACGGTCAAGAACTGTAAATAGCTTCTCTTCTTGTAGGGGCTTCATCAGATAGTGAAGGGCATCTACCTCATATCCGTCAGAAATATAGTCTGAGTATCCGGTGATGAATATAATTTGTACGGTCTGATTATCCTGACGCAGTTTCCTTGCCATGGTAACACCATCCATGGCGCCCATTTCTATATCAAGGAGAAGAATGTCAAAATCTTTTTTTTCGGCATAATTAAACAAAAAATTTTCGGCTGATGTAAATTCTGAAATCTGTATATGATAACTGTTATGTCTGCCCCATATTTCGCACAGAGAAGAAAGATATTTTCTGTCTGTGGCAAGGTCGTCACAAATTGCAATTTTATATGTTTGACACAATTTTTTAATCCTCCACTTTACAGCAGTATAGCACGTAGGCAGGAAACATGTCCAGATTCTTCATGAAGAGAATTGTAAACTAAAAATAAATAATAGGTTGACAATTGCAGTGCAACTATGTTAGATTGTATCTGACAAAAATAATATTTATTCGAGGAGGAGAAAATGAGTACCGTAACTGCAACAAAGACAAAAACATATGATCTGGCTTATATTGCCATTTTTGCCGTGCTGATCGCAATCTGTTCCTGGATTTCCATTCCGATGACAGTACCGTTTACATTACAGACATTTGGTGTATTTATGGCTGTTGGTGTGCTTGGTGGAAAGAGAGGCAGCCTGGCTGTACTGGTTTACATTTTACTTGGAGCTATTGGAGTTCCTGTATTTGCAGGATTTTCAGGAGGACTTGGAATTCTCCTTAACAATACCGGCGGCTATATCATCGGATTTCTTTTCTCCGCACTGGTAATGTGGGCAATGGAATCCCTGTGGGGCAAAAAGCCTGTTATTCAGATTCTTTCCATGGTAGTTGGTTTGATTGTCTGCTACGCAATGGGAACTATCTGGTTTATGGTTGTATACACACGTACGACAGGAGCTGTTGGACTTGGAACCGTACTGGGCTGGTGCGTAATTCCATTTATTATTCCTGACCTTGTGAAGATTGCTCTGGCATTTGTTTTGTCCAGAAGGGTACGCAAGCTTGTACCAATGCAGTAAAAAAGAACGTCAGACATATCCCATTCGCCCTCATCACGGGATGTGCCTGGCGTTTTTTATAGGAAATGGCTACAGCAATGGATTTACAGCCCATATGCAGGAAATGCTGGAGCTTTTTACAAAAGGGGCAGAGGTTTGCCTCACGGTAAAAACAGATGAGATTTGTTCTGCCTGTCCAAATAATTGTGAGGGTGTCTGCGAGGCTGCAGAGAAAGTGAAGCGATATGATAACGAAGTTTTGGAGGAATGCGGCTTAAAAGAAGGGCAGAAGCTTGCGTTTGCAGAATTTACAAAAACGGTAGAGCAGAAAATCATTGCTGCCGGAAAACGTGATCAGATCTGTGGTGACTGCCAGTGGAACAGAATCTGCCAGGAACAGCCGAGCCGGTGGAGTAAATGAAGTGGCAGGGAATTATGTTCATAAAAACATCTTTCGGAATTTTACAGGTAGATAGCAACAAAGTAAATCCAGTTTCGAAAGAATAAATTCATCAGCTCTTGTGGAAAAATTGGGGACTGTCGGGCCAGCCCCCTTTCTCTTTAGTCCTGTAAGCTTTCGCGGACACGCTTCAAGTCACGTTCTAGCTTTTTCTGAAGCTTCTCATATTCCTGATTCTTTAGTAAATTTAATAACTCTTCCAGTTTGATCTCTTCTTTTCGTAAGTCATCTTTAAATTGGATGTCAGTTGGCATGTAGAAATCCTCCATCATATGAAACACCGTCCTTACTATAATTATTATGATATAACTATTGTAACGGTATTTGAACGGTGTGTAAAGCCTATAGCTACTTTCTGTGCGCAGATTATAGTATTAAAATGGAATATAGCTTTCGAAAGAAAGCAAATAGAATTTCTTAAATATAAAGATTTATCTTATAAGATGAATATAGAATAGCTTATAAAAATACTTTTTTCAAGAAAAACAGTTTGACAAAAATCGACAAAAGGAAGATTCCACTACCACTTTTTAAACAAAAAAACACCGAAACCCTTGATTTCTCAAGGCTTTCGGCGCCCCTGCCAAGTAGTCGAAGTGACGGGATTCGAACCCACGACCTCTGCGTCCCGAACGCAGCGCTCTACCAAACTGAGCCACACTTCGTCAACGACAAGTGATATTATACATAGATTGAAGACATTTGTCAACAGAAAAAATAAAAAAACTTGAAAACTTGAAACCCTTGCAAAAATGAAGCTGAGAAATGAAGCTGACACATGTTTTATGAATGAAAAACCTGGTTGTTCATATACATTAATGAAGCAGTGGATATTGTAAGACAGGGAGGGTGTCAGTTGGCAGAATATCAGCGGTTTATCGCATATGTATATGAATATCGAAAGGGGAAAAAGGAGAGCAACTGCGGTTTTTTGAAGGTGGAGGTACGTGATCATCTGTGCGCTGTGGAAATTCATCTCCAAGTAGAAGGCTTGACAGAGGGAGCAATATGTAAGATCTATGGTTTTGTCCGAAAAGAGGGACTTATGAATGGATGCTTATTGGGAATCTGTAAGACGAAGCAAAACCAAATAGACTGTACGTTGGAAACAGACAGTATGAGTATGGGTGCTTCAGGGATTCCTTTGACGAAAATGGGCGGTATGATCATGACTACGGAATCCGGAGGCTTTTACGGAACCGAATGGGATGATCAGGCAATTCGTCCGGGGAATTTCAGGGAAAGCCCGGTGGAAACAGATGTGCGGGATGAGTTAGCAGTAGAAAACATAGAAAAGCAAGACGTATCTGAGCCGGAACAACAGACAGAGGAACAGCAAATAGAGGAACAACAGACAGAGGAGCGACAGGCGGAGGAACAGCAAACAGAGGAACAACCGGTGGAGGAATCCGAAGTCTCTTCAGATTCTCAACCTATTCATATCCAGTCTGTCCAGGCCGGAGAGAATAATACCTCTCTTCCTTTTGGCCAGCCCTTCTGTCCATTTACAGATTGTGATCTGGATCAATGCTGGAAAATCACGCCTCAGGATCTGATACATTTTCCAAGGCGTCAATGCGCTCTTCGAAATAATCGTTTTCTACAATATGGTTACTACAATTTTGGTCATCTCCTGCTGTGCCGCAGGCAAAATGGTCAGTATATACTGGGAGTACCGGGCTGTTATGACCAGCAGGAACAATTTATGGCGGGGATGTTTGGATTTGCCTGTTTTAAAGAGAGTAATCTTATAAAAATAAAAAAAGGCCGGGGCGGATATTGGTATCGTGCTATTGATCCGCCTGTATGCAGATAAATATCGCCGAAATTGACATCTTGCATTCAACTGCCTATAATAAATTACAGCCAGAAAAAAATTAAAGGCTTTATGCTGTATGGTTATTACAGGGCTGAGGAAACGAACCAATAAAGAAATCAGTAGAAAGTGCAGAGAAAAAAGAATGTTGACAGAACAGGAAAAATATATGAAAGAGGCCATTCGCCAGGCAAAGAAAGCTCTTGCCCTGGAGGAGGTTCCTATTGGCTGTGTGATCGTTTATGATGGGCAGATTATAGCGCGAGGATATAACAGAAGAAATACAGACAAGAATACTCTTTCTCATGCAGAGCTTAATGCTATCAAAAAAGCCAGCAAAAAGTTAGGTGACTGGCGGCTGGAGGGGTGTACCATGTATGTGACACTGGAGCCTTGCCAGATGTGCGCGGGAGCCCTGATGCAGTCGCGTATTGACCGGGTGGTGATTGGCAGCATGAACCCTAAGGCGGGCTGTGCAGGATCAGTATTGAATCTGCTGGAGATGGATGGATTTAACCACAAGGTTGAAGTAATCCGCGATGTCCTGCAGGAAGAATGCTCTGCTATGCTTTCTGATTTTTTTCGTGAACTTCGGGAAAAGAAGAAAATGCTGAAAAAATCTTTGGCAGAGCAGGTTGGAAAAACAGAAAAATAGTGGTATGATAAAAAAAACGACGAAAAGACATAATGACAGGAGGAAGACACAATGGAACTTGAAGCATTAAGAAAAGATATGGTAGCAGCTATGAAGGCAAAGGACAAAGTGACAAAGGAAGCAGTTTCTGCCCTGATTTCAGCGGTGAAGAAGGTTGCAATTGACGAAGGCTGCCGTGATGACATCAGTAGTGAACTGGTTGACCGTGTTATCCTGAAAGAACTGAAATCTGTAAAAGAGCAAATCGATACCTGCCCGGAGTCCAGACAGGATTTGAAGGATGAGTATCAGGCAAGATATGATATAATTGCCAAATACGCACCGAAACTGATGGATGCTTCAGAAATCAAGGCTTATCTTGAAGAGAAACATGCTGAGCTGATCGCTTCCGGAAACAAGGGACAGATCATGAAGACAATTATGCCGGAGCTGAAGGGTAAGGCTGATGGAAAAGTGATCAATCAGGTTGTGGCAGAATTGTGTAAATGATTTTTGCAGCATTGGCAGGTTTTTAATAAAATATGATAAAAACAGGACACATATGCAAATGGTATCACTGCAAAGCAGTAGCCATTATGTAGATGTGTCCTTTTTATTGGATAAAACTCATGACTTGCATAAAAAAAGAACGCCCTCACAGACGTTCTCTGATTATCCTTATTACGCGCGCCGCACCTCGGAATGGTCTCACAGACGTTACCTCTACAGTTAACTCAGCCCAGGCACCCTCACGGCACACAGGAGATTCTACTTAGTGCTGCTACATTCCTGTCCTGACACGGTTCATAGAGTCCTGTTGCGTAAGACCCAAACGTCAACGCCACTTATAAAGGGCAGCTCCACAAGATACAAGCCTCAGATTGGCATCACCCCTGCTGTAGCGGATTGCAGGTACAGGGCACCGCTATCTCCCCGGCTGCGCGGAATTTAATTATAAAGGAAGTTGCTGGATTTGTCAAGGGGTGGAAAAGTTCCAAATCCCTTGCTGGAAGGATGGAAAGGTGGAAAGGTTCCAAATTCCTTGTTGTGTCAGAACGGGAAATATTATATAATAAAATTCAAGCATTAAAATGTGTGTGCAACCTGATCCTAAGGGATTACAGGAGGTTACTGTCCAGAATGTGACCAGTAACTGTCAGAATGTCGGAAGCGTAATACTGCATCCGGCACATTGTTTGCCAAAGACACAGAAATGGAGGGTACTATGATTAAAAGAATCGGCTTATTAACAAGCGGCGGTGACTGTCAGGCCCTGAATGCCACCATGCGAGGAGTTGTAAAGGGGCTTACCAATAGTCTTGATGAACTGGAGGTATATGGCTTTGATGATGGATATAAGGGATTGATCTACGGCAAATACCGTATGCTTACCTCCAGGGATTTTTCCGGAATCCTTACACAGGGCGGAACTATCCTGGGCACATCCAGACAGCCGTTTAAGCTCATGCGTGTACCGGATGCAAATGGACTGGATAAGGTTGAGGCTATGAAGCAGACCTATTATAAGCTCTGTCTTGATTGCCTTGTTATCCTGGGTGGAAATGGAACTCAGAAGACTGCGAATCTTTTGAGAGAAGAGGGCTTGAACATCATTCATCTGCCTAAGACCATCGATAATGATATCTGGGGAACAGATATGACATTTGGCTTCCAGAGTGCGGTAAATATTGCTACTAATGCGATTGACTGTATTCATACAACAGCAGCGTCTCATGGCCGTGTTTTCATAGTGGAAGTTATGGGACATAAGGTTGGAAGCCTTACTTTACACGCTGGAATTGCTGGCGGAGCAGATATTATCCTGATTCCGGAGATTCCATACGACATTAAGAAGGTGGTTGCAGCTATTCAGAAGAGATCCAAGGCCGGTAAGCGTTTTACCATTCTTGCAGTAGCAGAAGGCGCTATTTCCAAGGAGGATGCACTGCTTTCCAAGAAGGATTATAAGAAGAAATTGGAAGAACGTGCGAAGAAGTATCCTTCTGTATCTTATGAAATAGCAGATAAAATTACTCAGGAGCTTGGTTCTGAAGTCAGGATCACAGTTCCCGGACACACACAGCGTGGTGGAGCACCATGTGCATATGACCGTGTGCTTTCCACAAGAATAGGAGCAGGTGCGGCTGAAGCTATCCTGGATGGAGAATATGGTATTATGATTGGCGTTGTAAATGGCAAGATCAAGAGAGTGCCTCTTGAGGAATGCGCTGGCAAGCTGAAGATGGTTTCTCCTAAGGATCAGACTGTTAAGGCTGCAAAGCAGATCGGTATCAGCTTCGGCGACTGATTTACTGCTTTTAGAAAGGAGTTTCCATAAATGAGCTATACTGCTCTATACCGGAAGTTTAGACCGGATAATTTTGACGATGTAAAGGGGCAGGATCACATTGTGACTACCCTGACCAATCAGATCAAGCATAATCGTATTGGTCATGCTTATCTGTTTTGCGGCACCCGAGGAACCGGTAAAACAACCGTTGCGAAAATACTGGCAAAGGCAGTAAACTGCCAGCACCCGGTAAATGGAAGCCCCTGTGGTGAATGTGAAATGTGCAGGGCGATACAGGCCGGTACCTCCATGAACGTGATCGAGATTGATGCAGCGTCTAATAATGGTGTTGACAATATCCGTGAGATCCGTGAGGAGGTGGCCTATCGTCCTACAGAAGGAAACTATAAGGTATACATTATCGACGAGGTTCACATGCTTTCTACAGGAGCATTTAATGCTCTTCTGAAAACACTGGAGGAACCTCCGTCTTATGTTATCTTCATTCTTGCAACCACAGAGGCTCATAAGATACCGATCACTATCCTGTCCAGATGTCAGCGATACGATTTTCATCGTATCAGTATTGATACAATTGCGGCACGACTGGATGAACTGTTGCGAATCGAGGGAGTAGAAGCTGAGGAGAAGGCTGTCCGTTATGTGGCAAAGGCCGGTGACGGCTCCATGCGAGATGCTTTAAGTCTTCTGGATCAGTGCATTGCTTTTTACCTGGGACAGACATTGACCTATGATAAGGTTCTGGAGGTTCTGGGGGCTGTGGACACTGAGGTGTTCAGTAAGCTTTTACGTAAGGTGCTTCAGGGAAATGTGACAGGAGCAATCCGCACTCTGGAGGATCTGATCATAGGTGGAAGAGAGCTGGGACAGTTTGTGGGAGATTTTACCTGGTATATGCGTAATCTCCTTCTGGTAAAGACCTCCGAGAATCCGGAAGATGCTATAGATGTATCTTCAGAGAATCTGAAGCTTCTTCAGGAAGAGAGTGAGATGGTGGATGTAGAGACACTGATGCGCTACATCCGTATTTTTTCTGAATTGTCCAGCCAGATCCGCTATTCTACACAGAAGCGCGTGTTAGTGGAAATTGCACTGATCAAGCTGTGTCGTCCTGCAATGGAGACTAATCTGGATTCAGTTCTGGATCGTCTTCGTGTGTTGGAACAGCGTATGGATGAGCGGCCTGTGCAGCAGGTGATCGTACAGCAGGGGGCATCAGACATTACAGAGGGTATGGTAGCCGGGGCGGGCAGCAGTCCGGAAGCAGCGGTGAAGCCTGAGAAGGCTGCCCCTGAGGATCTGCAGAAAATCGTTGCCAGCTGGAGGGTGATCGTAGGTCAGACCAGCGGTATTTTCAAACAGATGCTTCAGAAAGCCATACCGAAATACAATGGCCAGACAGGAGAGCCGATACTCTATATTGAGTTCCAGGATTTTCTGGGGAAAACTTATGTAGACAATCCTGAGGCAGAGGAAGAACTGAAGCAGATCATCACAGCCCAGACTGGCAAGAGTGTAGAACTTAAGATGGTAGTGGCAAAAGAGCACAACCATACCAATCTTGCCAAGGTTACTGTAGATCAGGCACTTCGTGAAAACATTCACATGGATGTTATTGTGGAGGAGGATCCTGAGGATACAGAAGAATAAAAGTGACTGTAAAGATTCTGAACAGTTGCGAATGAAGAAATAAAGTTTTTATGTAATGGATAAAAGGAGGTCTTTGTAATGGCAAAGCGTGGAGGTTTTCCGGGCATGGGTATGCCGGGGAACATGAATAACCTTATGAAGCAGGCGCAGAAAATGCAGCGTCAGATGGAAGAGAACCAGAAGGCTTTAGAGGAAAAAGAATTTACTGCAGCAGCCGGCGGCGGAGCTGTAGAAGTTACCATTTCCGGTAAAAGAGAAGTAACCAAGGTGAAGCTTGCTGAGGAGGTTGTAGATCCGGATGATATTGAGATGCTGGAGGATCTTATTGTTGCAGCGACCAACGAAGCACTTCGCAAGGTTGAGCAGGAGAATCAGGCAGTTATGTCCAAACTTACAGGCGGACTTGGTGGACTTGGAGGAGGTCTTCCATTCTGATGGAATACTACAGCAGTCATATTAATAAACTGATCGAGCAGTTTTCACATCTTCCAGGAATTGGAGCGAAGTCTGCCCAGCGCCTGGCTTTTCACATAATGAATATGCCGAAGGAGCAGGTGCAGCAACTAACCAGCGCGATCACTGATGCCCGGATGAATGTACAGTATTGCAAATGCTGCTACACTCTTACAGATAAGGAAATGTGTCCCATCTGCAGCAATCCCAAGCGTGATCACAGCACTATTATGGTGGTAGAGAATACAAGGGATCTTGCAGCTTATGAAAAGACAGGTAAATTCGATGGAGTTTACCATGTGCTGCATGGTGCTATTTCTCCTATGCTGGGAATCGGGCCAGATGATATTAAGCTGAAAGAGCTGATCATGCGTCTTCAAGGTGATGTGAAGGAAGTGATCATTGCTACAAACTCCAGCCTGGAGGGAGAAACTACGGCAATGTATATCAGTAAGCTGATCAAGCCTACAGGAATCAAGGTAAGCCGTATTGCCAGCGGCGTACCTGTTGGTGGAGATCTGGAATATATTGACGAGGTCACTCTGCTTCGTGCACTGGAAGGACGGGTGGAGCTTTAAGAGAAAGCTCGGGAGGTGATTTTTGTGGCGCGTAAAAAAGTGACTTCATCAGATGTGGCAGAAAGGGCAGGAGTTTCCCAGGCTACAGTTTCTATGGTTCTGAATCATAAGTATAATGTTTCTTTTTCCAGAGAAACTGTGGAAAAGGTGGAAAGTGCTGCCAGAGAGCTGGGATATCAGCTGCCAGGCCACAAAAATAAAAAAGAAAATAAAAAAGAAAAACTGATAGTTGTTTTTTGCCCGACTATAACAAGTCCCTATTATGTGTTGCTTCTTCAGGGAATTGAAGCGGTGGCGAATGAACGGGGCTATGGAGTTTTTATCTGTAATACCCAGCGAGATGCACGGCTGGAGGAAAAATACCTGCGTATGATCCGTGCAATGGCACCACAGGGAATTATTTATGCCTGCAATCCTCACCCGGACTACATTAGTCAGGTAGAGGAGATGGCGAGAACTATACCGCTGGTTATCATCAGCAATAAAGAAAAAATCAGTACAGTAGATGCTATTAATCAGGATAACACGGAGGTTGGCCGCCTTATGGCGAGACATCTTCTGAATCTGGGACACAGAGATGTAGCATTTATTACGCCTCCTCTTACTAAAAGACAATGGCAGCGCTCTAAGCGAGTAGATGGGTTTGTGAAGGAATTTAACGAAGCAGGTCTTTCGGGACATGTGATCATCAAGGCAGCGGACGAATCCGTTGACCGCCGTAATCCAAGAACTGATTCCGAGTATTCTATGGGATACGACCTGACTAAATCCCTTCTGGAAGATGATTGCAGATTTACCGCTATCGCAGGGCAGAATGATATGATGGCTATCGGAGCTGTTGATGCTCTTCAGGATGCCCGTCTGCGTGTGCCAAAGGATGTGTCTGTGATCGGCTGTGATAATATTTTTTACTCCGGAATACGGAGAGTGTCCTTGACGACCATTGATCATTTTGTAGATCTGAAGGGAAGGGATGCCTGTGACATCATTATCCGTAAGATTGACACAGGTCTTCGATTTGGCGAGGGAATCCGTCCTACCAGTGTGTACAATATTGAGTATAATCCTAAGATCATTGTGCGTAAAACTACCGGTTACGCACGTACTGACTGATTTATGACCGAATAACTGCTCCACAGCTTACGAGGAGTGATGTATATCGGTTAAATAAATATTCTGACTGAAATTATTATTAATAAATTCAATGGAATCATATCTGGAAAATGCTGTAAAAGCCTATGAATGTAAAGGAAAATTGATTGGTAATATTCTGGCAAATGTGGTCTTTGTTAATAAAAGATAAAAATATTAATTAAAATTTTATTAATAAAATCCGCGTGCCTTGACCTGTAAATGAAGTCTGGTATAATGAAGATATGTAAAAAAGAACGGAACAAATAACTGGTTCCGATACTGTAAACGTGACGGATCTGTAAGGCAGAAACCGTAATCGAATTCATTTATTCAGGAGGAAAAGATCATGAAATTTTTTATTGACACAGCAAAAGTAGAGGATATTAAAGAAGCTAACGATATGGGAATTATCTGTGGTGTAACCACAAACCCATCCCTGATCGCAAAAGAGGGAAGAGATTTTACTGAAGTAATCAAAGAGATCACAGAAATTGTTGACGGACCGATCAGTGGAGAGGTTAAAGCTACCACAACAGACGCAGAGGGAATGATCCGTGAGGGACGTGAGATTGCAAAAATCCATCCGAACATGGTTGTTAAGATTCCTATGACATGTGAAGGTCTGAAGGCTGTTAAGGTTCTTTCCAAAGAAGGAATCAAGACAAATGTAACCTTGATCTTCAGTGCCAACCAGGCACTTCTTGCTGCAAGAGCAGGTGCTACATATGTATCTCCGTTCCTTGGAAGACTTGATGACATTTCTACAGACGGCGTTGAATTGATCCGTCAGATTGCTGATATGTTTGCAGTTGCAGGCATTGACACAGAAATCATTGCAGCAAGTGTTCGTCATCCGATGCATGTAACACAGTGTGCACTTGCCGGTGCAGATATTGCTACTGTACCATTTAAGGTACTTGAGCAGATGACACATCATCCGCTGACAGATGCAGGTATTATTAAATTCCAGAATGATTATAAGGCTGTATTTGGAGAATAATTGACAGAGTAATTTATAAGGAGAATTAATAATGGAGAATTTAGAGCTTCAGAAAACTGCAAACGAAGTCCGCAAGGGCATCGTTACAGCATTGCATGCTGCTAAGGCCGGCCATCCGGGCGGATCTTTATCAGCTGCAGATGTATTTACATATCTTTATTTTGAGGAAATGAATATTGATCCGAAGGATCCGAAGAAAGCAGATCGCGATCGTTTTGTTCTTTCCAAAGGTCATACTGCACCGGGACTTTATTCTGTACTTGCTCAGAGAGGTTACTTCCCGAAGGAGGATCTGGTAACACTTCGTCACCTTGGTTCTTATCTTCAGGGACATCCGGATATGAAACATATTCCAGGTGTTGATATGTCCAGTGGTTCCCTTGGACAGGGAATTTCTGCTGCAGTGGGAATGGCACTTTCTGCAAAATTATCTGATGACAGCTATCGTGTATATACACTTCTTGGTGATGGTGAGATTCAGGAAGGCCAGGTATGGGAAGCTGCTATGTTTGCAGGAGCAAGAAAACTTGATAATCTTGTAGTGATCGTTGATAACAATGGTCTTCAGATCGATGGTAAGGTTGAAGATGTATGCTCTCCATATCCAATCGACAAAAAATTCGAAGCATTTAATTTCCATGTGATCAATGTTGCAGATGGAAATGATATGGCACAGTTACGCGCTGCTTTTGATGAAGCAAAAGCTACCAAGGGAATGCCGACTGCAATTGTTATGAAGACAGTTAAAGGTAAAGGTGTATCCTTCATGGAGAACCAGGTTGGCTGGCATGGAAAAGCTCCAAACGATGAGGAGTATGCACAGGCAATGGCAGATTTGGAAAAGGTAGGTGAAGCATTATGTCAGAAGTAAAGAAGATTGCCACTAGAGCAAGCTATGGTAACGCTCTTGTAGAACTTGGAAAGAAACATGAAGATCTGATCGTTCTGGATGCTGACCTTGCTGCAGCTACACAGACCGGAATCTTTAAAAAAGCGTTCCCGGAACGTCATATTGACTGTGGTATCGCTGAGTGTAATATGGTAGGAATCGCTGCCGGACTTGCTACAACAGGCAAGGTACCATTCGCTAGTACCTTCGCAATGTTTGCAGCAGGACGTGCTTTCGAGCAGGTTCGTAACTCCGTAGGATATCCTAAGCTGAATGTTAAAATCGGCGCTACCCACGGCGGAATTTCTGTTGGCGAAGATGGTGCTACACATCAGTGCTGTGAAGATTTTGCGCTTATGCGTACAATCCCGGGAATGGTTGTTGCATGCCCGGCTGATGACATCGAGGCAAAGGCAATGGTAGAGGCTGCTTATGAGCATGTAGGTCCTGTCTATATGAGATTTGGACGTCTTGCGGTTCCGGTTATCAATGATAATCCTGATTACAAGTTTGAGCTTGGAAAGGGTATTGTTCTTCGCGAGGGAAAAGACCTCACTATTATCGCAAACGGACTTTGTGTTGCTCCATCTCTGGAAGCTGCTGCTAAGCTTGCAGAAGAAGGAATCGAAGCAAAAGTTATCAATATCCACACGATCAAACCACTGGATGAGGAGCTGGTTGTAGCAGCTGCCAAGGAAACTGGCAAGGTTGTTACTGTTGAGGAGCATTCTGTAATCGGTGGTCTTGGCGGCGCTGTATGCGAGTGCCTTGCTGAGAAGGCTCCTGTACCGGTTAAACGTATCGGTATCAATGATGTTTATGGTGAGTCTGGTCCGGCTGTTGCTCTTCTTGAAAAATATGGCCTTGACGCAGCTGGCATTTATAAACAGATCAAAGCATTCCTTTAATCTAAATATCTAAATATGATCTTACGGCAGACAGAAGTGTGAAAGCTTTTGCCTGCCGTATTTTTTGTGTAACAATAAAAGACTACGTAATGTTCTGTTATATAGAAAATGTTTCGCCAGGCTGCAACCAGTGCATGAGGTCATGCAGAAAAGTTTCCCAGAATCCCCTGGGCAATAGTATCTGCCAGTGTGATCACGGTGGAAAGCCTTGTCGTCTGTAAAGTAAGATATTCCAGAATCCCTGCAATATTTACAATTCCGGTAATATAAATGTCTCCTACGGGAGGCAGGTTTTTTTGTACAGCTGCACCTGGATAAAGAGAACCGTTTCCAATAGTCACATATCCTAAATGCTTTTTATCACCCAGTGAAGCGTCAATGGCAATAACAAGGGCAAATGGATGTTCTTTTGTGATAAAGTCCATTATATGGGACAGATTAACGGCATGAACAGGTTGATCTAAGGTACCATAGACAAAAATCCCAGGAAGCTGGTGCTGGCTCAGACGGTATCCTACATAAGGACCCAGGCAGTCACCTGTTACCCGGTCGCTTCCGATACACAGAAATACGATTTCAGTCCAGTCCCTTTTATGACGCTTGATACATTTTTCAAGAACACGGGCAATTTCTCTGGAAGAGTCAGGTCTTTGGGTATTAATATAAAAAGACATAGAATTCTCCTGTTATATAGTTGATCGGGTAAATGCTGGGGCGCTTCATAAAAAGCGTCAGCGTATTGCTTACTATAATCCATCTTATCCTGATTTTGGAAAAAATATGCACTTATAGTTAGTGATCATATAGCAAAAAATGTCGTAAAATTCTGTGCAACAGGTTTTCTATTACGCTAAAATCTGCGTTTCTTATGTGATATTCTCATACCCGAAGGGGTGATGCAAGTATGATAGAAGTGGTTTACAAAGAGGAGAAGCAAGAGGCGGAAAATGGGGAAAATATTTTTGATCTGCCGAAAAACATACGTCAGATAGGGCTGGCAACGGGGAATATGCGTATTTATATAGAAGATTATGTGTATACTTTTTTGACCCGTCTTGCCCGAAATGAGATTGGTTCCAATAAAGAACAATGTTGTGTGGCTGTTTTTACAGGAGAAACAAAATGGAACAACGGAATAACCTATCTTTTTATCAGGGGAGCATTGACGGTAGAAGATATGGAGGCTGCAGCAGACCATATTGATTTTTCTGAAAAAATATGGACAAAAATACAGGAAAACCAGGCCAGATATTTTCCGGGACAGGAAATTACAGGCTGGTTTTTTTCACGCCCTCAGCTTTATATGGAAGCGGATGAATTGCTTACAAGAATCCATCTCAGGTATTTTGGTGGTGAAAAAGTGCTGATGCTTATGGAACCCGGAGAAAAAGAGGAGGCATTTTTCTTTTTTGAAAATGGATTGATGATCAGGCAACGGGGATATTACATCTATTACGAGAAGAATCCTCTTATGCAGGAGTATATGATTGAGAAAAACAAAGGATCCAGTCAGGAAATTACTGAATCCGTATCTGATGAGGCGGTAGTGTCCTTTAGAAAAATCATTGAAAATAAAAAAAGCAGAAAGACTGAGAAAACAGAGGAAAAGCCCCGGGAAGAAATGGAGCATGCCTCTGTTTTTTCATATATGGCAACCGCATGTCTGGTTCTTGCTGTTTTGGCTGTAGGAGCAGGCTTTTACAGAAATTACATGGGAGATACGGAGCTTTCAAAAAGAAATTCTACAGTGACGGTGGCGTCTGAAAAGGCTGTGGAGGAAGCAAGCATAACTCCGGAAATTACCTGGATAGCGGAAGAAGATATTTCAGAGGAAACGCAGATAAAAGATGAAACTGTAGATGATGCTTCCGCCGTGACACAGGAATCAGAGCAAGAAACGGAAGAGCAAGAAGTACGACAAACAGGACAGGAGACAGAACAGCAGGAAGTACAGCAAACGGGACAGGAGATAGAACAGCAGGAAGTACAGCAAATGGGACAGGAAACAGAACAGCAGGAAGTACGAGAGACAGAGATGATGTCAGAATCGGAAAATCCTCAGATAACTGAAATACTTTCTGAGACGGAAACGGCCGGCACTTCACAGACTGTAGAAGAACATCAATTTTCCCAAGAAGCGGATGAAAGGAAAATAAAGAAGGAGGAACCAGTTTCATCGAACCATGTTCTTGAAAAATATATGATAAAACCAGGAGATACTTTGTATCAGATTAGCATTTCCCATTATGGAAATACGGATGCTATTCCGGAAATCTGCCGTCTGAATAATCTTACGGAAAACCAGGTGATTTATCCGGGGCAAATGATTGTATTACCATGACTGGATGTGGTATAATCGTACAAAACGTGTTATTCACTATGAAAGTCCCGGTCAGTGGCAGGTGACATGTCCGTTTAGAAAAAACAAGGCAAGGTTAGATTATGGCGAACTCATTTAAAAATATTAAAAAGAAACTAAGGCGAAAGCGCCTTTTAGCTGAAAAGCGTCATTTGGAAAGGACGCAGGCGGGAAACCAGGGGCGTGTGGCTGCAAAGAAGAAATTCAAGGCGGCCCTAAGGAAAAGGAAAGCTGTGCTGAAGCCGGTTGCTGTAGTGCTGGCTGTGGCAATTGTGATTTTGGCTGGCTTTCTTTTTATGGAAAATCGAACATACCATAACTATAAAATTCAAGTTACCAGCGAACAGGAGGATACGGTTTCTACCAAGTATACCAACCTGGCAGGAAAGATTCTGCGTTATAGCTCAGATGAGGTATCACTGGTAAATAATAAGCTGGAAACTGTGTGGTCCCAGAGTTATGATATGCAGAATCCGGTAGCTGATGTCTGCGGCGACTGTGCTGTGATCGCAGACAAAGATGGGACATCTATGGTTTTTCTTGATAAAAATGGAATTACAGGAACTGTTTCTACTTCATACAGTATTGTAAAAGCAAAAGTATCCAGGTCTGGAATGGCAGCTGCAATTCTGGATGGCGAGGATCATACCTGGATCAATTTCTATAATCTGGATGGAAGCCTGATTGCAGAAAATCAGACTAATATTCAGGATCCTGGCTATCCTATGGATATTGCACTCGCTGACAATGGGGTTGTAATGATGGTGGCATATCAGTTTGTGGATAACAGCCAGACTACCAGTTATGTAGCTTTTTACAATTTCGGAGAAGTTGGGCAGAATGAGGATAATCGTATTGTAAGTGGTTATACCTATGATGGTGTAGTTGTTCCTCAGATCCAGTATCTGGGACGAAATGCAGTTGCTCTGCGAGATGATGGATTTACCATATATTCCGGAAGACAGATTCCCAAGGAACTTAAGACTGTTCAGGTAGAGAAGGAAATTGTCAGTACCTTTTTTGATGATGAAAATATTGGCCTGGTATTTAAAAATGACAGCAAAGATAAACAATACACTATGCAGGTATACTCTTCCGAGGGTAAATTGAAATTCAGCAGAGATTTTAACATTCCATATTCATCAATCAGAATGAGTGACGACTACATTATTATGTATAACAGTTCGCAGATCTGTGTGCTGAACAAGAATGGTACAGAGAAATATTTTGGAAATGTGGATGGGACTGTGAAGGACTTTTTTAAATTAGGATGGAACAAATATCTGCTGGTTATGGATACGGGAGTAAATGTGATAAAACTCAGTTAAGGAGAGAAAAATGGATATAGGCTGGACGTGGCTTGGCATAGCTGTACTTGCATTGATTGTATTTGCCTGTGTTTCCGGATTTAGGAAAGGCTTTGTAAAAGAGCTTGTTTCTGCATTTTTTATGATAATATCCTTTCTTCTTGTCTGGGTGATTAATCCATATGTGAACACATTTATAAGAGAGTACACGCCTGTTTACGAGACAATTCAGAATCAATGCCAGGAAATGGTAATGGAGAAGACCGGGGACAAGAAGGCTCTTGATAAAGAGGAACAGTCTCAGGTAATGGACGATCTGGAAATTCCTGATCTTTTAAAGAACACATTGGCAAAGAATAATACGGCAGAAACATATCATTATCTTGCTGTTAATACCTTTTCAGAATATATTTCAGATTCTCTGGCTGTAATGGCGGTAAATGGGATATCCTTTCTTCTTTCATATATTATTTCTGCAGTGGTAATAAAACTGCTGGGATATATATTGAATGTTTTGACAAAATTGCCGGTGATAAATGGAATCAATAAACTGGCTGGTGGTGTTGTGGGTGCAGCGAAATGTGTGATTTTTATCTGGATCGCTCTGCTGGTGCTGACTCTACTTTGTGATACATCATTTGGAAAAGCAGGGATGACGTTGGTACAGAAAGATACATTTCTGAATTTTTTGTATAACCAGAATGTGTTTGTAAAAGTCTTTATGAGTATTTTCTATGGAAACTGAGCACGAAAGGAAAGTTGTATAACAGTTCCCTATCTATGAAGTTTCTATATAGACAGGGCTTTCCAGTGAAGGCCATAGAAGCTTTCCAGGGCAAATTTATCAAATAGTATAAAAAAATAAAAAAATTAAAAAAAAGGGTTGACGAAAAGAAAATTCAATGATATACTGAATCTCGCTTCTGAAGAAGCGGGATTTCTTTTTTTTGAAACTTAAAAGTTTTTTAAAAAAGATAAAAAAAGTTGTTGACAAACGAAAATGCTTGTGGTAATATAAACAAGCTGTCGGACAGACAACGACAGACAAACAACCTTGATAACTAAACAGTGAAACACATACGATTCTCGAAAATTCTTAACGAATCATCATTCAAA
>CAKRVL010000039.1 GCA_934408705.1 uncultured Blautia sp. | reverse complement strand
ATGTTGGGAATGCACAGGCTTCTTGTATTCATGCATACACCTGAGGATATTTTTGATGGTGCATATGGTTATATTATGATCATCTGTGCCGGAATTTTTACCCAGGTATTGTATAATCTGGTATCCAGTATCTTAAGAGCATTGGGAAACAGCAAAACCCCTCTTTACTTTTTGATCCTTGCGGCTGGACTGAATATTGTACTTGACCTTGTATTTATTATCTTTTTTCACTGGGGAGCACCGGGAGCTGCCTGGGCTACCGTTATTTCACAGGGAGTGTCAGGGTTTCTTTGCCTGATCTATATGTGGAAGGCTGTGCCGGAACTAAAGATGAAAAAAGAAGACTGGTATTTTAACCGTGATATTGCCGTAAAACAGATCAGTGTGGGAATTCCCATGGGACTGCAGTATTCCATTACAGCCATTGGGGGCATGATGGTACAGAGTTCCTTGAATATACTTGGCTCTTATGCAGTTGCGGCCTTTACAGCAGGATCTAAGATCGAGAATATCTTTACCCAGGCATTTGTAGCTGTGGGAACTACAATGTCTACATATAATGCACAGAATATTGGTGCGCGTAAGCTGGACCGTGTGCGTCAGGGGTTCCGATGTGCAGATGTGATCGGCTGTGCATATGCTGTTGTTGTAGGATTTGTCCTGTTTTTTGTGGGAAAAAGCTTTTCTTATCTGTTTATCTCGGATAATGCAGAGGCGGTGATCCCTATGGTAGATACTTATCTTCGTTGTGTTGGAATGTTTATGATTCCCCTTTATGTGGTCAATTGTTACCGTAATGGCTTTCAGGGAATGGGATATGGGCTTCTTCCTATGCTCTCCGGTGTGGCAGAGCTTGTGGGAAGAGGTGTGATGGCAGTTATCGCAGCGAATAAGAAGAGTTATACAATGGCGTGTATGGCAAGTCCATTTGCATGGATTGTGGCTACTGTCCTTCTTATTGTACTTTATTTCTATGTGATGAAAGATATGAAGAAAAGATTGTGTTTATAAATCATGAAAAATAAGGATTACAAATCAGGAAGCCGGTTTGTATAGAATAGTTGTGTCAGACTGATGATAGTATATGGTTGGTCTGGCACATTTTTTGCGTTCATTCTTTTTTATGAAATATACATTTTAAGATGCAAAATGGAAAATATATGTTATAATAGAACAGGATTTCGCCATAACAGGCGGAGGCTATGTTACAGCAGTGCTTTTTTAGAGGAGAGTTTTATACATGAGTAAGGACAATAAGCGTGCTCAGGGAAGTCCGGGAGATTTTGAAGATAAAATAAATGCAGCCATGGCAGGTTTGGAGATGGATCCGGAAGAAGAGTTTCATGGCGCTGATTTTTATGATGAAGAGGATGTCAATTCGGAAGATGTCTTTGGTTCCTGGGAGGAAGAGGAAACGGATCCGGAGGAGATGGCCGTGGATACTTTTGAAGAGGAATATCCGGAGGAAGAAGAATACGATATAGAGGGTTCTGAGACAGCTTCCGAGGATGAAGAGGATAATTCTGATGATGAGTCAGACGAGGAAGCATCTGAGGATGAAGAAGACAGAGATGCTCCTGCCAGGGAGCTCCAGGTAGAGCTGATTCCGCCTCATTCCCAGAAGAGAAGAATACGGGGCAGGAAGACAGAAGTCAGAGAAACAGCAGCTAAGCAGTCTGAGAAACAGTTTTCGAAGAAATCCGCGAAGCCGTCATCTAAGCCGTCACCTAAGCCGGCGTCCAGATCTGCCCGGCCCGCGCAGATTTCCTATGTCCCTATTTCTGATGAGGAACTGGATGAGAAGATCATTCCGATTCCCAGGAAGAAGCATAAGGGGCTTAAGATAACCGGAATCGTAGCTGCTATTATTGCAGTGACAGCAGGCTGTGCTTATGGTGCAGTGAGCTATTATTATTCTGACCGTTTTTTTGAGGGAACATTTATTAACGGAATTAATTGCTCTAATAAGACTGCCTATGAAGCAGAACAGCTTATTGCAAGCAAAGTGGAAGATTATACCATTGAAGTAACAGCCAGAAATCAGGAGACTCAGACCATCAGCGGCAATCAGATCAATTACCGTTATATGTCAGATGGGGAGGTGCTGAACCTTCTGAAGCAGCAGAAGCCATATGAGTGGGTAAGAGGATTTATGGAGACCAGAAGTTATACCACTCAGGAGAATGTAACGTTTGATAAAAGCCTTCTCCAGAGCCAGGTGAAAGAGCTGAAGTGTGCACAGGCTGAGAATCAGGTGGAGCCGGAGAATGCGTATGTGGCACTTGAGGGCAGTGAATTTACTATTGTGCCGGAGACTGAGGGAAGCAAGCTGAAGGTGAAGGAAGCCTATAAGGCACTGGATACAGCAATTTCAGGAAGTCAGAGAACCATTGATCTTGGCAGCACGCCGGATGTGTATGCGGTGGCAGCAGTTACAAGTGATGATCCTACTCTGCAGGCTACGAAGGATGCCTATAATAATTATACGAAGGCCAGCATTACTTATACCTTTGGTGAGCAGACCGTCACACTTGATGGAAGCACGCTTAAGGACTGGCTGCAGTTTGATGATAAGGGACAGCTGGTTCAGGATGACGCCTCCTTTACCCAGCATATTAAGGATTATGTGGCTCAGCTTGCAAGTGAACATGATACAGTAGGAACAACCCGTTCCTTTAATACTACCAGCGGACGTACGGTTTCTGTATATGGTTCTGCATATGGCTGGAAGATTGATCAGGATGCAGAGGTTGCCCAGCTGACAGAAGAAATCCGTACCGGAACTCAGACTACACGCGAGCCGGTATACTCTATGCGTGCAAATGCTTACGGATATAATGATATTGGAAGCACTTATATTGAGGTGGATCTGAGTAGCCAGCATATGTATTATTACCAGAGTGGAAGCATTATTTTTGATTCTGACATTGTTTCCGGAGATATCCGTTATGATGACAGAGCTACACCTCCTGGAATTTTCACCTTGTATTATAAGAAGAGCCCGGATGTGCTTCGTGGACAGAAGAAGCCAGACGGCACTTATGAATATGAGACACCTGTTACTTACTGGATGCCGTTTAACGGTGGAATCGGTTTTCATGATGCAACCTGGCAGGCATATTTTGGTGGTGACCGTTATACCTATGCAGGCTCTCACGGATGTATCAATATGCCTTTAGATGCGGCGGCGACCTTGTACAGCATTATTGACAGTAATGTACCGATCGTGTGTTTCTATTGATTGGTGAGCCATAACGAATATAAGAAGTGGAGAACAGACAGTTATGAATATGGATTCTTTTGATATGATACTGACCGTGGCAGCTCTTGTGATGGGAGTTATGCTTCTTGCAGGCCGCGGAGATATTCTTCTGAAGGGTGGAAATGCCGATGCAAGGAAGAAAATCTACGATGAGAAAAAGCTCCAGAAGGTATACGGTGTAACGCTGATCCTTTTGGGTATCCTCACAGCACTTGATATGGTGATCAAGAGTTATGCGTATGATATTGTGTATCTTGTTGTTGTAATTGTAATTTTTGCGATTTCTGTGGTAATTGTCCGTAAGAAATGCAGGAAATAAGATAAAAAGAAGCGCTTGTATATCGGAATGAAGCTGACATACAGGCGCTTTTTGTGACTTTGTGCAAATTGTCAGGTGAATTTTTCAGATTCGCTTCGCTATATGATCCGGTCAAAAAATTTTCAGCAGATCAGCAGGTTTCTCAATCACATAATCCGGCGTATCTACCTGTCCGAAACCATAAGCTGCAAATACGAAAGGCACTTCTGCCTCCTGGCATGCCTGATAATCGCCAAAAGTATCTCCTACATAGACAGGTGCTTTCAGGTGATATTTCCTGACAATGGAGCGGATATTGGCAGCCTTTGCTTCCCCGGTATCGCCAGGGCAGAGATGCCCCTGAAAATACTTTCCAAGGCCTGTTTTCTCGAAAACAAGCTCAATATATCCGGCCTGGCAGTTGCTTACTACAAAAAGAGGATAACGTGCTGCAAGTACCTTTAAAACGTCCTCAAGCCCCTCATAGACAGGGGCCCCCATCTGGTGAAGTAGCTCATGCTCTGCCTGGCAGCATAGGTCGATAATGCGAAGCTGCTCTGATTCGTCAAGCTCAGGCATGATTGCTTTGGCAATATCCGGAAGCAGTCTGCCGAATAATCCCTTCAGCTGGTCTGCAGTGACACGGATATCAAGTCCTTCTTCTTCTAAAATCTGATT
Organism: uncultured Blautia sp.; assembly: GCA_934408705.1. GTDB lineage: Bacteria > Bacillota > Clostridia > Lachnospirales > Lachnospiraceae > Blautia_A. Next base: position 17,162 of record CAKRVL010000039.1, on the reverse strand, counting down.
CCACGCAATGGCAACAACGTCAGTGGAATTCCAGATAGTTCCGTCAATGTCAAAAATAATACTGTCCATTTGAAGCTTTTCATCCTTTCTCTTATTGATGATAGCTTCTATTTTATATAGGAAAAAGGAAAAAATCAATCTTTCAATATTGGATTTTATATGGATTTTTCACTTTTAACTGGTTTTTTGCAGATTTTATGTTATGATAAGAAAGGCAGTTGCTGTTAATACAGCAGTGCGAGGTGAATTATGAAATACGAAAACATTACAGAAGGCCGTTTTATTGATCGTCCCAACCGTTTTATTGCACATGTGGAGATTGGGGGACTGGTGGAAACGGTCCATGTGAAAAATACAGGCAGATGTAAGGAGCTTCTGGTTCCAGGTGCGCAGGTCTTTTTGGAAAAGAGCAGTAACCCTGCGAGGAAGACTGCTTATGATCTTGTATGTGTAAACAAAGGCGGACGCCTTATCAATATGGATTCCCAGATACCCAATAAGGCAGCTTTGGAATGGGTGAGAGCAGGGCATCTTTTTACGGAAGAGGTTCAGGTAACGCCTGAGAAAACCTATGGCAATTCCAGATTTGATTTATATGTCTGTTCCGGGAAGCGCAAAGCTTTTATAGAAGTTAAAGGTGTAACCCTGGAAGCTGATAATATTGCCCGTTTTCCTGATGCCCCTACAGTAAGAGGGGTAAAGCATTTAGAAGAGCTGATCCGGTGTATGGAGGATGGGTACGATGCCTACTTACTGCTGGTGATCCAGATGAAGGGAATTAAGCGGTTTGAGCCTAACTGGAATACTCACCGGGAATTTGGGGAAACCTTACAGAAAGCGAAAAAGGCGGGAGTGCACATTCTTGCCTATGACTGTGTGGTGGAGCCGGATAGTATGGAAATACAGGATCCGGTACCTGTATATCTGGATGAAATATTTGGAGGAAACTAAATGACAGAAGAGTTTATACAGCCTCTTCTGGCGTGGTATGATGAGAATAAGCGGATCCTTCCCTGGCGTGATAAGAATAATGCATATTATACCTGGGTATCTGAGATTATGCTCCAGCAGACACGGGTAGAGGCTGTAAAACCCTATTTTGAACGATTTATCCGGGAACTGCCTGACGTAACGGCGCTTGCGGCCTGTCCGGAGGAGAAGCTACTGAAGCTTTGGGAAGGCCTTGGCTATTACAGCCGTGTAAGAAATATGCAGCTGGCAGCCCGTGAGATGGTAGAAAAATATAATGGCAGACTTCCAGGGGGCTTTTCACTTCTTATGTCATTAAAAGGAATAGGCAGCTACACCGCAGGGGCTATTGCTTCTATTGCATATGGAATTCCGGTACCTGCAGTTGACGGAAATGTGTTCCGTGTAGTAACCCGAATGACAGAGGATCCAGAGGATATTACCAGGTCTGCATTTAGGAAAAAGACAGAAAGTGCATTGCAGGAAATTATTCCCAAAGATCGGCCAGGTGATTTTAATCAGGCGATGATGGAGCTTGGGGCGGTGATATGCGTTCCCAACGGACAGCCAAAATGTGACCTTTGTCCGGTTGGAAGCTTTTGTCAGGCAGGGCTTCACGGAACTGTGGAGAAATATCCTGTGAAAGCTCAAAAGAAGCCCAGGATAGTGGAAGAGAGGACTGTTCTTGTTATTCAGGATGGAAACTGTACAGCAATCCGTAAACGTCCGTCGAAAGGTCTTCTTGCCGGATTATACGAGCTTCCCAATATTGAAGGCCATCTCGATCGGGAGAAAGCGCTGGAATATGTAAAGGAGCTTGGCACTGAGCCATTGTATATAGAAGAACTGCCAGATGCCAGACATATTTTTTCCCATATTGAATGGAGAATGAAGGCATACCTGATCCGTGTATCATCTTTAGAACAGGCACACGCTTCAGGAATTCTTTTTGCCGACAAAAAAGAATCTGAGAGAAACTACGCCATTCCTTCCGCGTTTGGCGCTTATGTGAAATACATGAAGGAGGAAATTTAATGAAATTACTTAGTATAGCAATTCCTTGTTATAATTCTGAAGCTTATATGGAGAAGTGTATCCAGTCCCTTTTACCAGGGGGAGATGAGGTAGAGATTCTTGTAATCGATGATGGCTCCAAGGACAGAACAGCAGAGATTGCTGATGAGTATCAGGAGAAATATCCGAATATCGTCCGTGCGATCCATCAGCCAAACCTGGGGCATGGGGGAGCTGTAAATACTGGTATTCATAATGCACAGGGACTTTATTTCAAGGTTGTTGACAGTGATGACTGGGTAAATGAAGAATCTTACAAAGAGATTCTGAAGACCCTGGAGGAGCTGGTAAAGGGTTCCAAGACAGTTGACCTCCTTATCAGTAACTTTGTATATGAGAAGCAGGGAGCTGTCCGCAAGAAGGTTATGCAGTATCGTCATTGCCTTCCTGTAAATCAGATTTTTACATGGAGCGAAGTAGGCCATATGCCAAAGGGAAAATATCTTCTTATGCATTCTATGATTTACCGTACCCAGCTGCTTCATGAGTGTAACCTGACTTTGCCGGAGCATACCTTCTATGTTGATAATATTTTCGCCTTTGATCCGCTGCCATATGTGCAGAACATGTACTATCTGGACACTAATTTCTATCGCTACTTCATTGGCCGTGATGATCAGTCTGTTAATGAGACTGTTATGATCCGCCGGATTGATCAGCAGCTTCGTGTAAACAAACTGATGGTAAATTCCTATACCAGCTGTGGTAATATGAATAAACGTGCCAGAGCGTATATGATCAGCTATCTGGATATTATTACTACCATTTCCTCTATTATGCTTATTCGTTCAGGCACGAAAGAAGCACTTGAGAAGAAAAAAGAGCTTCTGGAATACATTCGTACTACCAACCGTCCTCTGTATGGCAAGCTTCGCCACAGCCTCATGGGTAACTTTATGAATCTGCCAGGCCGCAGCGGACGAACAGTTTCTGTAGCAGCCTATAAGATTTGTCAGAAATTCTACGGTTTTAACTAAAATAAATAAAAACGCGTTCTCCCATTCACGGAAGAACGCGCTTTTTTTAATAATGTTTTCTGCGATTATTTCGTCCTGATCTTTCTATGATCATTTCACGGGATCCTTCTCCTGCCTTCTGCGGATAGAAAAACAGATATCCAAATAACGCCAGAGTAGCTCCACAGCAGACATCGATCACTGAGTGCTGCTTTAAAAACATGGTAGACATGATGATAAGTAATGTAAGAACAAGTGAGGCATATTTTACCTTCTTGCGTCCCCTTAAGGACTCACAATTAGTAAGTGACATATGAACTGCCAGAGAGTTAAAAACATGAATACTAGGCAATACATTGGTTGGCGTATCGGTCCGGTACAGCCATCTGACCATATCTGTAAACATGTTTTCTCTTGGAAATTCTGTGGGCCTTAAATGAAGTACATTGGGGTACACATAAGATACGATCAGAAAAACTGTCATACCCATCATCATATTAAGGATTAGCTGATAATATTCTTTTTTATTCTTATTCCTGAAGATAAAGTACAAAACTGTGACAACCTGATATGGAAACCATAGCAGATACGGGACAATAAAATACTCGCAAAATGGAATGTAATCATCAAAAACAGTGTCGATCACATGGAATCCACGTATCGGTCTGCGCTCCAGATATTCGAAAAATATCAGGTAAACAATGGCATATGCAAGTATGATCAGACCATGCTTATATTTTTTTATAAATTGCACCAAGTTTTTCACTCCTTTTCAAATCGTGAGAGATTATACCACAGGTAAAATGATTTTTAAAGAGTTTTTTTCAATAGAAACTGCTAAATCTTCCTGAATTCCACCGGATTCTCCATCAATATGAATCGGGAGGGGGGATGCACTATGTATCAGGATATCTCTGCCGGTGAAAAGATGGATGCCTTTAATCCTAGTATGTTTTCCGAAAAAGGCAGTGGGCAGGCAGAAAAGAAGTTTCAGCTTCCTGATTCCTTCCACAAGGATCACATCCAATATCTGGTCATCTGACTGTGCATCAGGACAGAATTTAAAACCACCGCCTTCATATTTCTGATTCATGACCGCTGTAAAATATACGTGATCATAGGAAAAAGTATTCTCACCGTCAAAAGTCACGGTTATCTTTCCGGGGGATATAAAAATAATCTGCTTCAGGGCTATGAAAAGATAAATCAGTTTCCCCAGGCCAAGGCGATTGAAAATCTTCTTAAATGGGGTAGACAGAACCTCCTGACAGACACCTGCATCGAATCCCATTCCCGTACTGATTCCAAAGCGTGATTTCTTATTCCCACGGAGAAGATAAGGGATGTCCATATGGCTGATGCGTTCTGCTTTTAAAATATATTCAAGAGATTCCATGGGATCAAAGGGAAGTCCCATGCTTCTGCAAAAATCATTCCCAGAGCCGGTAGGAATATATCCGAAAACTACCCTGTCAAAATCAGTGATACCTGTAAGAACCTCATGGATAGTGCCGTCACCTCCAAGGGCAATCATGTATACAGGATTTGAAGCAGTTCCTAGGGCACTGGCTTTAGAAGCAATCTCTGTAGCGTGTCCGGAATATCTTGTGAGGCAGTACTGAAAATCTATTCCACGAAGCTTAAGCTGCTGATGGATATCGTTCCAGATTAAACGTCCCCTGCCAGAGCGGGAGTTTGGATTTACAATAAAATAATACATAATTTCTCCTAAGTATCTTGCTTGTTTCATAATAACATCGGTTGGCCGGTATTACAAATTAATTTTATAAAAATATTCTTAAAAATATCTGAAGTGTGTTATACTGTACCTATTCAAGGTCAGTTGCTTCGCAACTTTCATAGTAAATATTTAGGAGCAGATATATGAAATCACTTGTAATCGCAGAAAAGCCGTCTGTGGCCAGAGATATTGCCCGTGTTCTTGGTGCAAACCAGAAGAATGGTGGTGTTCTTGAGGGGAAAAATTATGTAGTTACCTGGGCTCTTGGTCATCTTGTGACACTGGCAGACCCGGAAGAATATGACAAAAGGTACGAGAAATGGGAAATGGCAACATTGCCTATGCTGCCGAAGGATATGAAGCTTGTAGTGATCAGGCAGACTGGGAAGCAGTTTTCCGTAGTGAAGACACAGCTTTTTAGAAAAGATATTCAGGAAATCATCATTGCCACAGATGCAGGCCGTGAGGGTGAGCTTGTGGCTCGCTGGATACTGGAAAAAGCAGGCTGCCATAAGCCGATTAAGAGATTGTGGATATCCTCTGTTACGGACAAGGCAATTAAAGAAGGCTTTGCGAATCTAAAGAACGGACATGATTATGATAATCTTTACAGGGCTGCTGTGGCAAGAGCAGAAGCAGACTGGCTTGTGGGAATGAATGGAACAAGAGCCCTGACCTGCAAATACAATGCCCAGCTTTCCTGCGGCCGTGTGCAGACGCCTACCCTTGCAATGATCGCAAAAAGAGAACAGGAAATCCGTAAATTCGTGCCTAAGGAATATTATGGCATTTCGCTGGAAACTGAGGATGTGAAATGGACCTGGCGGGATGAGAAGACGAAGAGCTTTTGCACTTTTTCCAAGGAAAGGGCAGAGCAGATCAAGAGTAAACTTGAGAATGCATCCCTTGAGGTCACTAAGGTAGAGAAAAAAGTAAAAAAGACTATGGCACCGGGGCTTTATGATCTCACCACACTGCAGCGGGAGGCTAACCAGAAATATGGTTTTTCCGCAAAGGAGACTCTGAATATTATGCAGCGCCTTTACGAGAATCATAAGGTGCTTACCTATCCGAGAACAGATTCACGCTATATTGGAAAAGACATTGTGCCCACAATTAAAGAAAGACTGAAGGCCTGTGGAATCGGGCCATACAGGAAGCTTGCAGGAGCCCTTATGAATAAGCCTGTGCAGGTAAATGGAAGCTTTGTAGATGATAAAAGAGTCAGTGACCATCACGCGATCATTCCTACTGAGCAGTTTGTCCAGCTGGAGCATATGACAAACGAGGAACGGAAGATTTACGATCTGGTTGTACGCCGTTTTCTGGCCGTTCTGTATCCTGCATTTTTATATGAGCAGGTTAATATGGAGGCAAAAGCTGCAGGAGAAACCTTTGCTGCCAGTGGAAGAGTAATAAAAAGTCCGGGTTGGAAAGAAGTTTATGAGGGCAGCACAGATGATTATGAGGAAGAGTCTGATGAGCAGAAAGAATTGAAGGATCAGAAGCTTCCATTGATTAAGACCGGAGCCCGGTTAAAAGTTCTGAAAACCAATCTGAACACAGGGAAAACCAAGCCACCGGCAAGATTTACTGAGGCCACGCTTCTTGCTGCTATGGAGAATCCTGTGAAATTTATGGAGACAAGAGACAAAGAAGCGGTAAAGACCATTGGAGAGACAGGAGGGCTTGGAACAGTAGCCACAAGAGCGGATATTATTGAGAAGCTTTTCAACTCCTTCATGATGGAGAAAAAGGGCAATGAGATCCACATTACCTCCAAGGCAAGACAGCTTCTGGAGCTGGTACCTGAGGATTTGAAGAAGCCGGAGCTGACAGCTGACTGGGAGATGAAGCTTTCACAGATTGCAAAGGGCCGGATCCGTCAGGGGGATTTTCTCCATGAGATCCGTGATTATACCTGCGAGATAGTTGATGAGATCAAGGCCGGTGAGGGTACCTTCCGTCATGACAATCTTACTAACAAGGTATGTCCCCGTTGCGGCAAAAAGCTTCTGTCTGTCAATGGAAAAAACAGTAAAATGCTGGTATGTCAGGATAGAGAATGCGGTTATCGGGAGACCGTTTCACGTACTACGAATGCCCGTTGTCCCAAGTGTCATAAGCGTATGGAAATGTACGTGAAGGGAAAGGAAGAAACCTTTATCTGTCAGTGTGGCTATAAGGAGAAGCTTTCTGCATTTCAGGCAAGACGTCAGAAGGAGGGAGCAGGAGTAGGAAAACGGGATGTGCAGAACTATCTGCGTAAACAACAGAAGGAAGCAAATGAACCGGTGAACAATGCTTTTGCCCAGGCACTGTCAGGTATAAAGCTGTAAAGTCAAGCGGATATTCTAAGTCCGCTTCGCTACTTGCTTGATTCAGTTAAATTATATAAGAAAGAGGAATTGATATATGCGCCGAGAAGTATCTTTGGAAGAGATTTCCGACGGAAGACTTTATGAATTAAATGATATGGTAAAGGCAGACTGTCAGGATTGTACAGGCTGCCATGACTGCTGTGAGGGAATGGGAGACTCAGTTGTACTGGATCCTCTGGATGTGTACCGTTTAAGTGTAAACCTGAGGAAAGCCCCTCAGGAGCTAATAAGCCAGGGACTGATCCAGTTTGATGCTATGGATGGCAATATTTTGCCCCATCTTTGCATGAATGGGAAAAATGAGAGCTGCGTTTTCTTGAATGCAGAAGGGCGGTGCAGTATTCATGCTTTTCGTCCGGGATTCTGCAGATTGTTCCCATTAGGCCGTTTCTATGAAAATGGCGGCTTCAAATATTTTCTTCAGATCCATGAGTGCAAAAAGACAAGCCGCAGCAAGATTAAAGTAAAGAAATGGATTGATACTCCTGATCTTCCGCAGTATGAGAAATTCGTGGCAGACTGGCACTATTTTTTGCTGGATGTGCAAGAGGTTCTTTATAACGCCACAGATGCCCAGCTGATCAGGAATCTGAATCTTTATGTGGTGAATCGCTTTTATATGAAACCATATGAGGAGAACAGAGATTTTTATGAGCAGTTTGAAGAGAGGCTTGCAGAGGGAAAGAAGCTTCTTAGTCTGGCATAAGAAGTATCTGATAAGACAAAAACTCCCGGACTCAGCTGAGAACGGGAGTAGTTTATTTTTAGAGTGCAGTATTCCAGTAGAAGCTTTGGGAGGGACTATGGTATCTGCGCACTAAAAATCATATATGTATAACAATTGTTAAGTAAAAATCAATTAAATGTAAAAGTAATCCAAATACTAGGATACACGAAATTATAGATTTTTGCAAGAGATTTTAAGTAAAAATTGGTAATAAACTCGAAAATATTACGAAAAAAATCGTTGAAAACAGATTAACTCATTCTGGACATTAAAGGAATTTATTGCTATAGTAGGGTAATGAGATAAAGAAAAGAGGAAAAAGCTATGCCCGTATTTGATTTCAGCGGTGCCTCTGCAGCAAAAACAGAGGCAAAATGTACTTATACAGTGTTTCACAGCAGCAATACAAAGCCATCCAAGGACCAGCCCATCATGGTGCTTGATAATAAAGAGAGACAGTGGAAGCATCATTCCTGCGGTGTGTTTACAAATCCTGTAAACCGTACTGCTTTTGAATTTAGAGAAGAGGACGGAACATATACCTCAGATGTATTGAAGATTGATTCCAGATTTACAAGCCTTTTGAAGTGGCTTGGGGATAGCCGTATCAATGTACGTCTGTCTGGTGAAAACATGGAGGATGGTTACGCTGTGTACCGGATCCGTGAAACTGCTTTTGGCGGAGGTACCAAGCTTTCAGCAGAGGATGGTTTTCTTCAGTTTATGATCGAGAGGCTTCTTGAGAGCAATGCGCCTGCTGAAGCAGAGGAGGATGAGAATCAGGAGGAAGTCGGAGATGAGATGAAGCTTACCAGCATTCAGAGTATTACCGATTTCATGACCTGCGCGGGAAAAACATTGCCGGATAATATCAGACTTTGGACAAGAAGAAACCTGGCAGTTGCAAAATCAAGTGAGGTTTCCCAGGAGGAGCGCCACCATGCACAGAGGGCTCTTTCCATTATGCTGAATATTCAGTGGAAAAATAATTATTTCGAGGCAATTGATCCAGTTGAGGCACGAAGAATTCTGGATGAAGAGCTTTACGGGATGGAGCGTGTGAAACAGCGTATTATTGAAACTATTATCCAGATCAACAGAACCCACACTCTTCCTGCCTACGGACTTCTTCTTATCGGACCGGCAGGTACAGGCAAATCACAGATTGCTTATGCTGTTGCAAGGATTCTGAAGCTGCCATGGACCACTCTGGATATGAGCTCTATCAATGATTCTAAGCAGTTGACGGGAAGCCCACGTATTTACGCAAATGCAAAGCCGGGAATTATTATGGATGCTTTTTCTATGGCCGGAGCGTCTAACCTGGTATTTATTATCAATGAGCTTGATAAGGCAAATTCCGGTCAGGGAAATGGAAACCCTGCAGATGTGCTTCTCACTCTTCTGGATAATCTTGGATTTACAGATAACTATATGGAGTGCATGATCCCTACCGGAGGTGTTTATCCTATTGCAACTGCAAATGACCGTGACCAGATCAGTGCACCGCTGATGTCCAGATTTGCGGTAATAGATATTCCTGATTATACAAAAGAGGAGAAGAAAGTGATCTTTTCCAGATTTTCTCTTCCAAAGGTTCTTAAGAGAATGCATATGGAGAAGGATGAGTGCATTATCACGGATGGTGCGTTGGATGCAATTATTGAACGCTATTCAGGCACATCAGGTATCCGTGATCTGGAGCAGGCAGCAGAGCATATTGCGGCAAATGCACTGTATCAGATTGAGGTTGGTCATGTTGAGAGGGTTGAGTATTCCAGAGAGAAGGTTGAGGAACTGTTGAAATAACAGGCTGTTTGACATGGACGACAAGAAACTTTAAATAACAATAAATACGAAAATGATCGAAAACTAAAAAATAATCCGAAAATATATAACAGGAGTGACAAAAATGGAATTCTGGGATATCTATGATATTAACAAAAGGCCTACAGGTCGTACTATGAAGCGTAATGACTGGTGCTTAAAGGATGGAGAGTATCATCTGACTGTACTTGGAGTAGTGGCAAGACCAGACGGAACCTTTCTTATTACGAAGCGTGTAATGACAAAGGCATGGGCTCCGGGCTGGTGGGAGGTTTCCGGTGGTGCAGCCCAGGCTGGGGAAGCTTCTTACGATGCTGTCCTGCGTGAGGTAAGAGAAGAAACAGGGCTTGATGTGAGCTGCGCACAGGGAGGCTATCTTTTTACTTACAAAAGAGAGAATCCAGGAGAAGGAGACAACTATTTTGTAGATGTTTACCGTTTTGTACTTGATGTAAAGGAAGAGGATCTGAAGCTACAGGCAGAAGAGACAGATGGCTATATGTTTGCTACTAAGGAGCAGATCAGGGAGCTTGCAGCCCAGGGAAAATTCCTGCATTATGACAGCATTCAGGCAGCCTTTGAAATTGTATAAGGTGTAAATCATTTTCTTGCTTTTTGTGGCTCTTTATGGAAAAGAGTTTCTTGTAATTTGAATTAATATGTATTATAATAACAACAAAATCTGAATAAAGACCGGGGGAGTTTCAATTGAGAAGCTGAGAGTAAGGTAGTCCTTAGACCCTTTTAACCTGTTGGATCATGCCAGTGTAGGAAGTGTTGAATAATGTAATCAGGAGCATTTGTCTGGCCGGGCAGATGCTCTTTTTATGTAAGGGAACATTACTTTATGGTGTTCCTAATACACAAAAAATAAAAGGTCTTGTTCGATTTACTATAAAAGTCCTATATATCGGACTTAAAAAACAGGAGGAAAAACAAAATGAATGCAAGTGTAGCAATTCAGGTACTGCCAAATGTACAGGATGAAGAAGAAATTATCCGCATTGTAGACGAGGTGATCGCCTACATCAAATCTACAGGGCTGAATTATTATGTGGGACCATTTGAAACCACAATTGAAGGAGATTACGATCAGCTGATGGATATTGTGAAAGAGTGCCAGCATGTAGCTGAGCGCGCCGGCTGTAAAGCTATGAGCGTATATGTAAAGATCTCTTACAAACCAGAAGGAGATGTACTTACCATTGAAAAGAAAGTTACCAAACATCACCAGTAAGATTCCGCCGATCATAGCCATGGTCATTATTCTGCTGGCGTGGGAGCTGATAAGCATTTCAGGACTTGTTCCGTCTTATATGCTGCCAGCTCCGTCAGCAGTGGTAAAGGCATTATTTGGCGATCTGCCAACCATTCTTTTACATGCGAAATATACCCTTTTGGAGTCCTTTTACGGACTTCTTATTGGTATCGCGCTGGCATTTGTATTTGCAACTGTGATGGACCGGTTCCGGGTGATGAATCAGGCCTTTTATCCGATTATGATCATAACCCAGACTATTCCAACCATTGCTATTGCGCCGATACTGGTATTGTGGATGGGCTTCGGTATGGCACCGAAGATCACACTGGTTGTGATCACAACCTTTTTTCCTATTACTATCGGATTGCTGGATGGGTATAAAAGTGTGGATCCGGATGCCATTCGCCTGATGAAGGCAATGGGAGCAAGCCGTGGGCAGATTTTCCGCCATGTGAAATTTCCAGGCGCTTTGCCGCAGTTTTTTTCCGGGCTGAAAATCTCCGCTTCCTATGCGGTTGTTGGTGCGGTTGTATCTGAATGGCTGGGCGGATTTAACGGTCTTGGTGTTTATATGACACGTGTAAAAAAGGCATATGCCTTTGATAAAATGTTTGCAGTTATTATTTTTATTGTGATCATCAGCCTGCTGCTTCTTTTTGCAGTAAATATTATCAGCAGGATCACAATGCCATGGCTGCAGGTAGAAAAGGAGAAAAATCATGAATAAGAATCTGAAAAAAGTAATCGCACCGGTTGCAGCAGTTGCTATGGTGCTTGCAGTTCCTACAGGTGTATATGCAGAAGATGGTGCACAGGAGAAAATCACGTTCTGCCTGGACTGGACACCAAACACCAATCACACCGGACTTTATGTGGCACAGGCAAAGGGCTACTATGAAGAAGCTGGTCTTGATGTGGAAATCGTTCAGCCACCGGAAAATGGTGCAGCTCTTATGTGCGCAGCAGGTCAGGCACAGTTTGCAATTGAGGCCCAGGATACTATGGCAGCTTCCCTTGCACTTGATGAGCCTCTTGGAATTACAGCAGTTGCAGGAATCATTCAGCACAATACCTCCGGAATCCTTTCCAGAAAAGGTGACGGAATCGACAAACCAGCCGGACTTACCGGAAAAACCTATTCTACATGGGATTCCCCAATCGAGCTTGCAATGCTGGAAAATGTTGTAAACGGTGACAGCGGAGATTTCAGCCAGGTTACCCTGATCCCTAACGACATTACAGATGAGCCTGCAGCACTTGCTGCCAATCAGACAGATGCCATCTGGGTATTCCAAGGCTGGGGCGGAATCAATGCTGACGTAGAAGGTGTAGACTGCGACTATTTTGCATTCTCTGATATCAATCCTGTATTTGATTACTACACACCAGTTATCATTGCAAACAACGACTATCTTGCTGAGAACCCGGAGCAGGCGAAAGCATTTATGGAAGCAACTGCAAAGGGATATGAGTTTGCGGCAGAGAATCCGGATGAGGCAGCACAGATCCTCATTGACGGTGATAACACAGGTTCTCTGAAGGATGCCAAGGATCTTGTAAAGAAGAGTCAGGAATTCCTTTCCACAAAGTATATTGACGATGCAAAGAGCTGGGGCGTAATTGATGCTGACAGGTGGAACGCATTTTACAAATGGCTGTATGAGAATCAGCTTTGCGAGAAAGACCTTACAGGAATCGGATTTTCAAATGACTATCTGCCACAGTAAGAGACTGGCAAAGGAATAAAGAATGTCACAAAGTAAAATAATTTTAAGAGCAGAACATATTTCAAAAACATATAGTGAAAAAAAGGTTTTGGAGGACATTTCTATTCATCTGGAGCAGGGAGAGCTGGTTTCTCTTCTGGGAGTCAGCGGCTCGGGAAAAACCACATTATTTAATGTGCTTTCCGGAATCATCAGTCCAGATGAAGGAAAGGTTTATCTGAAAGATCAGGATGTGACTTCCTCTCCTGGAAGCATCAGCTACATGTTACAGAAGGATCTTCTCCTTCCCCACAAGAAAGTGATCGATAACGTAGCTCTTCCGCTTGTGCTAAAAGGCATGAAAAAAGCAGAAGCCAGAGAAAAGGCCAATCCTCTTTTTGCAGAATTTGGGCTGGAAGGCACTCAGTATCAGTATCCAAGTCAGCTGTCCGGTGGTATGCGCCAGCGCGCGGCTCTTCTTCGTACATATTTAAGTTCCAGCGGAGTTGCTCTTCTGGATGAGCCTTTCAGTGCATTAGATACGCTGACCAAGGCCAGTGTGCATAAGTGGTATCTGGAGGTTATGCAGCATATTGATCTGTCCACCTTGTTTATCACCCATGATATTGACGAAGCCATTCTTTTGTCTGACAGGATTTATATTCTGAACGGAACTCCGGGAACGATCAAAGACGAAATTGTGATCCGGGAGAAAATGCCAAGGGCAGAGGATTTTGCGTTGTCGGAAGAGTTTTTGGAATATAAACGACAGATTATCAGTAAGCTGTAGCTTAGAGGTTGATGAAAATAAAATTTCCCGGCAGGTTCCATGCATTTGAGTTTGAGCACTCAGAAGCAAGAGCCTGCCGGGACTTTTTATGCAAAATATCCAGTTGACTTGCTATTGAGAAGCCGGCACAAAAATGGTACTATTAGGATTATAACGAAGAAGGAGATAAGTGTAGGATGAGGAAAAATGAAAAAAATGGGAAAGCACTGCTACCTATAGTAGTGTTTGTTGTTTTGTATCTGGGGCTTGGCATATTATTTGAATATGGCCTGGATATCGAGATGGGATTTTATAAAATTCCCGTTGTTGTGATATTTCTGGTTGCATTGCTTGTTGCCTGTATACAGAACCGGGAGCTTAAATTGAATGATAAGCTGGAAGTTATGGGGATGGGAATCAGTGATCCCAACATTATTACAATGATCATAATCTTTATGCTGTCAGGTATTTTTGTAGGTATAGTGGGAAGAACATCAGCAAACAGTGTTGCATATTTTATTTTGTCACTGGTTCCGCCTCAGTTTGCAGTTGTTGTGCTTTTTGTAGTAAGCTGTTTTGTTTCTCTTGCAATGGGCACTTCTGTAGGAACAATTACCTTGATCGTTCCTATTGGAATTGCGGTAGCAAGAGCGTCCGGATTTGCATTGCCGGTTTGTATTGGCTCCGTTATGAGCGGCGCCATGTTTGGAGATAATCTGTCATTTATATCAGATACAACTATTGCTGCATGTAATGGACAAGGCTGTGAGATGAAAGATAAATTTAAGGAGAATTTCTTTATTGCACTGCCGGCTGCCATTGCCAGCATTATTATTCTGTTGGTTTTGTCTGTGAAAAATTACAATGGTGGATTCATTAAAGAAAAATATGATTTAATACAGACCATTCCTTATATTCTGGTCCTTATAGGTGGAATCATCGGATTTAATGTATTTTTTGTACTGATCACAGGTATTCTAAGTGGCTCAGTGATTATGATTGCAACAGGAATGATAGCGCCCACAGACCTGATCGGAAATATGGGAACCGGCGCTGCAGGGATGTTTGAAACCAGTATGGTTGCGATTCTGGTAGCTGCAATCTGTGCCCTGATCAAGGAGTACGGTGGATTTTCTGCTTTATTGTATTGGATAAAGAAAGTGTTTAAAGGAAAAAAAGGCGGACTTCTGGGAATGGGATTGTTAGTTGGGTTAATGGATATTGCTACTGCCAATAATACAGTTGCAATCGTTATGGCAAATCCAATTGCAAAAGAAATGTCAAAGGATTACGGTATCAGTTCCAGAAAAGCTGCATCTATCCTGGATACATTCTCCTGTATTTTTCAGGGGATTTTACCATACGGAGCGCAAATGCTTGTTGCTGTTTCTGCGGCAGCCAGTTTAGGAGAAGTAGTCAGTGCATTTGATATACTTCCAATGCTGCTGTATCCTTATATGTTGTTGCTGAGTTCACTTGTTTTTATATTTACTATGAAAGTTCCGGACGGCAGCCATGAATGAGTCGTGCTTAAAAATAAACTTTCAGAAGGAGATGAGATAAAAATGCAGACATATACATATGTTTCAAAAGGAAAATTTGAATTAATGGAAAAGCCTAAGCCTGTGCTTATGGATGACAGGGATGCTATTGTAAAGGTAACACTTGCCAGCATCTGTTCCAGTGATCTGCATATCAAGCACGGAAGTGTGCCACGCGCAGTTCCGGGGATAACAGTTGGCCATGAAATGGTAGGAATCGTAGAAGAAGCTGGAAGTGGTGTAACCAATGTGAAACCGGGAGATAGAGTAACGGTAAACGTGGAAACCTTCTGCGGGGAATGCTTTTTCTGCAAAAAAGGTTATGTTAATAATTGCACAGATAAAAATGGCGGCTGGGCTCTTGGCTGCCGCATAGACGGAGGTCAGGCAGAGTACGTGCGGGTACCCTTTGCAGATCAGGGACTTAACAGAATTCCGGATGAAGTTACTGACAGGCAGGCTTTGTTGGTGGGAGATGTTCTTGCTACCGGCTATTGGGCGGCACATATTTCCCAGATTACAGAGGAAGATACGGTGCTGATCATTGGAGCCGGCCCTACCGGAATCTGCACGCTGCTTTGTGTGATGTTGAAGAAACCGAAGCGGATCATTATGTGCGAAAAAGATGAAAAACGTGTTAGTTTTATTAAGGAACATTATCCGGAAGTTCTCACTGTATCACCGGAAGAATGCAAGGAGTTTACTTTGGATAACAGTGAGCATGGAGGAGCAGATGTGGTTCTTGAAGTCGCTGGAGCGGAATCTACATTTCGTCTGGCCTGGGAATGTGCAAGACCAAATGCGATTGTGACTGTGGTGGCACTTTATGACAAAGCTCAGATACTTCCTCTTCCTGATATGTATGGTAAGAATCTTACATTTAAAACCGGAGGAGTAGATGGCTGTCATTGCGAAGAAACTCTGAAGCTGATTGCGGAGGGCAGACTTGATACAGAGCCGTTGCTCACACATACCTATCCTCTTTGCAGAATTGAGGAAGCGTATGAGCTCTTTGAAAATAAGCGAGATGGCGTGATCAAAGTGGCTGTGGAATGCTGATGGAACCATATTATTATAATCATATGAACAAACCCCAGCAGGCAGCTTATCACAACATCTTTGCCGGGGTGAAAAATCTATTGGATGAATTTCAGATTCCGGCGCTTTCCGGAGAGGAGCTTTATAATGTGTTTTTTCAGATGAGGTTGGATCATCCGGAAATATTCTGGGTGACCAACTATAAATATCGTTATTATAAAGAATCTCCCAATCTGATTTTTATACCCGAGTATCTTTTTGATAAAAATAAGATCCGGGAGCATCAGAAGACTATGGCGGCCAGGGTGGAGAAGCTTATCCGTCCGGCACAGAAGCTGTCCCAGTGGGAAAAAGAGAAATATGTGCACGATTTTATCTGCGAAAATGTCCGTTATGACAAACTGAAAAAAGCATATTCCCATGAGATCATAGGTCCTCTTGGACAGGGCGTGGGGGTATGCGAGGGCATTGCGAAAGCGGTGAAGGTTCTTCTGGATGCGCTTGGTGTATGGTGTGTGATCGCAATTTGCGGCAACAATCCGGAAAAAGGAATCAAATACCGGCACACCTGGAACATTGTAAAAATAAATAGTACCTATTATCATTTAGATGCCACTTTTGACAACAGCTTGGGAAAAGATCACGAAAACACGGAAATCCGCTATGACTATTTCAATCTGGATGATCAGCAGATCTTTCGCGATCACGAGCCCTTGATCGCGCCTGCGCCTCATTGCAATGATCATGATCATTTTTACTACAAAGAGAAGAAATTATCCTTTACCAAACTGGAGGATGTATACAAGCGGTCTTTGCAGGCCGCTAAGAAAGGAAAGGTGTTTGTTTTTCACTGGCGGGGCGGATACCTGACAAAAGAAATATTAAATGAGCTTCTGGACCTAATTCGCAAAGCCGGTATGGAAAAAGAGAAAAACGCAATGGTCAGCATAAACTGGCCTCAGGCAGTTCTTCGTGTCCAGTATGCTGACATACAGGTACAGGAGAGCGTTATGTTGGAGGAAGCGAATGAAGGGGAGAAGGAGTAATGAAAATGTGTTATGAGGCTTAGGATAATTGACATAGCGAATGGAATTGGTTATAATCGGGATAATTACTGAGCATATAACAAAGGAGGAGCACTAATATGTATTCAATCGATGATGTAGCGAAAA
>CAKRVL010000038.1 GCA_934408705.1 uncultured Blautia sp. | reverse complement strand
TCACTGTTGATGCTGCCATGACACCTGTTAATAACAGGGCCATTAACTTCTTCTTGCTCATATCTTATCCTCCTTTTTATGAGTTTTAGCAACGCTGACAACAAAAAATGTTGCCTTATGCCTTTCTATTTTACCATGTTTTATTACATGTGCAATAGTTAACTAATAAATTATGTCTGGAATTTTGTCCATTTTTGTTAAAAAATGAAAGTTTTTCAATCAAAAATTGTAAATTTTGCTTTAATTTGGCAGCTTTGCACAGCACTAACACTTCCCAGTGCTAAAATAATAGCTGCAGCAATTTCGAACAATATGTCTCCTCCACAGGACATATTTCCAGTCCCACGAACCATAAAAATCAAGTTTGACAGACATGTAAAAAGTGAAAATCCCACAACAGCTACGCTGCATCTTACAGGTCTTCTGATTCCCTTTTCATACTCTGCCCGTGTCATATGGCCAATATGTTCCTGGGGAATCCTTACCTGGGATTTTTCTCCCTTATCCCTTTTTTTGCAAAAAAGGATAAGGGATACACCTCCCATAATCCCATAAGAAACAGGGAAGATCATCAGCATATGAGGAATCAGGATCCAGAAAACCCTGCTGCCTGCATTATTCAGCATAAGGCTGGCAATATAGATCAGAAGAACACCTGTCATAAGTCCTGTATAAAGATAACCATACTTTTCCAGTTCTTCCACAGACATTTCCGTACCATGCCATTTTCCGGTATAGTCAAATTCTTTCCCACTCTGTCGATAATCATTCCTGTATTTTTTCACGTATCTGCCTCACTTTTCCTGTCTTAGTGCCTTTAGCACATTCACAGCCTCGCGGATTTAGTCCAGTTTTTTATCCAGCTCATCTACAATTTTCTGAATACAGCCTTCTTCAAATGGAACGATAAGTCCAACCTGCTTCAGCATAGACGGATAGAAATCACTTGCTGAAAGCTCACATAACTTCATGTAATCAGCCCATGTACCCGCATGATCTTTCTCCATGCGTGCCTTGAACTGGAATGCACAAAGCTGTGCAAGAACATAATCAATATAATAGAATGGAGACTCATAAATATGATGCTGTCTCTGCCAGTATCTTCCTTCTTCCATAAATCTGCATCCTGTTGCATCCAGGAACGGGCGGTACTCCTTCTCAAGCTGATTCCATGCATCCCGGCGTTCCTTCGGTGTCATCTCCGGATTACCATATACAATGTGCTGGAATTCGTCTACCATAGTTCCATATGGAATAAAGTCGATTGCATCCTCCAGATGCATCTTGCGGTAATCGTCTCCTCTTTCTCCGAAGAAAAGCTCTATCCACGGCTCTGCAAAAAATTCCATAGACATGGAATGGATCTCTGCAGTCTCCATAGTCAGATAACGGTAATGATCTGTAATTGGATCTTTACCGGCTACATAGCTCTGGAAAGCATGTCCGCACTCATGTGTAATAACATCCACATCACCACTTGTACCATTAAAGTTTGCAAAAATAAACGGCACGCCGTAATCCGGAAGCTCAGTCATATAACCGCCTGTAGCCTTGTTCTTACGTCCGAATACATCGAAAAGCTCATTCTCCATCATCATATTGAAGAAATCTCTTGTCTCCTCAGACATCTCTGTGTACATCTTACGTCCGCTTTCAAGGATTTCTTCCGGTGTGCCTGTTGGCGCCGGATCTCCCTGTGGGAAGTACACACTGTTATCATAGTAGTGAAGCTTCTCTACTCCAAGACGAGCCTGACGGTTCTTATGCATCTTTGACGCAAGAGGTACAAATACAGTCTTAACCTGGTCGCGAAGCTTCTGAATATCTTCTTTGGTATAGGAGTTACGGTTCATACGGCAGTATCCCATATCAATGTAATTCTCGAAGCCGAGCATCTGTGCCTGCTTAGTACGGTTCTTCACAAGCAGATCATAGATTTCATCAAGCTCATCTTTATTTTCTTCAAAGAATTCTGAATAAGCAGCCCATGCTCTCTTACGGGTATCACGATCTGATGAACGCATATATTTGCTCATAAGGGAAAGATTCAGTTCCTCGCCCTCCCACATGATCTTCGCAGAAGCGATCAGCTTTCTGTAACGGGTAGAGAGTGTATTCTCCTCCTGCATAAGGGGAATCAGGCTGTCGTTAAAGCACTTCATCTCCAGCTCCATGGATTTAAATGCAACCGGTCCGATTTTCTCCTCCATATATGCACGATATGGAGTTGCAAAAAGCACCTTCTGATACTCATTTCCCATAGCTGTCATCTGTGGAAGCATTTCATCGTAATAAGCATTCTCAGCTTCATAGAACTCATCTGCTACATTCCCATCTCTGCGGATATGTGCGATTGTGCAAAGAGTGCTTACATGATCTACCAGCTTGTTAAATTCCTGATGAATCGCAAACTGCTCCTCTCCACTCTTCGCCTGGGAAGCACGGCTGATGATTTCTTTCCCCTGCGCAAGCACGGCTGGAAAATCCACACGGCTGTACGGCATTTCTGAAAATTTCATCTTGTTCCTCCTTTACATTACCATTTTTACTATGGCTTTTTATAACAAATGGGCGGACAAACCTTCTGAAACCTCATTCAGAATGCTGTCCGTCCATTGTCGCGTATCATTAACTATACCATAGCTGGCGCTAAAATAAAAGATAAATTTTTTTGAAAAATAGTTATTTTCTTACAGCACCGCTTCTTATTCCGCAATGCACTCTTATTCTTCTGTGCCTTCTTCCCCCTCTTCTACAAGCTCCATGTCGTCCAGGAGCTCACCATCTTCATACATATCTTCTTCTGAAGCGTCCCCTGTATATTCTTTTTCCGTTACCTTGGCTTTTTCCAAAAGCTGATCTATTACCTTACTCTCATAAAGAGCATTTACAAGTGTCTCACGAGTATATAAGGCTTCAAAGTCTGCTGCGCTTTCGCCATAATAATCGGCATATTCATTTACATATGACACATAATCATCTTCTGTTACTTCTATATTATTTGCCTGTGCATAAGCGCTGATGAAAAGGCGACGATTTACCAGATTCTTTGCTTCCTCTTCAATATCGCTTTCAGTGAGGCCAAACATATCAAGCACATCAGTTACATCTCCACCTTCATCCACAAACATGGAATAAGCAGACAAAGCTTCCTCCTTGCAGGCTTCAAACAGGTCTTCCGGATATTCTCCTGTAAACTCTGTACGCTCAAGGCATGCACTGATCAGCTCTTCTGACTGATCATAAGCACTCTGTTCCTCATAGGACTGCTCCAGATATTCTCTCACAGAAGCCTCATATTCTTCTTTTGTATCATATCCGGTATAATTTTTCACATAGTCCTCATTATACTCAGGAACCTCAGATTTGGTAACATCTGTCACCTCCACTGAGAAATCCACTGTTTTCCCCTGCCAGTCCTCCTGCCAGGTATCATCCCCGTATGTGATGGTAAATTCAAGAGTATCTCCTGTGGATACACCTGTAAGCTTCTCGTCAAATTCAGCACCATATTCTTCCTGTCCCAGGGTAATAAAGGTCTCTTCCGGATCAGCAGCTTCCTCTCCGTCTACGGTAGCTGTCAGGTTCATATATATGGTATTCCCATCCTCAGATGGTGCATTTGTAGACTCCTCCTCACTGGCATCCTCCAGCTCTCCCTGAATTTCGTCCTGTACCATATCATCTGTAATTTCGTAGGTATATTTCGTCACTTCTACGCCATCATAATCGCCAAGCTTCACATAATCAGAAGCCTTCTGGACAAGATACTCAGATGGTGTGATGGGCTCCAGTGCCTTCTCTTCTTCTGCTGCATCTGCTTCGATTACTTCATTCTCTTCTACATCCTGGGAAAACTCAGGATCAAGTTCTTCACCATCTGCATCCGGATCTGCTGCTTTCAGATCATCCTCTGCTGTGCTCTCCTGGGTAGTATTGTCCGTGTTTTTCTGCTGGGAAGCATTATCTCCACAGCCTGCAAGTACTGTCATAGCTGCCAGTGCAGCAAGAACATATCTTTTTTTCATATTTTTATTCCTTTCTGATAACTGTAAAGGCATGAACCAGCTATCCATTCTATATGTTTCGCATGTCATTTAATAATAATATAACATTTTCGAAATATTTTGTAAACTTTCTTTTCCCGCGGACACTGATTTTTCACAGATTGTATTACTGTTTGAAAGGTAAAAAAATTCCTCCATATCATTCTACATTTGGTTTTATCCTTTACTTCTGATATGTAGGAATTTTCCGTCAGTTTTCCTGTCTGTGCCTATAAGAAAAAAGTGCAAAAATCCTCTGCTCAGGCTGCACAAAACAGCATGAGCAGAGGATTCTGAAGTTTCAGTATTTCGTCAAACCAATCCCTGTTATCTTTCCTCTCGGAAATAAGAAAGTCCCAGGCTCTCCGGAGGCTGATTTTCTTTTTTCTTTCGGAAGCTTACCACAACCAGAACGATAATGGTAACTACATAAGGAACCATCTGGATCAAATCTGTAACATAACTTGCAACCTTAATTCCAAGAATACTTGGAAGGAACTGATACAACCAGTAGAGCATACCAAAAAGATACGCACCCCAGATACAGTTCAGAGGTTTCCATGTGGTAAATATAACCAGTGCAACAGCCAGCCAGCCAAGAGCTTCTATCTGTCCCGTTGTCGCCCAGATGCCCTGATTATAATCCAGGACGTAATATAATCCGCCGATTCCGGAAAGGCCGGCACCAATACAGGTTGCCAGATATTTATATTTGGTTACATTGATTCCGGCTGCGTCTGCAGTTCCCGGATTTTCACCTACAGCCCGAAGATTCAGACCTACTCTTGTTTTGTTCAGCACATAATGCAGAACAACAGCAATAATGATTGCCGCATACACCAGAAAACCATAGGCAAAAACAGTTTTACTTACAATTCCCAGCTTACTGGACAGGAATGGAATCTTCTTTGAAAAAGAAGCGTATGCCAGCGGTGCTGCAGTGTAGCTTGCACCATTTAAAATAAATACACCAAAGAAATTGGCAACACCCATACCGAATGTGGTAAGTGCAAGACCGGTTACATTCTGGTTTGCACGAAGGGTAATGGTAAGGAAGCTGAAAATCAGCCCTCCCAGCATGGAGGCTGCAATTGCTGCCACAAGCGCCAGGATCACACATATCCAGCCCTTTGGATCTGCTGAATTTTTCTCATAAAAGTAGGAGCTGGCGAAGCCAGCAAAGCCGCCAAGATACATAATTCCCGGAACACCAAGATTCAGGTTTCCTGATTTCTCAGTAGTGATCTCACCCATGGAACCAAACATGATGATTGTTCCAAATGGAATTGCCCTGATGATCCACGCAATCAGATTACTCATTTAGTGCACCTCCTTTTTGGAACCACGGAAGATCATTTTATAGTTGATGAAGAATTCACTTCCAAGGATAAAGAACAGAATCACGCCTTCAATAATACTTGCCGCATAGTCATTCAGGCTGTATGCGGAAGCAATTTCAGCTGCTCCCTTTGACAGAAAGATCAGCAGGAAGGAAATCAGTGCCATGTAAAAAGTATTGAATTTTGCAAGCCATGCAACAATGATAGCAGTAAATCCATTTCCGCCCGCGGATGTGGTGGAAATAGTCTGGTCTCTTCCTGCAACGATCAGGAAACCTACCAGACCGCAGATAGCTCCGGAGATGATCATTGTACGGATTGTTACCCATTTAACATTAATTCCGGCATATCTTGCTGTGTTCTCAGACTCACCTACTACGGTAATCTCGTAACCCTGTTTGGAATATTTCAGATAGAAGAACATTACAAACATGAGAATCATTACAATGAGAATGTTAATATTATATCTCTGTCCCATAAACTGCGGGAACCATCCAACCTGTGTAGACATGTTCAGCTTACCAAGGCTGGAAGCCTTTCCTCGAAGGATATTGGTCATGCATGCAACAATGCTGGTTGCCACATAGTTCATCATAAGGGTAAAAAGTGTCTCATTTGTATTCCAGTACGCCTTGAACACTGCCGGAATAAAGCCCCAGAGACCTCCGGCGATCACACTGGTAAGGAACATCACCAGAAAAAGCACCGGGGTAGGAAGGCTGGCACCACATTTTACCATAACCATAGCTGTGGCAAGACCTCCCATCAGCACCTGTCCCTCTGCACCGATGTTCCAGAAGCGCATTTTAAACGCAGGAGCAAGGGCAATACCAATGCAGAGAAGGGTTACCAGATCTCGCATTGCCCAGGAAAAACGGATGCTTGTCATAAAGGTACCGTTTAACATAACACCATATACAGATAATGGATTCAGGCCTGTTACACTGTAAATAAAAATCGCATCTACTACAAGCGCCAGAATAATGGCAGCCGCACGAACCCATACCTTGTACCCGAAGCTGCTTCTGTCGCGCTTAATAATTCGGATCAAGGGTTCTTTAGTTTTTGTGTCACTCATTTATTTTCCCTCCTTCCGAAGATTTGTCATAAGAAGTCCAACTTCTTCTTTCGTAGTCGTTCTGGCATCCAGAATACCATTCTCTTTACCGCCGCAAAGTACCAGGATACGATCACACAGATCAATGAGAACGTCCAGATCCTCACCTACATAGACTACGGCAACCCCCTCTTTCTTCTCTTCATCCAGAAGATTATAGATGGTATAAGAGGTATTGATATCAAGACCACGCACTGCATAGGCAGTCATCAGTACAGTAGGTGCTTCTGCAATCTCACGGCCAACAAGAACCTTCTGTACATTTCCTCCGGAAAGACGGGATACCGGAGTATTCAGACTTGGAGTCACAACTTCAAGCTCTTCCTTAACCTTCTCTGCCATCTTCTTGGGAGTACGCATGTCTGTAAGCGGGGATGCACCTTTTCCATAGCTTTTCAGAAGCATATTTCCTGTCATACCCATAGAACCTACAAGTCCCATTCCAAGACGGTCTTCCGGTACAAATGCAAGGTGAACACCTGCATCACGAATTTTCTTCGGCGTTTTTCCAACCAGCTGAAGAGGCTGGTCTTCTTTTCCTCTTTCATAAAATTCGATGCTGCTGCCCTGACCTGTGATCTGAAGGCCTGCAATGGCTTCCAGAAGCTCTTTCTGTCCATTTCCGGAAATTCCGGCAATTCCCAGGATCTCACCGCCATAAACGTCAAAGCTGACATCGTCCAGTACTTTAATCTCCTCACGGTTATACACCGTCAGATGGGAAACGGAAAGTCGTTTCACCGGATTTACAGGCGCAGAGCGTGCAATATTCAGTTCCACCTTCTTACCAACCATCATCTCTGTGAGAGAATTTTCAGTAGCCTCACAGGTATCTACGGTACCTATATACTCTCCTTTTCTCAGAATGGCAACACGGTCAGAAATCTCCAGAACCTCATGAAGCTTATGAGTAATAATGATAACTGATTTGTTATCTGCTTTCATATTCCTGATAACCTCAAACAGACGGGCTGTCTCCTGAGGTGTCAGTACCGCTGTTGGCTCGTCCAGGATCAGAATATTTGCGCCTCTGTAAAGAACCTTTACAATTTCCAGCGTCTGTTTCTGAGATACACTCATCTCGTAAACCTTCTGATCCAGATCCAGTTCAAAGTGATATCTGTCACAGATAGCCTGTGCTTTTTTACGAACCTCTTTCAGATCAAATTTCTGCTTTTTATCAAGACCAAGTGCAATATTCTCAGTGGCACTGAAGACGTCGATCAGTTTAAAGTGCTGGTGAATCATACCGATTCCCAGATCGTAGGCATCTTTTGGTGAACGGATCTCCACACGCTTTCCATCTACCTGAATCTCTCCTGAATCCGGAAAATAAATACCGGAAATCATGTTCATTAAAGTGGTTTTTCCACTTCCGTTTTCTCCCAGGAGGGAGAGGATCTCACCTTTTTTTACATCAAGGTTTACATTTTTGTTGGCAACAACTTTCCCAAATGTTTTGGTAACATTTTTTAACTGTATGGCATATTCCAAAGTGTTGTGCCTCCCTTCCCTTTATTTTTTTAGCGCTGTATCCTATTCTGATACAGCTTTACTGTAACTGTGAACAAAGCTAACAAAAGGGAAGCTTTTTAGAGCTCCCCTTTTGGATTCATGTAATTCGTGGTTTCTCAGATTATTTATTCAACAGCGTCTGCATCCTCTGTGATTCCATCAATACGAAGTGTAAAGTATGGGGCACTTCTGAATGTGGACTCTGCAAAATGTCCATCCTCGATTGCTTCAACAGTCTCGCCCTGATATACAACAGTTGCAGGATCAGTTGTGTAATCCATGAAGGAAAGATCAACCGGTGCAGAAGTAACTTCCTCACCGCCTACAGTAAATGTAGAGGTATCAAATACCTGAAGAGAACCATCTTTCAGCTTGCTTTCAACGTCAGCAACATAATCTGCAGTTCCTTCAGCACAGGACTCACCAAGTGCTGTGATTCCTACTGCATCATCATTATATCCTGCAGACCAATCCTGCTCAAGATCTCCGCCGCCCATTACAGTTGCGATTGCATGTTTGTAATATACTGCCCAGTTATTGGTTGCAGAGGTAAGTGCTGCTGTAGGAGCAGTCTCAAGCATATCAATATTGTAGCCTACAGAGTAGCAAATCTTGCCATCATCGTGAAGCTTCTGTGTAGCTGCAGGAGCACCTGTAGAGTCTGCATGCTGTCCGATGATCACACAGCCGTTTGCAATAAGTGCCTCAGCTGCTGCACCCTCTTTGTCAATATCAAACCAGGAGTTTGTGTACTTAACTTCCATTACAACATTCGGAACAACGCTCTTAATACCAAGGTAGAATGCAGTATAACCGGAAACAACCTCAGCGTAGCTGAATGCTCCAACATAACCAACCTTTACATTGCCATCTGCATCAAAGCTGTCTGGCTGTGTCTCTGAAGTAAGAGTACCATCCTCAAGAATCTCTTTCAGCTTCAGACCAGCTACGACACCGGATACATAGCGGGATTCATAGATGTTGGTAAATGCATTCTTGAAATTCTCACATCCACTGATTGCTGCAAAATCACCTGTCATGGAAACGAATGTTACATCCGGATATTCCTGAGCAGCCTGTACCAGATATGTCTGATGTCCATAGCTGTTACCGATTACCATAGAGCATCCCTGTCCGACAAGGTCGATTGCTGCATCGTAGCAGCTGGAATCTTCCGGAACTTTGTATTTCCAGATGATCTGACTGTCGTCAAGGCCCAGCTCTTTAGCAGCTTCCTTAACACCAGCGATATGAGCTGCTGAATAACCTTCTGTCTCATCACCTACAAGAATAACTCCCATCTTGAAGTTCGGATCAGCTTCAACGCTGTCCTCGTCAGCGGCATAAACAACAGAAGCGAAGGCGGTCATTGTGAGCACCATCACTGCTGCAAGAAGAAGACTGACAATTTTTTTACACATTTTTTTCATTTTACTTCCTCCTTGATATTTTTATTTGCCTGAGACTTTTCCCCTCTATATAATAAGAAAAATCTTAAACGTTATAGTTATTTTATTTTTTTTCCAATTGAATGTCAACCTTTTATAAACAATTCAAAAATTATTTTTGAACAAATGATAAATTTTTTGTAAGAATACTTTTACACATTCTTCATAATCTTACTTTATCATTTTTCTTATTAGCCACGCGGAAAGCTCGTGGTGTCATTTTATATCTTTCTTTGAATACACGATGAAAATAGCTGTTATTCTCATATCCCACCGCTGCAATTATGTCACTGATAGGAAGGTCTGTTTCACACATCAGCTCCACGGCCTTACTAAGGCGTTTCCGCTGAAGAAGTTCCTTAAAATTAAAGCCTGTGGTTTTCTTTATCATTTTACTTAATACATGCATAGGAAGATGAAGTATATCGCATAGCTCTGTCAATGTAGCAGTGCGGTATTTCTGCTCAATATAATCCAGGGTAGTCATGGATAACATATTCTCATACTGATTGGGCAGACGCATCTCAACATACTGGACTGAATCCATCAGATATAAAAAAATAAGCCCCATTGTGGTCTGATTGATTTTGTTCTGATTACCCCTTCCTGTTACAAGAGAATAGATAATATTTTCAAGAAGATTCTGAATCTGCAGCACTTCTGATACTTTAAAATGTAGATATTCTCCCTGCTGGTTATCCCGGCGCAATACATTCACAAGAAAATCTGCCAGAACATTGTTGTTTCCAGCCATTGAATATGCCACATCGAAAAATTCCGGCAAGATCATAAAATTAATGGCAATATCATTCCTGCCTGCCGCCAGGATTTCATGATGGGTAAACTGGTTAAGAAAGAGCAACTCCCCCTTTCCCACAATGACTTGTTTGCTATCTATAATATTAGTAAGGGATCCCTCGCACACATATAACACTTCCACATAATTATGACGATGAAGGGGAAAATGAACAAATCTGGTATGGGTACGGATTGCGATCAGCTTTCCCTCTTCCAACATTTTGCTGCTGTCAACGGTAAAACCACTGCCGGATGTGTAAAGATCCTTGTCCACTTCTGCCTCTCCATTTAAAATTCTTTTTTCTTCTTCTGTAATTTTACGAAGCTGTTCCAATAGTTCCTTTTGCACAGGGCACCTCCTTCTATTCTTTAGAATACCATTCCCAATTTCGCATTGCAACTTATTCTTCAGCATTCCTTTTTGTCTGTTTTGTAAGAAAAAAGAGCGCTGCAAATCTGCAGCACCCTTGGGTTTATTTCTTTATTTTAATTACTGCCAGCTCATAAACCTTCAGCAGTTTTTCCGGATTTCCATAAATCCAGCTGCATTCCCCCTCCGGCACAGGTACTTTCACTGCTTCTGTTCCGAAATTCTGGTAAATGTAATACTTTTCATTTTCACTTTCTCTTACAGTGATCTCAAGCGCATCCGGAATCTGCTCTTGAATTCCACAGGATACACCGCTCTCCTTTACTATCTTCTTAAGAAACTCTGAATAAAACTCTTTCTGACCAATGGCAGCCACATACCAGGCTTTTCCTTTTCCATATTCATGAGCTGTTACACATGGATAGCCCTGATAGAAGTCACTTCCATAGCTCATTACAGAAGTTGCCCCGCGAAGCTCCACGAGATCACACAGATACTGACAGGTATAGGTCTTCTCCATACCAAGACTGTTGCCGGAAACCGGAACCATCTGATTCTCTTCCCAGTCATAAAGTCCGTCAATCTCTGTACTTCTCACACCCAGCACATCCATAAGTCCATAAGGAGTTCCCCCCAGATAGCAGCGATCTGTATCGTCTGCGATTCCAGACCAACAGCTGGTAATCAGTGTACCTCCGTTTTCCACAAACCGGCGTACTTTTTCAGGGAATCCTTCTTTAAACATATAAACCATAGGCATTGCCAGAATCTTGTAGGAATCCAGGCTGCAGGTCATATCGATCAGGTCCACGTTCAGACCTTGCTTACGGAAGCCTCTGTAATATTTCAACATGGTTTCCAGATAATGAAGTCCTTTGTTTCTGGGGCCCTGGCTGTCCTCCATAGCCCACTGGCTGTCCCAGTCATAGATCATTGCCACCTGGCTTTTTACCGTTGTTCCGGTCAGTTCTTTCAGCTGTTTCAGACTTTCTCCTACCTGTGCCACTTCCTTAAATACTCTTGTATCGTTGCCACCGTAATGGTCGATCACAGCACCATGAAACTTCTCAGAAGCACCGCGGCTCTGGCGAATCTGGAAGTACAAAGCACCGTCACTTCCATGAGCAATAGCCTGCATAGACTGTGCAAACAGCATTCCTGGCTTTTTCAGCCTGCTCACACTCTGCCAGTTCGTAGAGGACGGACAGGATTCCATCTGTAAAAACGGCTGGCCCACTTTCAGGGAACGGATCAGGTCATGACACATTCCGTTATCATATGCCGTATCAATAAGAGCTTCCTTGTGCCAGGTGGGATAAGTATCCCAGGAAACCACATCTATTTCTTTTGCAAGCTTAAAGTAATCCAGACCGCCAAAATAGTGCATCAGATTGGCCGTTGTAGGAAGCTTGCTCCCACCTTCTCTTACCGCGCAGATCTCGTGACGAAGAAAATCAGCGGTCTGGTGGGTTACAAAGCGCTTCCAGTCCAGATTCAGCGCATGCAGCTGCGTCTCACCGATTTTTGATGGGCTCTCGATCTGGTCAAAATTCTGATAAGTATGGCTCCAGAAGGTTGTACACCAGCGGTCATTAAGATTCTCAATGGTTCCATACTTCTCTTTCAGCCATTTACGGAAAGCTTCCTGGCACAGCGGGCAATGACACTCTCCGCCATATTCATTTGAAATATGCCACAAAATCACCCCAGGATGATTTCCCACTTCCTGTGCAAGTTTTTTGTTGATAATACGGATTTTCTCCCGATAAACAGGAGATGTATAGCAATGATTATGCCGAAATCCAAAAAGATTTCTGTGTCTTGTCTCATCCACTCTCAGAACTTCCGGATATTTCTTGGCCATCCACAATGGTCTCGCACCAGAGGGGGTAGACAAAATGGTGGAAATCCCGTTTTTGTACAATTTGTCAATTACATCCAAAAGCCATCCAAACTGAAATACGCCTTCTTCAGGCTCCAGCGTTGACCAGGAAAACATCCCGACACTGACTACATTACAGCCGGATTCCTTAAGCATTTCCACATCTTTTTCCAGAATATCCGGTCTTTTCAACCATTGCTCAGGATTATAGTCACCGCCGTGAAGCAATTTATCTGTTTTAAATTCCATATTGTTTCTCCTCATACAGCTTTTTGCAAAATATGCTGCTAAATCATACCTGCCAGTTACCAGAATGCGTTCAGGAAAACATTAAAAATTCAGCACCTTCACCACTCCGGCCAGAACCAGCAGACTTACCGGATAAACAGCATAATATACATATTTATTAACACGATTTTTTCTTTCCCCGTTGTAACACCATAATCCGTAAAAAGCCAAAGGTCCGGTCACATACATCAGACTGATCAGCCCTCCAAGGATCGTTTTTATCACATTTTTTGTATAAAATAAATAAAATACTGCGGTCAAAAGTATCATGCATAGCCCATATTCTGACCGCAAAATATTGGTCCATAATATAGCTGCCAGGATTTCCAGAAGTCTTGCAAAGCCTCCTGCGACACCCTTTATGCTTTCGGTCATTTCCAAACATTTCAGCAGAATCAGACAGATACACATGGTAAACATGCCATTCTGAGCGGATGCATCCAGGATTTTACCGCTCATTGCAAGATCATAAGGTATCTCACTTATAAATGCTGTGATCAGCATTGCCAGAATATATTTCTTATAACTGGAAGTATTCCGGATTCCCTCAACCAGCAGATAGGCAAATATGGGAAGTGCCAATCCACCCACCAGCTGGAATACCGAACCAAGTCCTGCAAGGGTCATAAGACGGGAATCCTGGGCCATTGCCTGGTTCAGACTCTCCTGGGTATAGTTATCCAGATGAATCATTCCTTTTTCAATTACAACAATCCCTATGGTCCGGATCAGCATGCAGGCACAGGCAAACATTTTCAGACCATCTGCAGTAATGTCCGGAGTTTTCCAGACAACACCCCTTTTTCCCATCATATAGTATCAACCTTTTACAGCACCACCTGTAATTCCTTCCACATAAAATTTCTGCATGATCATAAACAAAATTGATATCGGAACAGATACCAGCACACCACCAGCACAGAACTGGGTGAAATAATTGTTGATCAGACTCTTATCCAGCATTTTGTAAAGTCCGATGGCAACTGTGTATTTTGAAGAAATACCTGCATTCAGGATCATCTTCGCATATACGAAGTCCATCCATGGAACCAGGAAGCTGCTGATTACCGTGTATACAACGATTGGACGGCTCATTGGAAGTACCATCTGGAAAAAGATTCTTGCCTCACTGCAGCCATCAATACGGGCAGCCTCACAAAGTGCTCTTGGCACGGTATCAAAAAATCCTTTTGCGATCAGATAGCCAAGTCCTGAGGAAGCAGAATAAACCATAATAAGACCAGCATAGCTGTTTGTCAGGTTAAAGGATTTCAAAGTGAAATATACTGCAATCATAGAAAGCATACCTGGAAACAGATTCAGGATAACCGCCATGTTCATAAGTGGCTTTCTCATCTTAAACCGCATAACAGAAGTGGCATATGCTACCATAAGCACGAACATGGTAGAAATAGCACAGGTAAAGCACGCGATGATAAAGGTATTCAGAAA
The DNA here is from genome assembly GCA_934408705.1 of uncultured Blautia sp. Lineage (GTDB taxonomy): Bacteria > Bacillota > Clostridia > Lachnospirales > Lachnospiraceae > Blautia_A. The sequence continues at coordinate 7,474 of CAKRVL010000038.1, read as the reverse complement.
CCACTGTGGGAACTGTGCCACGGAATCCGGATGAAACAGCTTCTGGTACGCTGTAAGGCTCCATTTTGCTGGAAAGAACGTGCTTGTGTTCATTCCCGGATAGGAACTGAAGGAAGTACATAAAAGCCAGATAATCGGTATCAGCCAGATAAATGCCAGTACTGCGATCAAAAGATTATGCAGTACGATCGAAGAAGTTCTGCTGTCTTTCATCTTTTTCATTATTGATATGTTCCCTCCTTATCTCCTTTGATCATTCTGTTAAATGCAAACAGGGTAAATGCTGCACAGATAATGAATACAATGATACCAATGGCAGACGCCATTTTGTAGTTGTAATAATCCTGTGTCAGACGGAACAGCCACGTTACAAGAAGGTCAACTTCCTTCGCCTGGGAATTGGCCATTGCCTGATTTGTCGTGGTATATACATCCTGTGTCAGAAGATAGATTACATTAAAGTTGTTGATATTTTTTACAAAATCTGTTACAAGTGCCGGACCTGTTACGAAAAGCAGATAAGGCATTGTGATCTTACGGAAGATCTGGAAACTGGTAGCTCCATCCACTCTTGCACTTTCCAGCTGATCAGATGGAAGATTCATCAGGACTCCGGTAGCGATCAGCATCTGATAAGGAACACCAATCCAGATATTAATAAGAATGATCATCACATGTGCCCAGCCTGGCGCAGAAAGGAACGGAATGTAGCTTGTGGATACAAGACCGATGCTCCGTAAGAATCCTGTAAGACCGATATTGCTGCAGATCGTATTTACGATGCCTCCATTTGAGAAGAAGTTTCTTACCAGCAGAAGGGATACGAACTGGGGAACTGCAATAGTTACAATAAATAAAGTTCTCCACATTTTCGGCAGTCTTGTTTTCTTATTGTTCAAAAGCAGGGAAAGCAGAATACCACCAATATATGTAGTAAAGGTTGCAAAAAATGCCCATACAAGAGTCCAGCCAAGAACTCTTACAAACGCATATCCGAAGGTAGACGTAAGTCCGCCGCCTCCAAACAGGCTTACAAAGTTATTAAAGCCTACCCAGGAGAATAATTCCGTAGGCGGCATATGCTGCTGGTCATAATTGGTAAATGCTACAAAGATCAGCAGAAGAATCGGAATCAGTGTAAAAACTACAACGCCAAGAACAGGAAGTGTAAGTAATGTAATGTGAAATTTCTCTTCTGTAAGGGATCTCAGATCTTCCTTAAAGGTATTGATATGCATCCCGGCCTCTTCCAGTTTCTGAAGCTCATATACATTTACCACATTTTTGATCCATACTATCACTGCTGTAAACCATACGACGAAGCTGAACAGGGAAAACAAAAGAATGGTAAAGGAATTATCATAATCATTAAATTCACTTTTCATGGTCTTCATATTGAAGACTTTTTCCATTTTTACAGTTCCAAGGCTTCCGAATTTTGGTACATACTGCATGGCAAATTTAACGGTAAACAGAATAACTGCAATCTCAAGCAACGTCATGAGAACTGCTTTCACATACTGCTTCCGCTTCACATAGCCTGCACCCATCCAGACCAGTGACAGCTTGACGAAGGCATCGCCCTTTGCCACAGCAGTTCCAAAATCAGCAAAAAAAGCACCAATTGCTTTAAAAAATCCACCAATTACTGCTGCAGTCGTCTTTTCCTGTGCTGCCATATCTCTCCTCCTCATTTACGGCAATACCACCAAACGGTGGTAAATCCATTTAGTTTTGAAACGGCTCACATGCAGTATGCATATGAGCCGTCCGGTTTATTTCCTTTTAATCAGCTTTTATTCTGATTTATTCTAATGGTGCTGATGCACCGTCAACAAAATTGTCCAGTGCTTCCTGGATAGCTGCATCATCATCAACAGATAAGGTTCCCTGTGCGATCAGTTCGCCAAATGTCTGGGCTGGATCCCAGTATTTTCCGCCGACCTTCTGTGCCTGTGCAAATTCAGCCTGCTGTGCAAGTGCTCCAAGAGCTACATTCTCTTTTACAGAATCGGAAGCAGCTACGTTCTTGTTGGAAGGACCGCTTTCTCTCTGATCAAAGAATGCCTGCTGGGATTCTTCATTTGTAAGGTACTCAGCCAGAAGAACTGCCCATCCGGAGTTCTCAGAATATCCGTTCACACCGATAAATTTGTAACCAGCTACAGAGCCCTGCTGAACCTGTGCATCACCAACAGTGAAGGTTGGAAGCTTGGTTGCTGCATATCCATCGCCGTAAACTTCCTGTGCTGTAGTGCCATCCCATGTACCAGATACGCATGCTACCAGATTTCCGGAAGCAAGCTGGTTGGAAATGTCACCATCTGCGATTGCCATAAATGCCGGGTTTCCAGTGATATCAAGCATTCCCTTTACAACATCAACGCCTGTATAGCCGTCTGCGCTTGTTCCGTTCCAATCTATGGAAGTAGTTCCGTCATCATTCAGTCCTGTAGTAAATCCTGCTCCGTAGAAGAAGGAAGCATTGTACCATCCGGATGCAAGAGTCATGCCGACTTTCTTGCCAGCCTTGTCAGCTGCTGCAAGAAGGCTGTCCCAGCTTGCTACGTCTTCCTCAGTAAGTACGGATGAATCATAGTAAAGGAAATATCCGTTATCAGCTGCTCTTGGGAATGCATAAAGGCTTCCGTCTAAGGACGCTGCCTCAATAGAACCATCCACATTTGCTGCTTTTACATCGTCCAGTGTCTTGCCTGCAAGCTGAAGAGCATCTGCATAATCATCAAGCTTCAGAAGTGCGCCAGCTTTAACAAGGTCTGTAAGCTGGTCATCTGCAAATGAGAATACATCAGCTGCTGCTTCAACGTCTGTAAGAACGGTATCCTTCGCAGTGGATTCGGATTCAACACCGATCTGGATGTCAAATGTCTGATCCGGATAAGCTTCCTGGAATTTGTCTGTCAGCTCTTTTAATAAGTTCTGATCCTCTTCTGCGCCCCATACAGTTAACTTAATTGTTTCGTCTGCCTCTGCATTTACGCATACTGTGCAGGATGCTGCCATAGCTACTGCTAATGCCGGTGCGATTACTTTCTTCACTACTTTTTTCATGATCTCTTCCTCCTGATTTTTTCCCTGCGGCTGCTGCCCATTTCGTGACTGTTAACTACGATTAACTGGTCTGTTTTGTTATTTTGCGCAACCGATTGTTCGTGCATTTAGTATATAACATTATAGTCTTATTGTCAATTAGCTAATATTATATAATTTCCAGCTCGTTTTTTTGCTATATTGCACAATAGTATTTTTGTTTGCGCAACCGATTGTTCCTTAAATACGTTTGTACCTGAATTTTTTCCATCTGCAGATGTTCTATTTACAGATGGAAAAATCCACACATTTTACTGTGTGGATTCTCGTAAAATAACCTGATAATTTAGCGGCAGCAAATCTACCTTTGGATTTTCCCCAAGAAGCTGAAGAAGCTTTGCACATGCCATCCGCCCCAGCCGCACTGTATCGAATCTTACACTGGTAACAGGAGGATTGTTATTTTCCAGATTTATACTGTCATACAGACTGGCTACTTTTATATCTGCCGGAATACATATCTTCTTTTCCCGCAGGCTGCTAAGACACATATTACAAATCACATCGTCCATACATACAAAGCCCTCTGCACCATGTTCCAGTGCATTCGCCACAGCTTCTGTAATCTTCATCTGATTGTCCGCATTCATATAAACCAGTTCTCCCTGAAAAGGAATTCCCTGCTGCTGGTGCGCCTGAACGAATCCCTGATACCTGCTTTGGGTGACGCTGTAGGATTCATTTCCTCCTAACAATGCCAGCTTTTTCATTCCTTTCATTAAAAGAACACCTGTCATCTCCTGACTGGCTTCCTGATTCTGATTGTCAACAGATGGGATATCCACATCCTCACATGGACCGATTACCACAAATGGTATATTACAGCTTTTCAGATATTTCTGTGTCTGGGAATTTTCCAGAGTTCTGCTAAGGATCATTCCATCCACCTTTTTGTTGTTTTCCAGTCTTTTCAGCTGGGAAAGATCGTTTTCCTCAATCATGGAAATGATAATATCATAGTCACAATCAGATGCCACTTCACAGATTCCGTTCATACAGTCTTTAAAAAAAGGAAATTCTGTAGCAATATAGTCCTTTGGCAAAAGCAGTGCCAGATTATATGTTTTTCTCTGAGCAAGCCCTTTCGCCATAACATTCGGCCGGTAATCATGCTCCTTAATAAACTGAAGCACTCTTTCCCTGGTAGCCTGTCCAATCCGTCCTTTTCCTGAAATTGCTCTGGAAACTGTGGTTTTGCTCACCCCCAGCTCCCGGGCTATATCATCGATCGTGTATATTTTCTTTTCTTCCATAAAAACACCTCATCAGCGCGGCTGCCTTGTTTCTATAACCATTTCCCTGTCAGGCAAACTTTGTCGCTTCGCTTTTCATAATAAGATAACAAACCCTGGAAGTTATTGCAAGCACAGTTTTTGACAACCCATTATCAGATTCCTTTGAATATAAATGAAAATTCCATAAATTCACCAGCATCCAGCAAATACTCTTCATGAGTCCGTGCGTCCCAGCTGTCGTCTCCGGCAATTCCCATCTTTTTCTGCTTAAACGGAATTTCCAATTCCCTTCGTAGCTCACCCATAACCTGAATAAAATGCTCCTTTTTATCATATCATAATTCACTTTACTGTAAAAGTCCCAGATGACAGCATGGAAACGCCACAGGCGCACAGCAGGTGAAAGCAAAAAAATCCCCTGCCGGCTGCTTTTGGGCAAACTGCTTCACGCAACCAAACAGAGGATTTTTTTGATTAATTACATTTTAATGCTGTTTTTTCCTGAAATTCCAGGCTCTGTCATCTGTACAGGATCCATGATCTCATTCATTTGTTCTTCTGTAAGAAGTCCTTTCTGTATGATCAGTTTTCTTACAGATTCTCCTGTCTTAATAGCTTCCTTGGCAATTTCAGCAGCTTCCTGATAGCCAACATAAGGACAGATAGCTGTTATGATTCCTACACTGTTTTCTACAAAGTAACGGCATCTTGTCTCATTTGCAGTAATTCCGGATACGCAGTTATCAACAAAGGTCTGTACCGCATAGCCAAGAGTATCAATTGACTGGAACAGGCAATAGAAGATGATCGGTTCGAATGCATTCAGCTCCAGCTGGCCTGCTTCTGCTGCCATTGTAATAGTCACATCATTTCCAATCACATTAAATGCAACCTGGTTTACTACCTCAGGAATAACCGGATTGACTTTTCCAGGCATAATAGAGGAACCATTCTGCTTAGCCGGAAGATTGATTTCTCCAAATCCAGCTCTTGGGCCTGAGGACATCAGACGCAGGTCATTGGCAATCTTTGATAAAGTTACCGCACATGCTTTTACAGCTCCTGAAACAGCTACAAATGGATCCAGATTCTGTGTGGAATCGATCAGGTCATATGCCTGTACCAGCTCCATATCAGAAATTTCGCTAAGGTTCGGCACGATTCTGCGAAGATAAGATTCATCAGCATTCAGACCGGTTCCTACAGCGGTACCACCCATATTAAGGGTTCTCATCTCATCCATTGCCTTATCCATACGGTTAATATCACGAAGTACCGCAACACTGTATGCTTTAAATTCCTGTCCCAGACGGATCGGCACAGCATCCTGAAGCTGTGTTCTTCCCATTTTGATAACTCCGTCAAACTCTTCTGCCTTTTTATTCAGAACACTGTGTAATCTCATCAGTTCTTTTTTCAGGTTTTTCAGAAGACGAAGGGAAGTCATTTTTCCTGCTGTAGGGATTACGTCATTGGTAGACTGTCCGCAGTTTACATGGTCATTAGGATTTACTACGTCATAATCGCCCTTTTTTCCGCCCATTATCTCAGTAGCTCTGTTTGCGATTACCTCATTGGCATTCATGTTTAAAGAAGTTCCTGCACCGCCCTGGATAGGATCTACAATAAAGTCCTCATGTAATTTGCCTTCCAGAATTTCATCACATGCCTGAACAATTGCCTGTGCCCTTTTTTTGTCCAGAAGTCCGACCTCACAGTTGGTAATTGCAGCTGCTTTCTTAATATAGGCAAGACTGTTGATGATCTCCGGATGCATGGCAAGACCTGTAATATGGAAATTCTCTGCTGCTCTTAAAGACTGTACTCCATAATACACATCCTCCGGTACATGTTTGGTACCAATTGAATCTTTCTCTGTACGGTATTCCTGCTGACTCATTTTATATATCTCCATTTCTTTTTTTCATATTTCTTTCTTCGCTCTTGCACCCATTATATATAGCCGCTATAATATAATCAAATACATATATTTTTATAATTATTATAGTTTAAAAGTTATACTATGATTTTGTGTTTGGAAAGGAGTTTTTATGTTTCAGGGAATGGAATATGTTTATGAAGTATATAAAGAAAAGAGCTTTTCCAAAGCTGCTGCCAATTTATTTATCTCACAGCCTTCTTTAAGTGCCAACGTAAAGCGTGTGGAGCAGCGTATTGGATATCCTGTTTTTGACCGGAGCACAAAGCCTCTGGAGGTCACAGAATATGGCAAAGAATACATCAGATGTGTGGAAGAGATCCTTGGTATCCAGAAGGGCTTTTCCGATTACCTTCATGACCTTGGGAATCTGGATGCAGGAAATCTCACCCTTGGGGGAAGTAATCTTTTTTCTTCCTGGATTCTGCCTCCTCTGATTTCTGATTTTGTCACCCGCTATCCCAATATAAAAATAAATCTGGTAGAAGAAACCACTGCCAGACTTACTGAATTTCTGCAAAAGGGTACTGTCGATCTGATTCTTGATAATACCGATCTGGATTCTGGAATCTTTGCCAGCCGTATTTTTCAGGAGGAGCATCTTCTTCTGGCAGTTCCCCGTCCTTTTCCTGTAAATGACTCTCTGAAGGAATTTCAGCTTTCTGAAAAACAGATGCAAAACAGAACTTTTCTGGATGACCAGGTTTTGCCGGTTCCCTTAGAGCATTTTCAGGGACTGCCATTTATTATGCTGAAGGGTGAAAATGACACAGGTAAGAGAGCCAGACAGATCTGCAAATCCAGCCATTTTGCCCCCAATATTGTTTTGAATATGGATCAGCAGATGACTGCCTATAATGTCTGCCAGTCCGGACTTGGAATTTCTTTTATCGGAGATATTATGCTCTCACACATCCCCCACAATGAGGATGTAGTATACTATAAGCTTCCCCTGAAGCACAACTGCAGAAAGGTATGTTTTTACTGGAAAAAAGGAAAATACTTTACCAGAGCCATGGAAGAATTTCTGAATATTTCCTGTCTATAAAAAAGCCCCGCACACGGCGGGACTTTTCGTTACTATATGATTTTATGATACCAGTGTCAAAAGATCAAAAAGCTGTTCGTGCTTGCACGATAAGGCTTTTGAACTTGGGACACGCCAAATATGAGAAAGTAGCGATTTACG
>CAKRVL010000037.1 GCA_934408705.1 uncultured Blautia sp. | reverse complement strand
CTTGCAAAATGTTTTTCCATCTGTTAGAATATGAACTGTTGAAAAAAAGCGTCAAGGAGGTGCTATCATGGCTAAATGCGCAATTTGTGAAAAAGGTGCTCATTTCGGAAATAATGTGAGTCATTCCCATAGAAGATCCAATAAGATGTGGAAATCAAACGTGAAATCCGTTAAAGTTAAAACTGAAGGCGGAGCTAAGAAAATGTACGTATGTACTTCCTGCTTAAGATCCGGAAACGTTGAAAGAGCCTAAGAAACACCTGCCCTCACATTTTTGTGGGGGCTATTTTTTTGTCTGTGGATATTTTTTGTCTGTGGATATTTTTTTGTCTGTGGATATTTTTTTCTCTGTGGATATTTTTTTCTCTGTGAAAGCTATTTTATCTGCAGAATATGAAATTGTATTTTGAAAAGCACAAATAAAGCGGACATTCCAGGTCTGCTTTGCTACTTGCTCATGAACGCAGTCGCTTCGCGATCTGCGTTCAAACAACAAAATGAGCATGAAAAGATCAAACACAAAAATCTTCTCACGCTCATTTTATTTACAAAACAAATGATATCCACACATCAGACACATGGCCGCTACGATCAGCAATGCCATAGTTTCAGAGATCAGAAGTCCTATCACCATTCCAATCCCGATAGAAAACAACATAAATCCAAGGACTTTACACATAACCTTTTACATTCTCGTCTCTTTGGTTTAGTATATTTTATGCAGGATTTCTCATCTTAAGCACTTCCGATATAGTCCCCGGCTAATATCACTGATCAGTCTTTATTTTCGGGTTCCACTGTCTCGTCAGCACTATCATTTCCACCAGGTGCAAAGCGGTTCACAAAATCCGGAACCATATCCAGAACCTTGGTAAGACCATCCTGATTCTTAACATTTACAAGCTTGGTAGTACCATTCTGGATTACCAGAACAGCGCAGGGAGTCATCTTTCCTGCAAGACCTCCGCCACCATTATTCTTCTTGTCACCTGCAAATGCGCCGGCACCTACACCAAAGGATACATCCACCAGTGGAAGTATAATGGTTTCTCCTACATGAATCGCATCTCCTACTACAGTCTTGGCTGATACAAAGCCATCCATTCCCTTAAACAGAGAGCTTACGGTTTCTTTGAAGTTGTTTTCGTTTTCCATTTTTAGTCCTCCTTATGCTTCCATCGGTTAATAACGTATTTTATATTTTTGTTAAAGTAAATCTCTATTGCTGCCTTTACAAACATGACACCGTAGATACGGCCTTTCAGAAACACATTTCCAGTGAGCGTATTCTCACCGTCAAAAAGCGGGGTAATCTGTATCCGGTTCTTATGGAAAGGAAAAGACATTCCAAGAACTGCCAGGGCTGCGCCTGTAACAGATGGATCTTCACACCCAAAGGTAACATGACCATCCACTTTCGTAGGAAGGATATGATGAATCAGACCTTTCGCATCTTTCCATATGAGGGAAAATGCTGCCTTTGTCCGCTCGTTGGTAAGAAATGCTCTCCACCAGCCAATTTTATCTGTGATACCGGAAATAGTTTTCTTTACATGCTTGATCTTCTTAATAATCCCTTTAATCAATGAAGTAAGTTTATTCCACAGTTTTCCCGGAATTTTGATTGTTTTACTTAGTATTTCCCGGATACGGGTAAATAAACCCGGCCTTGCAGCAGATTCCGCATTTTCGTTCTCATCCTGCGCCGGCTGCTTGGGTTCTACCGGAACGTCTTTCTGAATCGGCTGCGCTACCTGCTCAGGCTCAGGCATGGGCAGCTCCGGTTCTACCTGCATCGGCTGCTCTGGCTCTGGTGCGGACAGCTCCGGTTCTGCCTGATTATCCTCCTGCAGTTGCTGCTCCGCCTGCTCATCCTCCGGCATAGACAGCTCCGGTTCTGCCTGCGCAGATTTTTTCTGCCCCTTCGCCTGTCCGGGGACACTTCTTCTGCCGGATTTTTTCCCTTTGTCACCCTTTAATTTCTTAAACCAGCCTTTAATGTTTTCAAGAGAAACCCCGAAAATCATAATTTCAAGCTTTCTCTCGCCATTATAGTAAGATAACCTGACACCCGCTACATGAAACAGCCAGCTGACTCTGGCCTCAATTTCTGTTTCCTTAAAGCTGTCCGACTCCTTCACTGCCTGTGCCTGATAACGCAGAGGACAGAACAACAGAAGAAGAACTGCAAGAAGCGCAAGTCCCAGCAGGATTCCCAGTATGATCAATATAATTTTTATGAGGATCCACAGTATATGTAACATGCGCTCACCTGTTCTTAAAATATTCTTTTACCTGAAATGCACCCGTCTCGCCATAAATATTCTTTACAATATCTACTGCCATATCAATAGCTTCATCTTTCCCCTTTGCCATACCAATGATCTCAGGACATCTGGTATAGCAGCTCTTCTGGATCAGCATATAGGATGGTACAATTTCAAGAAGATTTCCCGGATTCTCAGACAGTGTAACAAGATACACTCCTAATGCTATTCTGCCGGCGTCAATCCACTTCCGTGTTTTTGCCGCATCCTTAATACCATCACCTACATAATAATCTTCCCGCCATTTCAGCATATTCGGCACAACACTCCTTTGTAATAATGCTTTCCCTTTCTCGGAAATTTAAACATTATCTGCTGTAACAATTAAAGCGGATATTCCAGGTCCGCTTCTCTACTTGCTCATGAACGCAGTCGCTTCGCGATCTGTCAGTGGGAGCTGAAGGCTCCCACTGACAGAAGCATCCCCCTTCACCCGCCGCTTAGTGCTCCACGCACTTGAAGCGGGGGAATGCTTATCTGCGTTCATAAAACAGCAAAGGCTGCGTAAATCCGCTACGCAGCCCTTCTTCTCTCCACATAAATCAGAAATGCTTCTGCTGCTTGTCCCACAATCCGGCACTTCGCAGTTCCAGATATTCCTGGTACGCCTTCTCAACAATCTGCTTCTCATTTGCAAAGCGGAGCAAATGGTAAATCTCGTGGAACTTATAATATCCGGAATCCACGAAAAACTCCTCTCTTTGAGGCTTGCTATGATAATTATCCGCCGTCATAAGATACCAATGTACCTCTTTGTTGACCATATCCTCCGGTACTGTGAAATTATACTGGCTCTTCCCCACATATCTCACAATGGAGGCTCTCACATCAGCTTCCTCCTTCACCTCCCGCAAAGCGGTCTGCTCATGAGTCTCTCCAGGCTCTACGGTTCCCTTCGGTAAAACCCAGCCTTCGTAACGGTTTTTGTAAGATTTATATAATGCAAGAATCTTACCTCGATGAATTACCACACCGCCACAGCTCGTTGCTTCTATCATGCTGCAATCCTCCTGTAATGCGTGTGTTTTCTAAACTGTATATAGTATACCTCTTTTTCAGAAAACTGGCAACAGGGAATGTAATTAATTATATTTACAATCAATTAAAATGATATGCATCAAAAATCTGTCCGGCGATGGGAACAGCCGCCTCGCTGCCGGAACCACCATTCTCTACGATTACAGCAACCACCAAATCTGGCTCATCCACATTAGAATAACCGATAAACCAGGAATGGCTATGTCCTTCTTCATCAAATTCAGCTGATCCGGTCTTACCAGCTACCGTGTATCCCCTGCCAGAGAGTGCAGAGGCTGTACCTGAATCGACTACCTGCTTCATCAGCTTGCCAAGAAGATTCGCTTCATTCGAACTCATCAGACGCTTATAAGCCACCGGTTCAGTCTTCTTTATGGAATCACCATTATCATTTACCACCTGATCAATGAGGTAAGGCTTCATAAGCACCCCATCATTAGCAATGGCACAGGTAATAAGAGCCATATGCATAGGAGAAACCAAAGTATTTCCCTGTCCGATAGAGGTCTGCATGATCAGTGGGGTTACAGAATTCTTATCCAGTGAAAAGCTGCTGGTCCTGTAGGAGTTCAATGGCAGACTCTTGTTAAACAAAAGACCTTCTGCGGTATCACGAAGTGACGCACCTCCAAGTCCTACGCCAATATCAGCAAAGGCACAGTTACAGGAATTGGCAAATGCTGAATAGAAATTCTCCTGTCCGTGAACTGTATTGTGATAACAATGAATGGTGTGATCTTCCAATGTTATGCTTCCTTCACACAGATAATTATATCCCTCGAAGGTTCCCTTCTTACGAAAATAATCCAATGCAGTTACTACCTTGAAAGTAGAACCAGGTGGATAGGCACCATTGGTAGCTCTGTTAAGAAGACTGCTGTCATTCTCATCATTTACCAGATACTGCCAGTTATCTTTGATGGTATTCGGATCAAAATCCGGCTTGCTGACTTCTACCAGTCTTTTTCCGGTGGAGGGTTCGATCACCACAACTGCGCCTCTTCTGTCGCCCAATGCATTATAGGCAATATTCTGAAGCCGGGCATTTAAAGTGGAGATCACCGTATCTCCTGTATTCTTCTCACCTACGAACTGATTCTTCATCTGCGTCAGGAAAAAGGAGTGGGAAGTCAGAAGAGTAAAGTTCGCCTCAGATTCCAGGCCGCTTTTTCCATTGGAATCATATCCCACAACATGGGAAAACATATTAGAGTAAGGATAGCTGCGAGTCTCTGTTCCATCCTCACTTACATTCGTCTGTGCAAGCACCTGTCCATCAGAAGACATGATCTTACCTCGTACCACACGGTCAGAAAAAGAATCCTGTCTGGTATTATAAGGACTGTTAATAAAATCATCGCTTTTAAAGCCATTGAAATAAATCAGATACCCGATCATACTGATAAAGATGATTCCAAAGAAAATGGAAACAAAGGTATACTCTTTATTTCTGGCTTTACGCTTCTTAGTAATCTCTTTCTTCCGCTGCCTCAACAGCTCTCTGTCTCGCTCTCTTTGCTGCCTCTCGTCGATGTCTCTCAATTTCTTCGTCCTCGTCCTCTCTATAAATATACAAGCCCTGGATAATAGCGATCATCAGGATCATACACATAATGGAGCTTCCTCCGTAGCTGACAAGAGGAAGTGTTACACCTGTCATAGGTATAAACTTAGTGGCACCTCCAACAGTAAGAAATACCTGAAATGCATACTCTGTACCAAGACCAATGGCAATCAGTTTATAAAACGGGTTCTTGATCTGCAATGCAATCTCCACAATAGTAAGGAAAAAACTCATGCATACAAGAATCAGGCAGATAGCAAATATCCCGCCCATTTCCTCACAGATGGCGCTGAAAATAAAGTCATTCTTCACCACAGGGATTTTCTCCGGAGATCCCTGGCAAAGTCCCATTCCGAACCAGCCGCCTGTACCGATGGCAAACAGAGACTGTACGATCTGATAACCCTCATTCTGGTAAACAGCCATAGGATCCTTCCAAGCACTGACACGCTGTCTTACATGCCCAAATAACTGGTAGGCTAGCACTGAGCCTGCTGCTCCCCCTGCAAGTCCAATACAAAGATAAGCCGGCTTCCTGGTAGATACATAAATCAACACCAGATATGCTACAAAGAATATCACCGCACTTCCAAGATCCCTGGAAAGCACCAGGATTCCTACATGAAGACCTGCTACAATCGTAGCCAGTACAACCTTCTTAAAGGTTACTTCTCTTGCAAGAAGGGATGCCATAAAAAATACAAAGGTAAGCTTAATCACCTCTGATGGCTGAATTCCCATCAGGGAAAGCTTGGCGCCGTAGCTGGTCTGTGCAAGAACAAGAACTGCTCCAAGAAGAACCACTCCAAGTCCAGCATATGCCCAGGTAAGATCCTTGAGAAACTTCATCTTACGGATCATAACCGGGATCACCAGTGCCACTGCACTTCCGCATGCAACGATCAGCAGCTGCTTATTTGCAGATGCAATATCCAGTCTGCAAAGCATTATAAAGCCCACACTTAAAAGCATGCACATATTATTTAGTAGCAGCATAGACGCGTTCTTATAAATCCTGCGATATAAAATCAGGATAACTGCAAAGTATACCATCATCTCTGCATAAAAAACCACCACTTTGAAATCAAAGGTTTTCAAAAATATTACCAGGAACGCTACAAAATCCAGAAAAAAGGTTAATGTGATCTGGCTTCTGAGAAGCCCCTTCCTGTCCTGCGCATTCCTGCCTGACACAAGATAATAGCATAACCCTGTATATACCAGCATCAGTGTCAGAATCACATATTTAGATAATTCAACAACAATATTAATCATACGCCTTACTCGGCTCCTCTTTTAAAATGACCTTTTGTAAACTCATATTCGCCGGATACCCGCCCCTTATGATATGCTGCCACAAAATCCTCCACGATCCGCTCTGTCTCTCTCATGCTTTCTATAGTAAAAGAAAGCCGTACAGATGAAACCCCAAGCTCCTTCACCATAGGCGCCTCTCTTAAGAGGCCGTATGGAAGACTGTTGTAGATGATATTATAACATGGACCAGCCGTCTTTGTATTTCCCATTTTCCATGGATTACAATAACATACCACAGGAAACTCCTTGTCATAACGATCTCTCAAAATAAGATGATCCTCCTGTCCATTGCAGCCGGAGGTGTTTTTGCGTACACACTGGGCACTGTGCATAAGGGGCAGACGCCCATAAACCACCATTTCGCTGCCTGTGTTTTCCCTGTAGCGAAGCTCCTTGGCATTTAATTCCAGAGGAACTGTATTCCGAAGTACACTCTGATTCTTCCAGAAATGGATACTCTCATCATTCCAGGTATATAACGAATGATCCAGCACACACCTGTGTGCAAGTCCCAGCTGTTCTAAAGCACTGTAGGACTCCAGATTTCGTACAAGAAATCCCTTCATGCCTGCTTCCAGCCACTTCTGACTCTGATCCATATATCCCTTAGGAGGATTTCCTCTTGTAATGTGCGGAAGGGAAAGATACATTTCCTTACCATTCGCCAGACCTGTCTGCAGATATTTTTCCATTAACGCATAGGGCAGATAAACACCCCTGACCCCTTCATTCTCACAAAGGATCCGGGCAGCTTCATCACTTTCACAGGATGCATAAATCGGAATATAGTCTTCTTTTCCAAGAGAGACATTATTACAGCGCACAACATCACTGCCTTGCAAAAATGAACCATCTGCAATAGGTTTAACCCGTTTTGTTTCCACATTCCTTCTGTATTTCTTAAGAAGCTTCTCTGTCAGTTCCTCTATAGCCTGATGACGTATCTCGTTAAGAACCTTCATAGGAACAAAAATATCATCATTCATCTGGATATCCAGCGCTTCCCATGTGAAAATGGTATTTCCAAGCTTGTCCAGCTGCTGAAGGACACGTTCCTTCGTTACAGGCTGATTCTTGGCATGCTGTACTTCGCCGGCATAAGCCATTGCCTCTGCGTCCTTGCAGGATACATGAAGAAGTGCAGGCTGACCAGGTATAAGACTTAACTGACCTTTTATTTTTATCTTTAACTGCTTCGGCTCAAAAGACACCTCACCAGTTTTCTTCTCATTGGTAAATGCCATCATCGCCGGGCCATTCCCCATCTGATAATAGCCTGTACAGGAACCGCCACGATTAAACAGATCAAGAAGATATTTTTTGTCTTTATCTGTTACATGATAATTCTCCGGTCCTTTTTCAAACAAAAGATCCAGATATTTACGATACATACCTGTAACCCCTGCCGTATAAGAAGGCTGCTTCATCCGGCCTTCGATTTTCAGCGAGGTGACACCCGCTCCTATAATCTCCGGCAGAATCTCTATCGTACAGATGTCCTTCAGGCTTAACGGACAAAAATCTCCTTTTCCATATTCTCTGGTTCTGAAGTTCTTCACCTGATAAGGAAGGCGGCAAGGCTGTGCACAACGGCCTCTGTTTCCGCTTCTTCCTCCAAGAAGACTGCTCATCAGGCACTGCCCGGAATAGCTATAGCAAAGTGCACCATGCACAAAGGCTTCTATCTCAATCGGACTGGCTTCGTGCATACAGGAAAGCTCCTCCAATGAAAGCTCTCTTGCAGCAACTACACGGGCTGCCCCCTGATCTGCCAGAAATTTCATTCCTTCCGGTCCTGTCACTGTCATCTGGGTGCTGGCATGAAGATGAAGCCCGGGAAACTCCCTCTTAAGCAAAGAAAACACACCCATATCCTGAACGATCACCGCATCCAGCCCTGCATTGTAATAAGGCTCCAGATAGGAAACCAGTTCTTCTTTTAGCTCTCTGTTCTTTAATAAAGTGTTAACTGTAAGATACAGCTTCTTTCCATGAATATGTGCCACATCAATGGCGTGAAGAAGCTCTTCTTCATCGAAATTCCGGGCATATGCCCTGGCCCCAAACATTGCTCCTCCTACATACACAGCGTCTGCCCCCGCTCCAAGTGCTGCCTCAAAGCCTTCGTAGGAGCCGGCCGGTGCCAGCAATTCAATACTGTTTTGGTTCAAAGTATAACCTCCAAATTAGTGGTATAAAGTGAATGATCTGTCAGAAATGAAAAGAGGAATCACCTAGGTAATCCCTCCTGCTTTTATTTCAGCATTTCATCCAATTCTTTTTCCAGTTCCTTAACCTTGCCTTCCAGAAGATTCTTCTCATCCAGAGCTTCCTGCTCATTCTTCTGTGCTTCTTCAATCTGCATACGAAGTGAGATCAGTTCATGTTTCAGATCATACATCTCCTGATCCTTCTGCTGCAGATCAAGCTCGTATGTCTCAACCTGCTTCTTCGCCTTGAAATAGTCATCTGTAATATTCAGGCTGAGAAGCATATGCTTGGTCTCCATAGGCTGTCTGCCGTATCCCGGCACAGTCTCCAGCTCTCCTATCTTCTTATTCATATATGATGCTACCTGCTGGAAATATTCCTCTGATTCATATCCTCCAAGGGTAATGATCTTGCCCCCGATGATCACCTGTGCTGTATTCTTGACCGCCATTCGTTCAAGCCTCCTGTATCTTATACTGTACAATGCCCGGTTCTCTGCTGCAAGCAGTCAGATAAAACCCGGTCTGTTCGTGTTCTATTTTCGTATTATAATTATGTAAGCACTCCTATTATAATCGAAAATTGTAGAAAAGTATAGGATTTTTTACAAAATTATGAAAAGTGCCTGTTTTACTGGGTTTCACAAGGCACTGTTTAGCATTTACCCCACTTTTTACCCCAATCCGCTTATTTTATGGAAAAAGGCAGCAGTTATAAAACTGCCACCTCATGAAATGCCCCCTCTATCTGTTCCATTTCCTGTTGCTTCGTACTTGGAAGAACGTGTGCATACAGATCTGCTGTCATAGCCAGGGATTTGTGTCCAAGGATCATCTGCAGGGTTTTCATGTTTCCGCCCTCTTCTATGTACCGTGTTGCGAATGTATCCCGAAAAGCATGATGAGTAAATCTCTCAATCTCCGTTCCCTGCTGCCGGAGCTGAGCCAGAACATTGTCTATAGAATAACTCACTGTATGGGATGCAATCGCCTTGGATCCGTTGCTCCCCAGGAAGATGTTATTACTCAGCTTTCTCACGAAAATGTCCCCGTAGAAAATCGCAATCTTATCTTTTTGCATTTGCAGGATCTTTTTTATTGTATCGTTCATAGGGATATCACGTTTGCTGGTCCCGGACTTTGGAGTTGTCTCCTCGATTCCTCCGCCTTTCTTCCGGGAAACTGTCTTGGTGACATGGATCACGTTGTTTATGTAATCTATATCTCCCCACTTCAAAGCATTGATCTCATTAATTCTCATACCGGTACAAAGGGAAAAGCAAAAGAACTCATACAACCATTCATTCCTTGCACCCTGCAGAAATGTCTGCTGCTCTTCCCTGGTTAATGCCCGGTGAATGGTCTCACTTGCATCCGGCCTGTCGTCTGTTCGAAGTGGCTTTATACCGGCAGCAGGATTCTTGATAATGATCTCATCTCTGACAGCTTCATTCAGCACGGATTTCAGCACAACCAGAATCCCATTTACTGTTGAAGCGCAAAGCTTCCTGGACAATTCCTGTTGAAGCTTTACCACTGCACGCTTCTCTATTTTCTGCACTTTTGTCTTTCCCAGAACCGGTTTGATATGATTGTCATATCTTGACCGGATTTCTTTAATGCTGCTATTCTTCACCACTCCAACTCTGGACCTTTCCCATTCGTCAAAATAAGTGTCCAGGGTTAGGTTTTTATTTTCGTTATACAGGCCCGCCTTTATTGTCTCACGCAGTTCTGTTTCATTCTCTGCACATTCTTTTACGGTATGGCCATAGGCACTATATCGTTTTCCATTCACGGTAAAACGCTTCTCAAATAGGCCGTTTTCCTTTTTTCGCATTCCTGATGGGATTCTTGCCATTATGCGTCACCATCCTTTCTGTACTCCAAAGGGCAGCCGTTACGCCGCCCCTCTGATCATCCTAACAATCTTAATACATAAGCATGAATTACTTTTAGCCAGTGAAGATTGTTGCATTTTTGAATCATTTTAATAGTTTCTTCTTTGTAGTCCATGCTACGCCTCCACCGCTTTCACATTATCCTTAATCCGCTTTATCATCAGATAATTTGCAAGGTTATGTACCCTCTTGAGGTCTTCCAGATCATTCATCATTAAAGCATCTGTAATCAGCAAGAAACGCTCCTGTTCTTCCTCCGGCAGTTCCATAAATGCTTCATTACTGGAACAAGCGTTCCGAAAGAGTTCTGCCAGCTCATAGGTGTGCTGTAATGATCTTCTGTTTTTGTTGTTCTGAACCACTTCCATGATTGCGTCTCTACAGGGAACCTGAGTTAATGTACATTTTTCCATTATTCAGCGCCCTCCTGTTCTTCCTCTTCTTCCGGCGGTTGCTGATTGTATACTGCCTTTACATAGCTTAAGGCCATGCTGAGACATTTATAATCAAAGATTTTCAGTGTAAAGTTAATAATGTCGGTTTGCATTGCGAAAATTAATCTCTGCTGTGAACAAAACTCCCAATCTTTTTCCAAATTATCAGCTTCTTCCTTTGCTTCCTTCAGCTGTTTCTTAAGGTCCGCAATAATCTCTGTTGCAAGAACAACACTTACACCTTCCGTCTCCTGCGCCGGAACGCCTGTTGTCTGCATCACTTCTGTTTCTTTCTGTGTCTTTGATACTTCCTTATTGCTCATATCTCATTCTCCTTACCCAATTCTTTAATATAATCGCACACCTTGGCGGCCACAAAACCGCTGATAAAAATTGTAAGAACGTCCATTACCGATAGCATTTACTTCTCCTTTATCCGTTGCGCTGAGGGGAATGAGTATGTTATAATACGCACAGCCCCTCAATTTTGCTGAATGACGGGTTACTTTGCCTTTATCAGAGTTGCCGCTCTGGTAAGGGCTTTTTTACTAAATTGCTTCTACCTGAGACCTTCCGAAGAAACTGGCTTTGTATGTTGCCCCATCTCCTCTACTTCCCCAGATAAGAGAACATCCAAATAATGCTTTGGAACCATGAACCACTTTATATCCCAGTTCTTTCCATTTAGCAAAGGTATTTATCTCTTCAGTGATTCCTGCTGTCTGTTTCGCTGTCTCAATTCTCTTTGCATTGATTTCCTCTGCTTTTGCAGATAACCATGCTCTATGAAGAGCTTCACCAAAACTAATCTGCTTACCACTTCGGTAAACTTTCCATGCTTTCAGCATGATCTTGCTAAGGTTGTACTTCATATCATAATCCCCTTTCTGTCACGAAAAACTATAGGCTACGTGATGATTTTTCCCCTGTATCTGTTTCAATGGTAAATTGTTCGTCTTTAGGTCTATGCCCCATTCTGTAGCCATATAACGCGCATGTTGTGCAAGTACACATTCTTACTTCTGCCAACTGTCCGCAGCAACAATCAAGGCATTTCTGCCGAATTGCTTTTATTGGTGTTAATTTCGCTATTTCTTTCAGCTCCTTTCTCTTCTGGGAATCCCGATCAGCTCCGGCAGGTCTTAAACCAATCTCGGCAACTTTTGTTCCTTTGCTTACCCTTGCCCGGTATTATGTTGGTGTCTCCGGTACATCTTACGATTACTTCGTTTTCACCCTTCGCTGTTGTTCTGTTCCCTTGAACTGATTATATTATATATCTATTTACACCAATAGTCCATTGACACTTTTACTATATTTGCACCAATATATTTATGTATTTTATATATTTACATCAATAGATTTTTGTGGTATACTTCCTGTATGGTGGAAAAGGTGTATCTATATTTACCCTCCCCTATTACTACTAAGAAAGCAGGTGTCTATATGCCAGAGGAAAACAAAGTAAGTAAGGCTCAACAAAAAGCTGTAAATAAATATGTAAAAAACAATTATGATCGCATTAATGTAACTTTTCCTAAAGGTCAAAAAGAAATTATCATGCAAGCAGCAGAAGCCGCTGGAGAATCCGTAAACGGCTATATCAAGAAGGCAGTAGATCAACGAATGGAACGAGAATCTAATGAGTAAACTTTCCAGAAAATACCACCCACAAGAGAAAATCAAAGCCCAGAGAATTTGTGGCACATTCCGGCTCATATTCTTCAAAATCCCTTTGTGTCTATGGCTTGGATTGCTCTTCATAGTATTTTGTGTTACAAAATGCAATATAGCAGCTGTATTATTGCTCTGTGCTTACCCTGGCGCATATATCTGGCTATGGCTGCTTATATGGCATTTCATAACAAGGAAATGGGAATTCTTTGTATAACAAAGCAATTTTATTATCATTCTATCAAGAAAGGATGTGCTACCATGGCAAAACGTTTATATACCTGTGATGATATTATGAATCTGCCTGATTTTATCCGTGTGGAATTGCTTGACGGAATAATCTACACAGATGACTTTACAGATCTGGAGATTGACGAGGAAGTCTTTCAGAATCCACCATCCGAAGATCATCACGTTACCTACCGTCTTTCCATCGTGAAGGACTAAGGCAGCAGTCTGTATATCAAATTAAAGGGAAAATAAAAGAAAACTGAATAGTATATTTATCCAGGCAGCCAGTAGAGCGGCTGTGGTTCCCTGATCCTGAGCCTTGACAGGAGGGGATGCTTATGAGCGATTATGAGATATTTATGGTCATTCTGACGACAGCCAGCTTAATTGTATCTATCCTTACATACACACATAAGAAATAGCCGCCCTGCTCTCTGGTAAAGAATAGGCGGCTACGTCTTAAACATATATCTTGCCAGGACGGGGAGCCCAACCTCCCTTACTGGCTGTCTTGATAAGTATATTATATGCCATCTTCCCGGATTTGTCAATTTCCCATTCCGAGCCACCTATTCATTTTTCTTTTATACCGCTTCCAAATAAGCCAGATCTTTTACCGCTTCAAGTCTCTTCCGACAATCTTTGTATATCTCCTTGTAAGGCTTTCCTTTCAAGATTCCAAGATCAACCTCATGCAGAATAATATTTTCCACTAATGACAGAGTATTCAGCTGCATTACAGTAGCCTCATCCCGCTTAGTAATTCCGGCCATCTTATTAGCCAATTTGGAATATGTCATATAGAGCTTTTCTGCATGACTGCTGCCTTGCTCTTTTGCATATTCCACAAGTTTCTGGATTGTGTCAACCTCCGCCCTTCTAGTGAACTTCCCTGCTTTCCTGGTTTCAATCCACATCTGAGTTGATTTCTCACGGATAAAGCTTTCCATCTGGTTAAATGCCCGGATATACTGTAATTTCCATTCAAGGGCATTCTTCCCGGTAAATCCCATTACCAGAAGAGAAAAACCATCTCTCGTCATTAAAAACATAGGATATCGCTTTCCACGGTTTTCATAAGTTGATTCAAAGAAAAATTTGGCTCCACCATTTCGGGCACCCCTTTTCCCTATTAAATCTCCATACATCCTTCTTATTTCGGCAATCAACTTATCGTGTCTCTTTCCAAATTTCTCCGCCACCTGAAGACTATCACATACCGCTTCATCATTTTTCAAATAAACAAGTTCATTCATGCTATACGCCTTTCTTTAGCTATATACTAAAACACCATCTTTTTCCATCAATTTTTCACTGCTTCCTCACTGCTTCGATCAAATATATCGACTGTTAATCGACAGTTCAAGCACTCCCGGTTCTCACCGCTTCCTCGCCGCTTTATTCCATTTCTCACGGCTTTGTGCGGCTTTCCAGCGGCTTCACTACCTTAAACTCCTTGAAA
The DNA here is from genome assembly GCA_934408705.1 of uncultured Blautia sp. Lineage (GTDB taxonomy): Bacteria > Bacillota > Clostridia > Lachnospirales > Lachnospiraceae > Blautia_A. Next base: position 7,942 of record CAKRVL010000037.1, on the reverse strand, counting down.
TGGTGGAGCCACTCTAATACGTTTTTCGCCTGGTCCTCGCCTGTTCAATTAAGCAGTAAACAATCGCTTGTACACCTGGACCGTAAATAACCTTTTACTAATAATAGTATGCCTTTCTGTTTTGTTCGTCTGTTGTTCGATTTCTCTCTGTTCGCTCTTTGTTCAAAGATATTTTTGCTAATTTCTCGAAGTTTGCTCGGAATTCATTCAGAATTTCTTTGACCTTTTAAGGCTCCAAAAACCACCAAATACACTCCTGTGTACATCGTGTCCACGAATTCTTTTCGCGCGCGTATCGTGTCATTAAATTTCCTTGTGCGCGTAATCGTATCAACAAACTATATGGTCCAAAGTTCCACCCTTTTCCACCATTTCAGCTATACGCAAAGGATCTCAAGCTTTTTCAAGTTCTGTACTATATTCCCAAAGACCTTAAGTTTTCTTAAGTTCTGCCTATATGCTTCAAAATGTTAACTTTTGTTAAGCTCTGGCGCCGTATACTCGAATAATATGAGGTTTTCTGAGGTTTTCAAAAAGGCAACTATACGAACCAAAATCCTAGGTTGTACTAGGCAGCCATAGTACTAAAAAATACTAATGTTTCGGATATATATGCAGAAATCGTAGGTTTCCGTAAGTTCTCACGCCCTTATATCCACAAAATATAAGAATTTTTTAGGTTTTACCTATACATGCAAAAATGTTAGGTTTTGTTAGGTTCTCTGTACTGGAAATGATAATATTTGTTAAGGTTTTCAGCTATATAGAAATCATGTAGGGTTTTGTATGGTTCTTCCGACATTATCGCTATATAGCCAACTACCTCAACAATTTTCAACATCTCAAGAGCTATACTGATTATCAGATCTACCCATATTCTCTCTGTCCAATTCTCGCCCATTCAGCAATATCCAGAAAATATAAGTAGCCTGTCTCCGGTATGCATAAAAATCATCACGGTTGATGTACATATCCTTAACTTTATTCATTTTATCGTAGCTTTCCCCCGTTACTAGAGAACGAATAATTCCGTCCGCTATATTCGGGTTGCTCTGTTCTGCTGCCAGGCGGACTAATTTTTCATTTTCCTTTAGCTTAGCCTGCTCAAGCGCCCACTTATTTTCTTCAAAAGTAATTCCATAATGTTTCAATTTCATTTCTCTGGTTCTCATTGTGTTATCCTCCTCGCTATGCTAATATAAGTTCAGAGAACAACATTACACATTCTTTTCGGCAGCAGGACAGGTTAATTTTGCTTTCTTTTCCAGGTCTTTTGCCACCGCACACAAAAGATCCTGACACAATACGGAATGACAATGTTTATTTTCCAACTGCTCCATTTCTTTTACTGCCTGCTGCCAGTAATCATCATCCTTGGGCTTGCCTGGAGGATACAGTTTCCTGTAGAGCCTCCAGCAGTCCGTGAAAATATCATAGACCCGTTTTAATTCTTCATTGTTGTCCACAGGTTACGCCTCCGGCATGATATACACCTTTTTTCCCGCTGTACACTCATGAAGCATATCATTTGTAACTTCCTTTGCTCGTGCTTCATCTTTATAGTTCCCCATAATTTTGAAAGAGTTTGATGCCATATATACAACTGCTGCCATTGATGGCTCACCATCATAAACCGAAAGCAATATTCGTATTCTTTTGGAATTAAAATCAAAAACCTCACATAAATTTTGCATTAAAATTTTCATATATCATTTTCCTTTCTGGCGAATCACCGCCTATAAAATTTGCGTTTCATCAATCAAATGGTATTTCCATCTGTTCCAAAGCACTAACTGGCATAAATCCATTTCGATCTGCTTCCCATTCGTAAGGTTTTCTGAAATCATCACGATTATCACTTATTCTCTTGGATGCCTCGTCAAAATATAACTTTATTGCTTTTTCTCCTAAAGCCAATCTTCCTGTCAAACGATTCTTCGAAACTGTTAATATGCGCTCCGTATCAGGTAAGTTCTTATCTCGCTTGTATGTCATAACAACATCAACTTTATTTGTGATATCGGAACTTCCACTAACAACGTCATTATCATCGGCTCCAAGACTGTTTTTTCTAGGATGAACAATTAAAATCACTGCAACATTATAGTTTTTGGAAATCTTAACCAGCTTATCAACAAATTTACTTTGAGCGCGGTATAAATCCATATCTAATCCGATATCAAGTGCCGTCATCAAATTATCCAGTAATACCAGCTGAATTCCATATTGCTGTATTGACTTCTCAATAGTAACAAGTAAATAATCCAGCTCATTATCTTCCGTTGATTGATTATCAAATAAATAAGCTCGTCCTCGATACCATTCAGAGATTTCGTACACCTTACTATCTGGAATAAAATAATTTACTGATCCAGCTTCTCCTGCACGATCAATCACATTGTGCTGGCCTGCAATCTGAAAATCCAGCCACCGTTTAAAGAAATAATCCGGCAACTCTCCAGAATACGCAAAAATAGATTTTCCATTGTCCAGTGCATTCGCTAATATCTGGGAGCCAAGTGTACTCTTACCATCTCCTCTCTTGCCTGTTAAGATTACTGTTTGACCTAAATAAATTCCGCCTGAGAGAACCTTATCAATTCCCTTAATTCCCGTTGATATCTTCGGAAGTGAAAATAAGTCCACTGCCTTAATATCAGCAATTTCTATCACTCGATCAATTAATACTGTTTTCGCCTGCTCAACAGCCCTACGAACTGCGTCTTTTCCGTATTTGCATAACAGCTCATTTGCATCTTTACATCCTTTATAATCCTGCTGCTGAACCACTTTAACAGTTCCCCTGAATCGCTTTCGCATTTCATCCAAAAGAGTTATTGTCCCATTTTCACAATCCCCGAACACGATTAACGTATCAAAGTTTTGCATCCATTCCCAACAATAGGGAATCCAAGTAAAACCATTTTTCCCAAACGGAACAGAAACTGCATTTTCAATTCCAGATTCCGCAACTGATAAGCTGTCAATCTGCCCTTCTGTGAGAATCAGGGTTTTATTGTTCAGATTACACTGGTACATTCCAAACAAAATGGGTTTGCAGTTTGCTTCACACCACTCTTTTCCCTTGTCCACTGCCGGGTTAAAGTCTATTTTCCTGTATTTTATAAACGGCATAGTTCCTTTTTCATCCAAGAAAGGGAATACTAGAATATTCTTATGGTTACTCTGAACCGTGATCCGATATTCCTCTGCCGTAGCAACAGTGATTTTTCTACTTTCCAGATATGTAACAGCTTCGGGTTTAGGCTTTATAGGCTCCATCTTCTTAAATTGCCGGAATCTTTTCTGTTTTCCGGTCCGGTAATATGCATCTATATCTTTTCCCAAGCTAAAATAGTCAAAATCTCTGGCAAGTGTAATCATATTTCCCGAAACAGAGCAGGAGGACCTGAGACATTTAAATTGTCCAGTATCCAAGCTAATAGAAAACGTCCCTTTATCTCCATTTTTACCACCTCTACAATACGGACAAGACAGAAACTGAAGTTCATCCCCCCTCTGTTTAGCTTGGATTCCGGAAGTTCTGGCGAATTCATAGGCATCTTCTTTCTTAAATTCGTAATATTCCATTATTCCTCACTCCATAAATCAATAGGTTTCTCTGCTGGTTCTTCTGCCGTAACCTCAACACTTGGTTCTGGTTGTTTGATATAATCACGCCATCTACCATTAAAGAACGTAGATCCATGCAAAATATACTTTTCTGCTGTTCCATTCTCCTGTATCTCTGCCATGTATGAATTAACAGCTCCAAGAACAACTTTTTCCCCTGCTTCGTACAGTTCCTTTTTAGCTTTCTGCGTCACTGACGATTTTCCCAACTTCCGCGGATACGGTTTCCAAACTTTTTCGAAGAAATCATCATAATATTTTGTTTTTATATTTTTATTTTCTTTTTTTATTTTCTTGTGTGTCATTTTGCCCACCGGTTCTGGTGTCATTTTGCCCACTACCCCAGTGACATTTTGCCCACCAGTGTCATTTTCGCCACTAGTGACGTTTTGCCCACCAGTACACCATTGCTCATAGTCCTTGTTAAACATTAACTCTGCAGTAACACCTTTCCGTTCAGAATTAATGTAAATAATAACTCTGTCCTGTTGAAGTTTCTTTAATGCTCTCTTTACTGTTCTTGGATCACAATTTCCCCATTTAGCTATAAAAGTTGCTGATAACTTATGTGATTTTCTCTGAAATCCGAATGTATAACGAAGAATACACATAACAACCTTTAGCTCTGTCCCATTCAATGGTTGTTTATAAAGGTGGTCTAATATCTCATTGGCTACAACTGTGTAACCATTTTCAATCTGAGGATTTGCCACATTGCTTATCCTCCAATTCTCTTAATAATTCTTTTGCGCTCTCTAAGATAGAAATCGTCTTACTTCCTCGACTCTCCAGTGTTCGGATAAACCGCTTTACTTCTGCAATGTCTCCCTCTGCTGGTAAATAGTAACCTCCTGGCGTAACTGTGCTCGATAGGATAACTTTTCCAGATCTGCGCTCCCTTTCAATCTCTTTTTGGAGCAGCCGAACACTGGATAGATTACATTTCACAGCCAGGTACTCCGGAGACAATGCATTTTCTCTTCCTGGCAGCAGATTTTCATATACACTCATAGAATTACCTCCATCACTCTGAGATTTCATCCATATACTGATCAAGAATAGTAAAATTAATACGAACTGATTTTCCGATTTTTATGATTGCCCCAGCATCATTCGCAATTTTGCGAATAGAATTGCGGCCAAATCCATATCTTAATCCTGCCTGCTCTAATGTTCCTGTTTTTTGTTCAATCTCCGTATTTTGTATCAATGATCTCATAATATAAACCTCCAACCAAAATTTATCTTTGTTATTTACAATCTCATAATACAATGATAAACTGTAATTGTCTGGATACATATTTTTTACACATTTTATTTATTGGGGGATTTTTGTTAAAAATGAGGTACGATAAAATAAAAATTGGGAATCGTCTAAAAGAGGAACGAAAAAAAGCTGGTTTTAAAAGTCAAGATGCCTTAGTTGAATATATTCAACAAAATAACTATCGGAGTTTCAAAAGGCAAACTATCTCAAAATGGGAAAAGGGTGAAGAAATGCCTCCTTTAGATGTTCTATGTACATTATGTGAACCTTTCAATTGTGAATTAGGATATCTACTATGTGAACATGATTGCAAAACCAAAAGTTCCACTGACATTCATCAGATAACAGGTCTTTCAGAAAAAAGTATTGAAATTTTAAAACAATGGAATGAGGTTGGTTCCCTTAAAGGCCAAGAATATTCATGGGCTCGTAATTGTACACATGCCATTAACAATTTACTAGAAGAGGATATGTGGTTCTCGCATGATGTTTTACTTCCAATTGCTGATTACTGCATTTATCGACATAGATATGAAGATTCATCTCTTCCAACTAGTGAAAAAACAAAAGCCCTAAAAAATTTGCGATTAGCTCTTTTTACCGCAAGCGAGGGATTATCTTCCTGCATAAAATCCATTTATAAAAAAACAATTGAAAAAGCACCCAATACCAATTAAGGCGTTGAGTGCTTTACTTATTTTGTGGCTTTCTGTACCCCACATTTTACCCCAATTTTTACCCCACAAAACAGATTTTACCCCACTGACACGTGATGTAACATAATGCGTAAAGATAAAACCATAATTATAAATTTCCCTAGCAAAATCAAGGCTTCCCGGGTTTTCAGAACAGCAAATGATGCACCCAGATAAGCCTTGATAATACGTGCAAAGTAAAAGTATAGGATTTTTTACAAAATTATAAAATTCTCATACTTCTGATATTTATATTTCAGGAACAGGAAAGCCAAGGTGCTCATAGGCAAGTGTAGAAGCCATCCTGCCTCTTGGTGTACGGTTCAGGAAGCCATTTTTCAAAAGATAGGGCTCATAAACATCTTCCAGCGTGCCAGAATCTTCACCAATTGCTGCTGCCAGAGTGTCAAGCCCCACCGGACCGCCCTTAAAGTTTACGATCAATGTAGTCAGGATCTGGCGATCAAGCTTGTCTAGCCCATACTGGTCCACTTCCAGAAGATTCAGTGCAAAACAGGCTACATCATAGGTAATCCTTCCGTCATATTTTACCTGTGCAAAGTCACGGACACGCTTTAACAGACGATTTGCAAGACGAGGTGTTCCGCGGGAACGCATGGCGATCTCGCCGGCACCCTTTACGTCAATTTCCACTCCCAGCACCTGGGCAGAACGCATAATAATAGTAGTCAGTTCTTTCTTACTATAGAATTCAAGATGATGGATCACACCGAAACGATCACGTAACGGTGCAGATAGAAGTCCGGCTCTTGTGGTAGCTCCTACCAGGGTAAACCTGGGCAGATCCAATCGGATAGATCTGGCTGACGCACCTTTTCCGATCATGATATCTATGGCGAAATCTTCCATAGCAGGATAAAGCACCTCTTCCACCTGACGATTCAGACGGTGGATCTCATCTACAAAAAGAATATCTCCTTCCTGGAGATTATTTAAGATTGCTGCCATTTCTCCAGGCTTCTCAATTGCCGGACCGGAAGTCACCTTCATATGAACTCCCATTTCGTTGGCAATAATACCGGACAGAGTAGTCTTTCCAAGTCCCGGAGGGCCATAAAAAAGCACATGATCCAGAGAATCATGGCGTTGTTTGGCAGCTTCGATATATACTTTTAATGTATTCTTGGTTTTTTCCTGACCAATATATTCGTCCAGTGTCTGGGGGCGAAGATTTCCCTCTAAAGAAAAATCTTCTTCCATGACTTCGGTAGTTATGATACGATTATCCATTTTTTACCTCTTGAAAATTGAATGTTTACTTCTTATATCTGCAAATTGCACGAGATTAAAAATTCTTCAGTGCCGCCTTCAGAATTCCTTCTACATCTGCCGGATCCACATCCGTTACCTTGCGCACAGCGCGCAGCGCATCTGTACTGCTGTAACCAAGTGCCACCAGCGCCTCTACAGCTTCCTGTCTGGCATCTGTCATTCCTGCTGTGGATGCTGCCACAGCAGCCTGTGTCTGTTCATTAGCAAGCTTCTGTTCGAAAGCCTCTTCCAGGCTTAACTTGTCTTTTAATTCCAGAATCAGCTTCTGGGCAGTCTTCTTGCCAATTCCCGGAGCCTTTGATAAAGTTTTCACATCATCAGAAAGAACAGCAAACCGAAGCTCATCTGCAGTAATTCCCGCAAGAACCCCAAGCGCAGCCTTTGGACCAACTCCATTCACACCAAGAAGAAGTCTGAACACCTGCAAGTCATCTTTATTAAAAAATCCGTAGAGCACCATAGCGTCCTCTCTTACCTGAAAATAGGTGTGAAGCTTCACTTCCTGTCCAATATGAAGCTGAGCCAAAGCATTTCCCGTCATATTTATTTCAAATCCGATACAATTAGATTCTATAATTGCAGAAGTTTCAGTAAGATCTGCAACTGTTCCGCGGATAAATGAGATCATGGGGAGAACCTCCTGTTTTATCTACTTTCAAAATTCTTTGTCATCATATCATATCCGCCAGCAAAAAGCAAACATTCATTCGTTTTTTAAAAGATGCACTGGCAATGGTTGTATAATGCTCAGCAGCACCAAAGACTGTAGAACAAACAGTTGTCATTGCAAAAACAGTTAAACTTGCGGGTCCTTATTTCCTTGTCCGAAAGGAGTATAGCACTTTAATTTTCAGAAAATAATAGTAAAAGTGTAGTATTATTTTTTCTTTGTAAGAAGCCAGGCACTTGTCAGGGCTGTAAAAGGGGCAACTGTCACAAGCCCGAAGCTTCCAACTACAGTATCCAGTAATTCAGCTGCAACATACTTGTAATTCATAATATTATCAATTGGTGTTCCCTGTGCCATAAACGTCATCAAAAGAGCAATATAACC
>CAKRVL010000036.1 GCA_934408705.1 uncultured Blautia sp. | reverse complement strand
ACGACTACTTCGTCCGGATTTTCAACAAGAGATTTTGCAATTACTTCTACTAATTCTTTCATTACACACCTCCCTGACCCGTCCTCAATTGGACGTTACAGAAATACCCCCAGGTGGCTGCTGTAAGGGCTGTGCCCCTGCAGCCTGTGAGATACTTCTTATTATTTCTCGATTCCGGCCTGTTTGAGGATCTTAGCAACAACTTCTGTAGGCTGAGCACCATTTGCAAGCCATTTCTTAGCTGCCTCTTCGTTAACCTGGCATACGCTTGGCTCACAGTTCGGATCATATGTTCCGATCTCCTCGATACATCTTCCGTCACGTTTGCTGCGGGAATCTGCAACAACGATTCTATAGAAAGGTGCTTTCTTCTGTCCCATTCTTCTTAATCTGATCTTAACTGCCATTTTAATTTTCCTCCAATTTACTTTCTCTTTATTAGTTAATTTAATTATTTTATGTTAAAAAGGAAGCTTGAAGCCGCCTCTTTTACCACTCATTTTGCCGCCGCCCATGAGACCCGGCATCTGTTTCATCATCTTCTTGCTCTGCTCAAACTGCTTCACAAGACGATTAACCTCTGCAACCTCTACACCAGCGCCCCTGGCGATTCTGTTCTTACGGGAAATGTTCAGGATTCCCGGATTAGAGCGCTCCTGAGGAGTCATGGAAAGGATAATAGACTTGGTTCTGTCCATTGCCTTTTCATCGATCATGCTCTCCACATCCTTCATCTTGCTTCCCATCCCAGGGAGCATGTTCAGGATACTGGAAATACCGCCCATCTTATTCATCTGCTCAAGGCTGGTAAGATAGTCATTAAAATCAAAATCCATCTTCTTCAGCTTCTTGGACATCTCCTGGGCTGCTTCCTGATCTACAGCTGCTTCTGCCTTCTCGATCAGGCTCATTACATCTCCCATACCAAGAATACGGGATGCCATTCTCTCCGGATAAAACTGTTCCAGATCAGACAGCTTCTCTCCCATACCTACATACAGGATCGGTTTGCCTGTTACGGCCTTGATGGAAAGGGCTGCACCACCACGTGTATCACCATCCATCTTGGTCAGGATAACACCATCAATTCCAACCTTCTCAGTGAAGGTCTGCGCTACGTTGACTGCATCCTGTCCTGTCATGGCATCTACTACAAGGACTGTAGCATCTACCTCAATATTTGATTTAATATCAGCAAGCTCCTGCATCATATCCTCATCAACATGAAGACGACCTGCTGTATCAATGATCACTACATTCTGCTGATTAGCCTTGGCATGTGCAACAGCTGCCTTAGCTATATCCACCGGGTTCTGCTTATCACCCATGGTAAAGACTTCCACGCCCTGCTTCTCACCGTTTACCTGAAGCTGGGTAATGGCTGCCGGTCTGTATACATCACAGGCTACCAGAAGAGGTCTCTTACCCTTGGACTTAATCTTACCTGCAAGCTTAGCTGCTGTGGTAGTCTTACCAGCACCCTGAAGACCTGCCATCATAATGACAGTCAGATCATTGCCCGGCTTGATCGGAAGCTCTGTAGTCTCGCTTCCCATAAGGTTAACCAGCTCTTCATTTACAATCTTGATGACCATCTGGCCTGGATTCAGTCCGTTCATAACGTCCTGTCCAACTGCACGCTCCTGTACAGACTTTGTGAACTGCTTCACAACTCTGAAGTTAACGTCCGCTTCAAGGAGTGCCATCTTAACTTCCTTAAGAGCGATCTTAACGTCCTCTTCTGTCAGACGGCCCTTGCTTCTAAGCTTCTTAAATACATTCTGAAGTTTATCTGTCAAGCTTTCAAATGCCATGAATTATAACTCCTCTAAAATCACATTGGATATTGCCACTATATCATCTGCATGATACCCGGATGCAAGCTCATGTATCTTCTGTACCTGTCCCCGGATATTCACAAACTTCTCTACCAGATGCAGCTTTTCTTCATATCCCTCCAGTGCCTTATCACAGCGTCTGATCATATCATGTACACCCTGACGGCTGATATTCAGTTCCTCTGCAACCTCACTTAAGGAATAATCCTCAAGAACTACACTTTCGTAGATCTGCTGCTGTCTCTTCGTAAGAAGCTCTCCATAAAAATCATAGAGCAAAGTACGTTCTACAAACTTTTCCATTCGTTATCACCTTGGGTATCATATCGTATTTTGCAGCGTGTGTCAAGTGTTTTTTCTTTACATAAAACAAATTTTATGTAAAAAAGCCCTCAGAGGTCACAACTCTGGGGGCTTTCGTTCCACATATTTTACTGAATCAAACTATTATTATCGAAATAGTCGATCTTCATAGCAGCCTTTACATCCTTCAATGTCTCAGCAGCCTTTGCCTCAGCAACTCTGCTGCCCTCTTTTAAGATGTCATAAACATCCGGAATACGCTGCTCCCACATTTTACGGCGTTCACGGATCGGGCCAAGCTCTGCCTGGAGAACATTGTTCAGGAATTTCTTAACCTTCACATCTCCAAGTCCGCCTCTCTTATAATGATCCTTCAGCTCATCCAGATTCTGATAATCCGGAAGGAATTCCGGAAAATACTCCGGCTTGCAGAAAGCGTCCAGATAAATGAATACCGGGTTGCCATCAACCTTTCCCGGATCCTCCACACGGAGATGGTTCGGATCTGTGAACATAGACATAACCTTCTTCTTAATCTCATCTGCCTCATCGGAAAGATAGATACAGTTTCCAAGAGACTTACTCATTTTTGCCTTGCCATCGATACCCGGCAGACGCAGGCATGCCTTATTGGACGGGAGTACGATCTCCGGCTCTGTAAGAGTATCACCATATACAGTATTAAACTTGTGTACGATTTCCTTACACTGCTCTAACATAGGAAGCTGATCCTCACCCACCGGAACCGCTGTGGCACGGAAGGCAGTAATATCTGCTGCCTGGCTGATCGGATAACAGAAGAATCCAACCGGAATACTTGCTTCGAAATTACGCATCTGAATCTCAGATTTTACAGTAGGATTACGCTGGACGCGGGCTACTGTAACCAGATTCATGTAGTAGAATGTAAGCTCTGTGAGCTCCGGAACCATAGACTGGATAAAAATAGTGGATTTATCTGGATCAATACCACATGCAAGATAATCCAGCGCAACCTGGATAATATTCTGACGAACCTTCTCCGGATGCTCTGCATTATCAGTCAGTGCCTGTGCATCTGCGATCATAATAAAAATCTCATCATAGTTCCCGGAATTCTGAAGCTTAACACGCTCAGATAAAGAACCTACATAATGTCCCACATGAAGCCGTCCTGTAGGACGGTCTCCTGTTAAAATTACTTTTTTCATAGTTTTGCTACTCCTTATAATCATCGCCATATTGTTCAAAAAAATCAATATAGTTATATTTTTTACCCTTTCCAACTGTTCTGCCAGTCACCGGCAGATTTTCCCGGATCTATTCCTGCCAGATCACAGACTTGCGCGAATCACCTTCGGCCTGCATCCTGCTGTCTCAAGTGCCTTCACAATCTGGTTCTTGTGGTCTGTACCAAATGCCTCCAGAGTAATCTTCAGCTCTACTGCCGCATTACGGTTAGTGCTTACAAACTGATTATGATCCAGCTTGATAACATTGCCCTGATTCTCAGCAATGATCGAAGCCACACGTACCAGCTCACCTGGCTTATCCGGAATAAGAACGGATACTGTAAAGATTCTGTCACGCTGGATCAGACCATGCTGTACAACAGAGGACATGGTAATAACATCCATATTTCCGCCACTTAAAATAGAAACCACTTTTTTGTTTTTGAAATCAAGATGACGAAGAGCCGCTACAGTTAAAAGACCTGAATTCTCAACAATCATCTTATGATTCTCAACCATGTCAAGGAAAGCAACAATCAGCTCATCATCCTCAATAGTGATAATTCCATCCAGATTCTCCTGGATATATGGGAAAATTTTGGAACCAGGAGTCTGAACCGCAGTACCATCTGCAATTGTATTAACATGCGGAAGTGTGACCACCTCTCCCTTCTCCAGGGAAGCCTTCATGCAGGCTGCCCCAGCCGGCTCCACACCAATCACCTTAATATGGGGATTTAAAAGCTTGGCAAGTGTGGAAACACCTGTGGCAAGTCCGCCGCCGCCAATTGGTACCAGAATGTAATCTACAAGAGGAAGCTCCTGAACGATCTCCATTGCAATAGTTCCCTGACCGGTAGCAACCGCAGGATCGTCAAAAGGATGGATAAAGGTGTAACCCTTTTCTTCTGCAAGCTGCAATGCATATGCACACGCTTCATCATAAACATCACCGTGAAGAATCACCTCTGCACCATAGCTCTTGGTACGCTCTACCTTAATAAGAGGTGTAGTGGTAGGCATAACGATCACTGCCTTTACGCCATATTTATGAGCTGCATAAGCAACGCCCTGTGCATGGTTTCCTGCTGAAGCAGTAATAAGTCCCTTGCCCCTCTCCTCATCAGAAAGAGTGCTGATCTTATAATAAGCTCCACGAACCTTGTACGCACCGGTTCTCTGCATATTCTCCGGTTTAAAGAAAATCTTATTTCCAGTGAGCTCAGAAAAATAACTGCTCTTCACCAGCTTGGTCTCCTGGGTTACCTGCTTAACTATTTCTGCCGCTTCTTCAAAACTCTCTAATGTAAGCATTTTAATTTTCCCTCCTGTATTTTGTGACCTTAGTTTTCGTCTGGATGAATATCAAATAACGCATCCACGAAAGAATTTGCATCAAATTTCTGTAAATCATCAATACTTTCGCCAACACCGATATATTTCACAGGAATATCAAGCTCAGACTGGATTGCCACAGCAATACCACCCTTGGCAGTACCATCCAGCTTGGTGAGAATAATACCGGTTACATTTGCAACATCAGCAAACTGTCTCGCCTGCACAAGTGCATTCTGTCCTGTAGTTCCGTCAAGAACTACCAATGTCTCCAGATAAGCCTCCGGATACTCTCTCTCCAGAATACGATATATCTTGCGAAGCTCTTCCATAAGATTCTTCTTATTATGAAGTCTTCCTGCAGTATCGCAGATCAGAACATCTGCATTACGGGCCTTGGCTGCTGCCACTGCATCATACACAACAGATGCAGGATCTGCTCCATCCTGGCCGCCGATGATCTCCACACCAGCACGGTTCGCCCACTGGGTAAGCTGCTCACCTGCCGCTGCACGGAAAGTATCTGCCGCCCCAAGAATAACCTTTTTACCCTGGTCCTTCAGCTTGCCTGCAAGTTTTCCAACAGAAGTTGTTTTTCCAACGCCATTGACACCAATCACAAGAATTACAGATTTACGATTCTCAAATTCATATTCTGTGCTATCTACCGTCATCTGCTCCTTAATCGTATCAATAAGCAATTGCTTACATTCCTTAGGATCCTTGATATTGCGTTCCTTAACCTGCTCCTTTAATTTCTCCAGAATGGCTGTAGTGGCATTGATACCAATGTCGCCCATGATCAGGATTTCTTCAAGTTCTTCATAAAAATCATCATCTATTGTAGAATAGCCGGTGAAAAGAGAATCAAATCCTGCCACGATGTTGTCTCTTGTTTTTGTCAGGCCGCTGACAAGTCTTTTAAAAAACCCTTTCTTCTCCTCTGCCATTTTCTCTCCTCCTTTTATTGCGTAAGCTGATTCTCCACAAGATCTACGGAAACCAGCGTAGAAACGCCTTTCTCCTGCATGGTAATACCATAAAGCCGGTCTGCGGCATTCATAGTTCCACGTCTGTGTGTTATTATAATGAATTGGGTGTTCTTAGTCAACTTCTGAAGATAACCTGCGAAACGTCCAACATTAGAATCATCAAGAGCAGCCTCGATCTCATCAAGAAGACAGAACGGCGACGGCTTCAGGTTCTGGATTGCAAACAAAAGTGCAATAGCCGTCAGCGCCTTCTCACCACCGGAAAGCTGCATCATATTCTGAAGCTTTTTGCCCGGCGGCTGGGAAATAATACGGATTCCAGCCTCCAGAATATCCGCATCCTCTTCAAGCTCCAGAGTACCCTTACCTCCGCCAAACAGCTCCTTAAAGGCTTTATCAAACTCTCTCTGGATATCATGGAATTTCTCAGCAAACTGTCTTCGCATTCCCTCATCCAGCTCCTGGATAATATTCTCCAGCTGTGCCTCTGCTGTCTTCAGATCCTCATACTGTCCGGAAAGGAACGTATGGCGCTGGGAAATCTCCTTATATTCCTCAATTGCATTTACATTAACATTGCCAAGCTTGCGGATTTCATCCTTTACCTGGGCGATTTCCTTCTTCATAGCCTTCAGGTCATTAAGCTCCTCCTTCTTATATTGAAGGGCATTATTCGGCGTGATCTCATATTCATTCCACATGTATGAGATCTGAGCTTCTCTGTGCTCCTCAAGCTTCTCAATCTGGCTTTTCAGACGGTAGCACTCCTTATCCAAAAGGGAAATCCTGCCAGACAGTTCATCCCTTTTTTCAAAAAATGCCTTATGGCTGGAATTCTTTTCATCCTTCACAGCCTGCCAGCTCTCCAACTGAGCTCTGGCCTTAGTCTCATCCTCAGCAAGAGAATTGATCACAGCCTCCAGATTAGCCACAGACTGGCGCTTTCTTTCATTCTCCTCGCCTCCAAGCTCCAGAGTTTCATGGATATCTGCTTCCTCCTGATGAAGAGCCTCCATCTCATGATTCAATCGCTCCAGAGTTTCTGTTGCAAAGCTTTCTTTCTGCTGGGCTGTGCTCGCTTCCAGACGGAGAGCTTCCAGGCTCCTGGAAATCTCCTGCTCGTCTGCTTTCCAGTCCTCTAATTCCTTCTGCTTATTCTGGATAAAAGTTTCCAGCTCCTTCTCATCCTGCTCAGAAGCCTTCAATTCCTGGGCAATCTTGCTATGATCAGCCTCTGCCTCCTCAATCTGGCGGCGGATCTCCATCTGTTCTCTCTGGATTTCTCCATAGCCGGCCTGAATTTCCTTTGTCTTGGCCTCCACCTGATTAATATTCATTTTGGCTGTATTCTGGGCAACATACTGCTGACGCAGCTTCTCCTGCAGATCCGCAATAGTATCACGCATAACATTACGTCTGCTCCGGTTATCGTCGATAGCCTTCTGCATATCATCCATATCCTTACGAAGAGCCTTCACACTGGATTCCAGCTCTTCGATCTCACGGCGTCGTCCCAAAAGATTACTGTTATTCTTAAAGGATCCACCAGACATGGAACCGCCCGGGCTAAAGGATTCACCCTCCACTGTTACCATCCGCAGACTGTGCCTGTATTTTCTTGCAATGGCAATGGCATTATCAATATGGTCAACTACAAGCACACGCCCCAGAAGATATGTAGCAAGCCCTGTATACTCCGTACCTGTAGTCACCAGTTCACTGGCAAGACCGATCACTCCCGGCTCCTTCAGCGCCTCTCTCTGGGTAAAGCCACTCTTGGTATTAATACTGTTAAGGGGCAGGAAGGTGGCACGGCCAAAACGGTTCTTTTTCAGAAATTCAATCATGCGCTTCGCCGTCTGCTCATTATCTGTAACAATGTTCTGGATACTTCCGCCAAGAGCAGTCTCAATAGCGATCTCATATTCCTTATTTACCTGGATCAGATCAGCTACAACACCCTTAATCCCCGGTGTACGCTCCTTCTGCTCCATTACGCGACGGATACTGTTCCCGTATCCGTCATAACGTTCTGTGATATTCTTTAAAGATTCCAGTCTGGATGCCTCTCTGTGATATGCACTCTGGCCAATCTCCATCCGACTGTTCTGTTTCTTTAATTCATCTGTTATTTTATGTACTTCATTATCCAGACGCTGGCACTCTGCATTCATATCCTGGATCAAAGCAGTAATTCCCTGGAATTTCTCCTTCGCACGCTCCAGTTCACTCTGCTGCTGTGCCTCCTCAGTTTTCAGATGGAGCTGCCTCTGGCTGATTCCGGCTTTACGGATATCGATCTGCTCCATCATGGTATCAAAACGCTGGGCTTTTCCTCTTGTGGTAGCACGGGTATTAAGAAGCTCAATAATCTCATTCTTGCCGTTCTCCACAGCCTGGGTACATTCTTCGATCTGTGCCTGGATATTGGAAAGACGACTTTCTTCATCTCCCTGGCGCTTCTTCGCCTCCTGATGTGCGGCATGAAGCTGAGACTTCTCAGCCTCCTGATGCTCCAGGGCCTCCTGGCGCTCCTTCAGATCAGCTTCAATGTTCTGCAGACGATTCTTATAATGCTCTTCATTCTGCACACCTGCAGAAATCTGTTCCTTAAGAACCTTGATCTCACCATCCAGCTGCTGTCTGCGGATAGCCTTATTCTGAGTCTCCTCACGAAGCTGATCCATCTGTCCATTCAACTGCTCCAGCTCTTCCTCCAGACGGTCATATTCTACCTTGGTCTGCTCATAAGCCCTCTGATTCTCCTCCAGCTCCTCTGCAGCCTGGGTATTCTTAGTATCCAGCTCCTTTAACTCTCTACTGGTCTCCTCATTCTCCAGGAGAAAACTATTCACATCTAACTCTCGTAAGGTATCTCTTTTGGCCAGATAAATCCTGGCAGTCTCGGACTGACGCTCCAAAGGTCCTAACTGTCTGGTAAGCTCGCTTAAAATATCGGTAACTCGCACCAGATTGGCCTGCTCATCCTGCAGCTTCTTGATAGTAGCTGCTTTTCTTCGTTTAAATTTTACAATTCCGGCAGCCTCATCGAAAAGCTCTCTACGCTCCTCCGGCTTACCACTTAAAATCTTATCAATCTGTCCCTGTCCGATAATGGAATAACCTTCTTTACCGATACCAGTGTCATAGAACATCTCGTTAATGTCCTTCAGACGACAGGCACTCCCATTGATCAGATATTCACTCTCGCCAGAGCGGTAAAGTCTTCTGGTGACAGTAACCTCATTAAAATCAACAGGAAGCTTATGATCGCTATTGTCCAGGGTGATCGCAACAGAGGCAAAGCTTAATGGCTTTCTGGTCTCTGTACCGGAAAAAATAACATCCTGCATATTACCGCCTCGGAGCTGCTTTGCACTCTGCTCACCAAGAACCCAGCGCACAGCATCACCTACATTACTCTTTCCACTGCCATTAGGACCCACGATTCCGGTAATTCCGTTATGAAATTCGAAATTGATTTTCTGTGCAAAAGACTTAAATCCATGCACTTCAATATTTTTTAGATACATATATTCGAATCCTTGTTATTATTGTTATAAAATGCCGGTAAAATATTTCCCAATCTCATCATTTCTTCATCTTACAGATTGCCTGGTAAGCAGCCTCCTGCTCCGCCGCCTTCTTAGTATGACCCACGCCGGTTCCCATCAGCTGTCCGCTGACAAGTACATTCACAGTAAAGCTCTTATTATGATCCGGTCCTTCCTCTTTCGTCAGGTGATACTCGACAAGATGGGTTCCCTTCTCCTGTACGATTTCCTGCAGGATGGTCTTGCTATCATAAAAGAGCTGTTTATTCTCAAGGTCGTTCAGGATAAACTTCAGAACGAACTCCTTTGCGCTAGCAAAACCACCGTCCAGATAAATAGCTCCAAGCAGAGCCTCTGTTGCATCAGAAACAATAGAATCACGATTTCTTCCACCGGTCATATCCTCTCCCTTACCAAGAAGCAGATACTGAGGCAATCCGAAATCTCTCGCACAGTAAGCAAGACTTGGCTCGCATACCAGACTGGCTCTCTTCTTAGTCAGCTCTCCTTCCGGGATCTGGGAGTATTTCTTATAAAGAAAATCACTGCTGATCAGTTCCAGAACAGCATCCCCGAGAAACTCCAGACGCTCGTTACAGCCTACCTTGCCCAGCTTTTTCTCATTGGCATAGGAGCTGTGTGTCAGTGCAAGGACCAGAAGGCTCTTATTCTTGAACTCATAACCGATCCGTGCTTCCAATGCTTTTAACTTTTTTTCCATGATTAAATTCCTTCCCTGTGACAACTAATGTGTCTTTCTTATACAGGCGTGACCGCATTCGCGGCCACTGCCCGGCTGATTTCAGGCTTCTTCCTTCTTATGATGTTGGGGTCAAAAGGTTTTTTGATCTTTTGACCCTGGTATCATCATATGAGCAGCGATCTTCTCATTAATCTTCTGCTGTCTGAACTGAACACACTGGAAAATAGCATGACGGATCTCAACAGCTCTGGCACTGCCGTGCGTCTTCACGACCAGTCCCTTAAGTCCCAGAAGAGGTGCACCACCGTATTCGCTTGCATCAAACTTCTTCAGGGTTTCCTTGATAGCAGGCTTCACAAGAAGAGCTCCTATCTTACTGCGGGTATCCCTCATAAGTCCGTCCTTGATCATCTTCATAAAGGTACTTCCAAGTCCCTCATAAAGCTTCAGGATCACATTTCCAACAAATGCTTCACATACAATTACATCTGCATATCCGGCGGGAATATCCCTTGCCTCAATGCTTCCAATAAAATTAATCCCCGGACATTCCTTAAGGAGTGGAAATGTCTCCTTCACAAGAGCGTTACCCTTCTCCTCCTCTGCACCATTATTAACAATAGCTACACGGGGATTCTTGATTCCCACAACATCCTCCATATAGATAGAACCCATCTTGGCAAACTGCACCAGATGATCCGGTCTCGCATCTACATTGGCTCCGCAATCAATAAGGAGAGATACTCCCTCCTGTGTAGGGATCAATGGTGCTAAAGGCGGCCGCTGCACTCCCTTGCTTCTTCCAACGATCACCTGCCCGCCTACCAGAATAGCTCCTGAGCTTCCAGAGGAAACAAACGCCTCGGCTTCCTGCTTCTTCACAAGATTCAGGCCTACCACAATGGAAGAATCCTTCTTCTTACGGATTGCCATAACCGGAGGCTCTGCTGTCTCGATCACCTCAGTGGCATTTACTATCTGGATTCTTTCTTTGGGGTAGTTCTGAAATTTACTCAGCTCATTCTCAATCATCTCCTGCTTACCGGTAAGGATCACAACAATATCTTCCCTCTCAGTAACAGCTTCTACAGCTGCTTTCACAGGCTCTGCCGGGGCGTTATCTCCGCCCATGGCATCTACTACAACTCTAACTGTCTCTGCCATATTTTTCTCCTCGCTTCGCAGCATACTATATGGGTATAATACCCCGAATAATACTATTCTACTTTATCTGCCCCTGCTTAGTCAATAGGGAATACAAGAAAGGCGGCCCTCCACATATTGACGAAAATCGCTTTCTCCGCTATACTCTCACTGGGAGCAGATAGGTGCCGGTGTACCTCCTGGTCTTCAAAACCAGTGTGGGGCGCTAATCCCGTCCCGGATGGGTTCGATTCCCATATGTTCCCGCCAGAAAACAAGCATTTCATAAGATATTCGTAAGTTTTCTCTCCCCATCTTCCATAACTGTAATTCCGGCTTTGTCAAACCCTTCCAGCAGCGTGATGGCACATTTGCGGGATATCCCCAGCCTGTCACGGAATTCACCTGTCCTGATCACTTTTGTTTCCTTATATAACAGATAAACCATGTCTACTGCTTTTTGTCTGATCTCGCAGTGAATATACCTTTTTTCATCGAAGCGGACCAGAACACCACTTCTCACCATAGCAAAGAATGTCCCTGAAAAATCCTTATCACGGGAAAAAGAGCTTTTCACATCATCTGTCAGTGGCGGATTGAACCCAGCCTTCTGATATAATTCCTGCAGACAAAAAAATATCTGATTAGAAGGCACCTGCAAACCACAGCTGTTCTCCCTGTTTTGCTGCTCCTGCGCACCATCCGCATTCTTTCGGCTTTGCTGCTTTTGCAATCCACCCTTATTTTCCCGGCTTCGCTGCTTTCTTCCTTGCTTCACAGCATTAGGTTCCAGCACAACACCGCCTCCAATAGTTTCCACCGGCGAATAAAACCGGATAATAAAGTGATCTCCTGCCTTCATAGCAGATACCTGCTCCAATCGAAGCTGCACCACAGCCACCTCTCCCGGCTTTAGCACTTCCCTGTCCAGTAAAATCACCTTACACACCAGCTGGGCTGCCCCATGATAAAAATGAACACGGGTACCACTTTTCAATGCACGATGAGCTGATTTCAAAAGCTGCAGCCTGACATTCACCATCATAGTGCTCTCCATACTTCCGGGCTCGGCCAGAATCTGCCCCCTGGAGATTTCGTCCTTACCAATCCCTGGCAGATTCACCGCCACCCTCTGGCCGGGAAAAGCTCTGCCAGTCTCCTGTCCATGAACCTGGATACTTCGGATTTTTACATTTTTCTCCTGAGGATAAAGCAAAGGCTCACTTCCCAGCTCCAGGACTCCGTCAAGGAGAGTGCCTGTAACCACCGTGCCAAATCCTTTTATAGAAAACACCCTGTCTATAGGCAGACGGAACCTGCCATTCTTCCCTCCGGTGCTCTCACTGGCACAAAGCTTCCACAACACAGCCCGCAGCTCTTCAATTCCCGCCCCGGCAGCTGCACTTGTCACTACTATATTTTCATTTTCCAGAAATGTTCCCCTGACGAGCTCCCGGATTTCCTCCATAAGACCGCTTTTCCATTCCAGGTCGCTTTTCGTAATGACCACCACGCCATGACTTATTCCAAGAAGAGAAAGTATCTCCAGATGCTCCCTGGTCTGCGGCATAACACCCTCGTCTGCGGCGATTACCAGCATGGCAATGTCCACTCCTCCAGCCCCTGCCAGCATATTTTTTATAAATTTTTCATGCCCAGGCACATCCACAATTCCGGCTCTGGTTCCATCAGAAAGCTTCAGAAAAGCGAAACCGTTTTCAATTGTAATGCCACGCTTCTTCTCCTCTGCCAGACGATCTGTATCCATACCTGTCAGAGCCTTCACCAGACAGGTCTTACCATGATCAATATGTCCTGCAGTGCCTATGATCCTGTATTTTCTTCTTTCCAAGCCTTCCCTGCCTCCTTTAAGCCCAACAGCAAACAACGCGGAGAATATATCTCCGCGTTGGATCTCGTTTAACACTCATATGATACCCGGATTGCTACGCAGCTACGCTGCTCCCGCAATCCTTTTGACACTGATATCTATTATTCTACAGTAACGGACTTCGCCAGATTTCTCGGCTTATCCACATCCAGGCCCTTGGCTACACTGACATAATATCCCATCAGCTGCAGCGGTACAATAGCAAGACTGGTTGTGAAATATTTCTCAGTCTTTGGAACATATACAGAGAAATCTGCTGTATCCTCAATGCTGTAATTGCCATAACTGGTAAGACCCATCAGATAAGCTCCACGGCTCTTTACCTCAACCATGTTGCTGAGTGTTTTCTCAAAAAGCTCCTTCTGAGTCATCACACCAATTACCAGAGTACCATCCTCCACAAGGCTGATAGTTCCGTGCTTCAGCTCGCCGGCAGCATAAGCCTCAGAATGAATATAACTGATTTCCTTCATCTTAAGGCTGCCTTCCATACTGATAGCATAGTCGATGCCTCGTCCAATAAAGAAAATATCACGGGCATTTGCATACTTACTTGCAAACCACTGAATACGCTCCTTGTCATCCAGAACACGGCTGATCTTATCCGGCAATGTCTCCAATTCTGCAAGAAGACGGCTCACACCGTTTTCATCCAGTCTTTCCTGGACGAATGCACTCTGGATCGCCAGCAGGTACATAGCGATCAGCTGTGTGCTGTAAGCCTTAGTAGTTGCAACAGAAATCTCAGGTCCCGCATAAGTATATAATGTGTAATCACTCTCTCTGGCAATACTGGAGCCCACTACATTGACCACGCTAAGCACCGGCACATTTCTCTCCTTCGCAAGACGAAGTGCAGCCAGACTGTCCGCAGTCTCACCAGACTGGGAAATGATCACCACCATAGAATCCTCTACAAGGATCGGGTTCCTGTAACGGAACTCAGAAGCCACATCAACCTCTACCGGAATCTGTGCCATAGACTCAATCACATATTTACCAACCATACCAACATGGTAAGCAGAACCGCAGGCAATAATATAAATTCTCTTAAGAGAAGCCAGCTTCTCATCACTCAGCCCGGTCTCTGACAGATCAATGTGTCCCTCTTTTACATAAGCACCGATAGTATCCTGAACCGCCTTAGGCTGCTCATGGATCTCCTTAAGCATGAAATGCTCATATCCACCCTTCTCAGCTGCAGCAGCATCCCACTGGATCTCCACCACATCCTTCTGGATTTCCTCCCGGTCAATATTATAGAAATGGATCTCATCACGGGAAAGCTCTGCAATCTCAAGATTGCCAATATAATAAACTCTTCTTGTCTGATCCAGAATAGCCGGAACATCAGACGCGATCAGGCTGCCACTCTCTTTCCTGCCGATGATCAGAGGACTGTCCTTACGTGCTGCAAATAATTTGCCCGGATAGTCCTTGAAAATAACACCAAAAGCATAAGAACCGCGGATACGCAGCATTGCTCTGGAAATAGCCTCCAGAGGAGTGCCTGTTTTCTGGTAATAATAATCTACCAGCTTTACCGCAACCTCAGTATCTGTCTGTGAATAAAAGATGTAACCAGAACGAAGAAGCTTGGACTTCAATTCCTGATAGTTCTCAATAATACCGTTGTGAACAAGCACCACTGACTTGTCATCTGTACAATGAGGATGGGCATTCGTCTCGGAAGGCTCTCCATGAGTAGCCCAACGGGTATGGCCGATACCACAGGTACCAGGCACAGCTGCCCCACCATCAGTCTTCTCAACCAGTGTCTTCAGACGTCCTTTCGCCTTAACGATAGCGATCTTGTCTGTCTCCTCATTACGAACAGCAATACCAGCCGAATCATAACCTCTATACTCCAGTTTAGAAAGGCCCTTCAGCAAAATCGGTGCTGCCTGCTCGTCTCCTACATAACCAACAATTCCACACATAAAATTATTCCTCCTCTGTCTCCGTTAACTGCTGCTCACAACTGTTACAGCAGTCTCTGCCATTCTCCTCGTTTTACTCCTCGTTTTTCTCCTGGCCGGCTGTCTTCTGCCATGACTCAACTCCTTCTGTATTTTCCTTCTGGAAAAGGATCTTGAAGGTAAGCATGAGAAGCTTCAGATCCAGCTTCAGAGAATAGGTCTCAATATAAGTGAGATCCAATTTCAGCTTATCATAAGGTGTCGTATTATATTTACCATAAACCTGGGCATAACCGGTAAGTCCGGCCTTCACCTTCAGGCGATAATCAAATTCAGGGATTTTCTCACTATACACAGCCGCGATCTCCGGACGCTCCGGTCTTGGGCCTACCAGAGACATATCCCCTTTCAGGATATTAAATATCTGTGGCAGCTCATCAAAATGAATACGGCGGATAAGCTTGCCGACCGGTGTGATACGGTCATCCTCCTTCTTCGCCAGCTGGGCACCCTTCTCCTCAGAATCCATCTTCATGCTGCGGAATTTCAGTATCATAAAGATCTGCTTATCCCTGGTAAGACGAGGCTGCTTATAGAAAACAGGTCCCCCGTCATACAGCTTAATGGCAAGTGCAATAAGCAGCATAAAAGGAGAGGCAATAATAAGCCCTAACAGTGAGAAAACAATATCTATGATCCGCTTAAAAAACAACTGTTCAGCTGTGAGACGCAGATTTCTCGAAAGCAGCAGTGTAGTATCAAACAGATGGATATCATCTGCATTCCGAAGCATAATATCAGAAAGTTTGGGAATAGAGTAACATCTGATGTCCTTCTCAAAACAATATTTCAATAAGGCATTTCTCTCATGAGACGGAATATCTCCGATCACAACAGCCTTATATCCATCTATTTTTTTCTTTATGGCATCAAGGCCAAGAGAAAGAGGCACCATCTCCTTAATAGCGTATTTATCCTCTCGGGTTTCAAACTTATCCCGAAGATCACCGGGATTACGTCCTCCGTAGATCATCAGCATCTGTCTGGGAGGATAAAGTCTGGTATACACAAAACGCATACCAACAACCCAGATAACTACAACGACCAGATCGATACCGGTCATGGCAAGCATAGGAGTCAGATGCTCTCCCAGACGCCAGCGTCCGATCAGACACAGCTGCAAATACGTAATAAAATTCACACAACACACTGACAGGATCTGTGAGTAAACCACCTCAAACACCCGCAGGTAGCCTACCTTAAATCCACCGTAAATCTTATAAAAGAAATACACCATCAGCACATACAAGCCGATGACAACCTGATTACCTCTGTCAAATCGTCTGCCGATCACATCCTTATGGGCATAAAATTCATACCAGATGTAAGCGAAAAGCAATGTCTCAATAGCTACGATCACCGCAGACGCCAAAAACATGATAAGTCTCTTATATCGTTCGCGATTTTCCATTTTTTCCTCCAGTAAAATTTCCTCTGAAATCTATACGTTGTATAAGTATAGCACAAAAACCCTCGAAGGAAAATGTTTTTTTTCGTCACCCATTCTTTCCAAATTCTGACTATTCGGGTTGATATTATAATAGATGCGTGATAGAATCAGTAAGTATTGTCTTAGAACAAAATAAATTTATATGTGATATTATTTGCAGAAAGGATATAATGCGTTATTATAAAAACCCAAATCAACGAAAAACCAAACAGTTGAAATATCTCGCAGCAGGGCTGGCTGCTGGTGTTATCTGCATAGGTACAGCTGCAGGTGTTCTCACTTCGGCAGGCGGTCACACAGTCACACAGACTGCCGTACATTCTGAGAGTTCAGACAGTGACCAGATCACATACAAGGGCGTCACCTATGTTCCCAAGGGCAATCTTGAGACCTATCTCTTCGCCGGGATTGATTCCCCGGATAAGATAACCAAGATTAAGGAATACGATGGAACCGGTCAGTGTGATGTACTCCTGGTGCTTGTCCGCGACAGAAGCACAGATACCTGTAAGCTTCTCACCATTGACCGCAATACCATGACACCGGTACGAAGCTTAGAGGATGACGGCACCTACATCGACACTACAGAATGTCAGATTTCCCTGGCACACGCCATGAGCCTGGATCATGAAACCAGAGCCGAAAACACAGTGGACGCTGTTTCCACTCTTCTCGGAGGGCATAAGATCGATGGCTTTGCCATGGTAAATATGAGTGCCATCGAAGTAGTGAATGATATGGTCGGCGGCGTTACCGTTACAATTGAAGATGACTTTCCAGACAGCGATACCCTGGTCAAGGGGCAGACAGTTACCCTCCATGGCAAAGATGCTGAACGCTTCATCAGAGAGCGTAAGACTGTTGCTGACGGTCTGAATGGGAACCGTATGAACCGCCAGGCTCAGTACGAAGAAGCCTTCAAGCCGGTTTTCCAGGCAAAATGCAGCCAGGATAAATCTTTCCCTCTGGATCTGTATCACGCCCTTGAAGATTATATGACAACCAATATCAGCGCCAGAAAGTTTTCCCGTCTTGCGCTTCTCCTCTCTGATGAAGAGGAAGAAGAACGACTGTCTATTCAGGGAACAGACGGCTTCGATGAGGACGGCTGGCAGACATTTACCCCTGATAAGGACAGCCTTCAGGAAACAATCCTTTCCCTTTTTTATAAGGAAAAGAGATAATCTCAAAAATATAAATTAAGGAGACACAACATGAAAGAAGAACTCACAAACGACGAGGTAGAGATTGACCTTGTGGATCTGGGCTATGCCCTGCTGGACAAATGGCGTTATCTTCTCATTTGTCTTTTAACAGGAGCCATACTACTGGGTGCATATTCCTTTTTCCTCATTGCACCTACATATGAATCCACATCTAAGCTTTATGTAGTATCTGCCTCAGACGATTCTGTAGTCAATTTAAGCGACCTGAATCTTGGTACTTCCCTGACTGCAGATTATGAGCAGCTGATGCTCAGCTATCCGGTACTGAACCGTGTAATTGACAGACTTAATCTGGATACCACTTCAGATGAGCTTGCCAAAGCATATTCTCTGAATAATCCGGCGGATACCCGTATTCTGGAGATCACAGCTACCTCCACAGATCCCCAGATGGCTCAGGATCTGGCTGAAACCATGGCCGAGGAAGCAATTGATTACCTTCCTGAGACCATGAGTACCCTTGCCCCGAATCTGGCACAGCATGCCAAGCTTCCGGAGAGCAAGGTAGCTCCAAGCTATTCCAAATACACTCTGATCGGTGCCTTTCTTGGATTTCTTCTCTGCGCAGCATTCTTTGTTGTAAAATATCTGATGGATGATACCATCCACAGCGCAGACGATATGGAGAAATACTTCGGGCTGGTACCTCTTACCACTATTCCTGACAGTGACCAGGTAATTGATCTGGATGAGGGCGAGCACCGCAGACGTGGCAGAAAGAGAGGTCACAGGAAATGAATCAGCTTAATGTAAATCTTCCAGAGCTGCCTTACGCAGTTTCGGAGGCTATGAACAGACTTCGTATCAACATTAAATTTTGTGGAAAAAATACCAGAAAGATACTGCTGACCAGCTGTCAGCCTAACGAAGGAAAGAGTACCGTTTCCGCTTATCTGTGGAAAATGCTTGCAGAAGCAGGCTTTCCTACTGTCCTTGTTGATGTGGATCTTCGTAAGTCCGTTATGAAAACACGTTTCCAGATGGATTACGATGATGACACTACTCTGGGACTGAACCACTACCTTTCCGGTATGGCAGAATATAATGACGTTGTATATAGCACCAATGTTCCCAACGGATACATGGTTCCCTGTACACAGCTTCTGGAGAATCCTTCCGCACTTCTGGAGGATGTGCGTTTCAAGGAGCTTCTGAATACCCTTTCCGAGAATTATCGTTTTGTTATTATAGATTCCCCGCCACTTGGCAGTGTTTCAGACGGAGCCCTGATTGCTTCTCTGTGCGATGGCGCTGTTCTTGTGGTACGTGCCGGAGCCACCTCCCGCAGTCTGATCAAGCAGTCTATCTATGAGATTCAGCAGTCCGGCTGCAAGCTTCTCGGTACTGTTCTGAACCGTGCCGATATAAAGGGACGGGCATATGGCAAATACGGAAAATACGGATATGGTTATGGCTACGGTTATGGCTATGAGCCAAAGGACAAAGCTTCTCTTCCGTGATATCCGGTTATTTTATTCTTTTTGGATAAACTGGTCTGCGTGGGGAGGCCGTTTATTAAATACATTAAATTAAGAAATAGAGGGTGTTACCAATGAAATCATTCAAAAAAGTAGCTGTAACCATTCTGGCTGCAGTAATGATGCTTGCTATGAGCTCAACTGTTTTTGCAGCAAATTCACCTGTAAAAACATCTTTCAATGCTTCTCTTACTAAGAAGACAGTAACCTACAATGGCAAGAAACAGGCTCCGAAGGTTACAGTTACAAATGAAGCAGGAAAGAAAATCAATAGCAAATACTACACAGTAAAGACTAACAAAACCTGCAAAGACGCCGGAAAATATACCGTTACCATTACTGGTAAAGGAAAATATGCTGGTTACAAAAAGGTTCTTACCTACAAGATCAAAGCTAAAACTAATAAAGTAACTTTAGTTTCTAAAGATACATATACAGTAAAAGCTAAATCTGTTAAGAAAGCTAACAAGACCTGCAAGCAGGCTATCAAGCTCACCAAGAAGGTTGGTACTGTTTCCTACAAGACAGACAGCACTAACATCAAGGTTAACAAGAATGGTAAGATCGTAATTGCCAAAGGTACTCCTAAGGGAATCTACCAGGTAGTTGCTACTGTTAAAGCTAAGAACCACAAAACAGTAAACAAATACATCAAAGTTGTTGTTAAATAATTTCGATGTAACAAAAAAGAGCCTCCTGACCACGCAGGAAGCTCTTTTTTACATTTGCTTCATAATATAATCTTTCACTTCTGTTAATCTGCTTCTCTCCCAGGCCTTCTCCTTCTCTTTCTCCGCCAACGGACAGATTATTGCAAAATCCAATGCCTCACCAGGTACACGGCCGCTTCTTTTCGGATTGGAGAAATTCTCCTTCCATTTCTCTTCGGTGGCATCTTTATACTCAACAGGATTCAGATATATCTGCTGTCTCTTGGTGGCAGCTATAAACATCTTCGCTGCAAGAGGCTCAAGAAGCTCATACTCCTCCTTAGGAACATCCTGGAAGATTGCCGGAACTTCGCCCTTCACAATATGTTCTGTACCACGCTCAATCTGTATTCCCATAGGCTCGAAGGTAAATTCATTTTCTGAAAGACAAAGCTTCAAAAGAACACCTATATCTGTACAAAACTGCGCCCGCTGATAATCTGTATCGAAGATAAAATTACCCAGAGAATAAAAAATTGCCTTCTCTCCAAGAATCTCATAATTCATGGGAACATGAGGATGATGACATACAACAATATCTGCTCCCATATCAAGATACGCAAGATATCTGTCCCGTGTATATGGGGATGGAAGGGCTGTAAATTCTTCTCCTCCGTGAGCCACTACGATACACCAGCGGCATTTCGCCTTGATCTTATGGATCACATCCCGTATAATATCCATCTCACTCCAGCTCAGGCAGCCAGCTTTGTCCTCACCAGCCGGCTTACAGCCACGCTGATAACCAACACTGAACATGCCTATTCCCCCGGCCTCGTCAAGATAAAGGGGCTTACTGGCTTCCTCTATGTTCATGCCTACACCAAGGGTTTTAACACCTGCTCTTCCAGCCTCCTGGAGTGTAGCCGCTAATCCGTCAGCACCTGCATCCATTATGTGATTATTACACAGATTCCAGATATCTGCATTCATTTTATCCAGAACCTTCGTCACATCCGGATCCATCGTATGTAACAGCTGGGCAACTCCCTCATTAGCTGTATTCTTCTGATTCCGAACCAGTGGTCCCTCCACATTGGCAATCACATGATCTGCCGAACGCAGAAATTCACAGATTTCCTGTGATAAAAGTCCCTCATCGTTCCATTTCCCGTCCATATAGCGGTCAAAACCAATATCCCCGGTAAATACTAATTCTGTTAACTTCTTCATAGTGTAACCTCACGTACAAGCTGCATAAATTTCTCACCGCGCTCCTCAAAATTCTTAAAATATCCATAAGATGCCGCAGCTGGAGAAAGAAGGCATGCACCGCCCTCCGGAGTGATCTTCTTCGCCAGGGCAACCGACTCAGCCAGATCCTTCACATAATGAACACTGGGCTGGTCAGATACACTGTCATAAATCCTTTTACCAGATTCATAAGCCAAAATGTATGTATATTCCGGATGAGTCTTAATAAACCGGATCAGCACCTGGTAATTAATGTGTCTGTCCATACCGCCAATCAGAACTGTTTTCGCATTAGGAATGCTCTTGATGGCCTCAAGTGTAGCCTGTGGGATGGTAGAAATAGAATCATTATAGTAATCCACACCATTTATTTTCCCCACATACTGCATACGATGAGCAAGTCCCTCGAAGCCTTCTATTGCCCTTCTGCAGTCTGCATCTGTACATCCATATAACTGTGTGCAGATGGTATATACAAAAGTCGCATTAAACTGGTTATGCTCGCCTACTAATTTCATGTCAAAGGACATCGGTGTATTATAGGAAATTTCAGCTTTTCTGGCAAGGGTATTAATCTCAGGAACATTGTTTCCATAGAAGAAATAATCCTCCGGCTTCTGATGCAATGTGATATTGGATTTAGCCTGAAAATATTTCTCCACAGTTCCGTAATAATCCAGATGTTCCTCGTAAAGATTCAGAAATACAGCTACATGAGGCGAATATTTCACATGGGACAGCTGATGACAAGACATCTCATAGACAATGATCGTCTCATCATCATATTCACCATAATAATCCAGACATGGAAGCCCGATATTTCCTACCAGACATACATTCTCTCCCTTGCATGCACGTAAAACCTGATACAGCATAGAGGATGTAGTGCTCTTGCCCTTAGTGCCGGTAACACCGATTGTCTGAGGCCCAAACTGTTCAAGAAACAGCTCTGTCTGTGAGGTGTACTTCTCATGATAGCTGTCAACCTTGATTCCAGGACTCTTTATAATATAATCATATTTATCCTCGTCAATCTCCTCTGCCTTTCCCTCAAATATCTCCAAGCTCTTAACCTGACAATAAGTATTAATAAAATGCTCTGTAGACTTACCCTCTCTTCCGTATCCCCAGATTAATACTCTCTTGTCCTTTAAACGCTCTGTTATCTTCATAAATCGTCAGTCTCCTTTGTTTTCTGCTTGTAATACAACCAGCAAGAATAATAAACACATAAAAATTATCTTATTTCAGATAATGATACCATGGAACTGAAAAAAAATCTATAAACATGTGCTCGCCAGGCGATAATTACCTTAAATTACTTTTCGTGGAGCTTATACTCCCTGACCAGCATCTGGTAGGGCTCAGAATACTTCTCTAATGTACTCTTATAATTTGAAGATATAGCCTTAAACTCTTCCACTGCTTTACCAGGATTATACTGATAGTTTTGTTCGGCCCACAATTCCAGATACACGAAGCAACAAAGCATATCCATGTAACATTTCCACAAACTGGAATTTGAAAACCACAATTTTATAAGTGGTTATTAACCCTCACAGGGTTTTAATAAAATCCTCCAAAAGCCTTGAAA
>CAKRVL010000035.1 GCA_934408705.1 uncultured Blautia sp. | reverse complement strand
CTGAATACAGAAAGCCAGTTTCTTCTGGATCCGATTCCCAATCTTTATTTTACCAGAGATCCATTTGCATGTATTGGGAATGGAGTTAGTCTCAACTGTATGTACTCCAGGACAAGAAGACGAGAAACTATTTTTGGAGAATATATATTGAAATATCACCAGGAGTTTGCTGGACAGACACCTTTTTATTATGACCGAAAACGGCCATATTCAATTGAGGGCGGCGATATTTTGAATATTAGTAATAAGGTGCTTGCTGTCGGTATTTCTCAGCGAACAACAGCAGAGGCAATTGAGTTGCTTGCACAGTCGATTTTTGCAGACGAAAACGGTGAGATAGACACAATTCTGGCTCTGGATATTCCGGCAATGCGTGCATATATGCACCTGGATACGGTTTTTACCCAGGTTGATTATGATAAGTTTACCATTCACCCTGGTATTTTAAGAACACTGCGTGTATTTGAACTGAAAAAGGGGGAAAATACCGGAGAACTGACAGTGACTGAAAAGGAGCAGACTCTTGATGCTATATTAAAAGAATGTCTGAAAGTGAATAGTGTAACGCTGATCCAGTGCGGTGGAAAGGATATGATCGTATCTGAACGGGAACAGTGGAACGATGGTTCTAATACTCTTTGTATCGAACCTGGAAAAGTAGTAGTATACGATCGCAATTATGTAACAAATCAGATTTTGAGAGAGAATGGCATAACGGTGCTGGAGATGCCAAGTTCGGAGCTTTCCAGAGGTCGTGGAGGTCCGCGCTGCATGAGTATGCCTCTTGTGCGAGAAGCCGTATTATAAAATGCGGGAAGCTGTATAAAAATGGACGAAGATGTAGTATAAAATTGACAGAGAAAATGGGGGAAAATAATATGTCATTTGAAATGCCTAAATATCATCATCCGAATTTTGAGGAAGAAAAGTTTGTAAAAGCGCCGGATGCAGTTTATGAAAAAGCAGAAAAGGATGGTGTAGCACCGGAAAATTATCATAGTACCTCTATGTATCCGGAATATTTTAAGATTGATGGTCAGTGGAAACTGGCAGAAGAGAGTCGTATGGATTCCTGCGTTATTTTGCGTGAAGATGGGAAATTGGATGTTGTAGAAGCCAGAAATATTAAAAAAGGGGATCAGGTGATCCTGGGAAGAACAGAAAAATGTGAAGATGGTATTTATATGCACTGTAATGGTTTTACAGATGAAGAGCATACTCTGGAAGATCAGTTTGTGTTCCGTCAGGGAAGAAGCCGTGAAACTTCTTACGCACGCGATTACGATAAGCTGTTTGAGCTTCTGAAATATGAAAAAGAACATGGAAATATTATCTGGGTCATGGGACCGGCATTTGCTTTTGATGCAGATGCAAGAAGAGCGATGCAGCTTCTGATCGAAAATGGCTATGCACAGGGAATTATGGCAGGAAATGCCCTTGCTACACATGACCTGGAAGGCGCACTTCTTCATACAGCACTTGGTCAGGACATTTATACACAGAGATCTCAGCCTAACGGACATTATAATCATCTGGATATTTGCAATAAAGTACGCAGAAGTGGCTCCATTCCGCAATTTATCAAAGATTACGATCTGGATGATGGAATCATCTGCAGCTGTGTGAAAAACGAAGTTCCGATTGTTCTTGCTGGATCCATTCGTGATGATGGACCGCTTCCAGAAGTTATAGGTGACGTTTATGAAGCGGCAAATGCTATGCGTGGGATGGTTCGTAAGGCAACAACTGTGATCTGCATGGCGACTATGCTTCACACTATCGCAACCGGAAATATGACTCCATCTTTCCGCGTTATGGAAGATGGTACTGTAAGACCGCTTTACCTCTATACTGTGGATGCAGATGAATTTGTAGTAAATAAACTGTTGGACAGAGGAAGCCTCAGTGCCACAACAATTGTAACAAATGTTCAGGATTTCATTACACTGGTGGCAAAAGGATTGAATGTAATGTAAAAGAGCTTTTTGGATACCTACATATCTGACAGTATATGCCCAAGCATAAGATGCCCTGGAAGCGTAAGGCTTCCGGGGTTTTTCTGTTACATTAGCTGAAAATATAAAAATAATAACAATTTAGCATTCAGACAGGTCTATTTAGCCTGTATACCACGTAGAATAATAACAATCTGTGATGCTATAAGAATGTTAATGTAAGCCCAAAATGCATGGAGGAAAGCTTGATGGGGAATGTAAAAAAGAAATATTCTGCAGAAGAATTGCTTCAATTTGCATATAAATATAATCAGATACCTGCGGTTCTTTTTGCTAAAGATAAGGATTGCAGATATATTTACACTTCAGAGATAGAAAATCTGATTGATGGTGGAAAGGACAATTCCATTCTTGGAAAAACAGATATAGATATTCAATATGACCAGGAATTGGGGAAATTATATTACGAACAGGATAAGGATATTATGCGGACGGGAAAAGCCTGTCATTGCTATTCTGAATTTATGCAGAACGGAAAAATTATTTATCGGGAAATAGCAAAGAATCCGGTATATATAGATGGTGAGATATTTGGAGTGTGCGGTGTTGTCAGTGATGTGACAGAATTAATGAAGCTGAAAAAGAAATTTGAGTCACTGACATTTCTGGACAACCTGACCGGTATTTATAACAGAAATTATTTTTTGAAGTATGACTTTGACAAAAAAGAGTGTCTGCCCTGTGCTTATATTATGAGTGACTGTAATGATTTAAAAGAGGTAAATGACAGCTTTGGACATGCGATGGGGGATATATACATTCAGGAAATTGCAAAAATGCTAGAGCAGTACGTTCCGAAAAACGGACTATGTATCCGCTGGGGAGGAGATGAAATCTTAATGATCCTTCCAAATTGCCATGAGGATCATTGCAGGGAAATCATTGGGAAAATCAATGAAGCTCAGAAAATCAAAAGAAAGAAGCTTCCATACATGGAAATAGCAGTAGGCTATCATATAAGAAAAACTATTAAGCAGCCAGAGAAAGAAGCTATTCAGTTGGCGGATCAGAATATGTATGCTGATAAAAAGAAAAGGAAGATGGCAGAATGGAAATAAAAAAAGAATATATGCCTTTTATGCGTGAAATTTTTCACGCTTTACCAGAGACTTTTTTTATCAAAGATACAGAATGCAGATATGTATTTGTAACCCGGACATGTGAATTTCTGAATGCAGGACCAGATGGAACTATTATTGGAAAAAGGGATTATGAAATTCAATTTGATAAACAGCTTGGGATGCGTTATTATAAAGAAGACTTGGAAATTATAAGTAAAGGGATTTCCACTCATACTATAGATCCTATTCTGATAGAAGGAAAAATATTTTATATAGAAGTGACCAAGAACCCTATTTATAATGATGAGAATGAAATTGTGGGGATCTGCGGTATTGGTAATGATATTACAGAGCTGATCAATTTGAGAGAAAAATATGAGCAGCTTAGCTTGCATGATTCCCTGACAGGCTTGTATAATCGAAATTATATAGCAAAGTTTGATTTTGATAATGAAAACAGTCTGCCATGTAGTTATGTTATCTGTGATTGCAATAATCTTAAGATGATTAACGACAAATACGGGCACAAGGCCGGTGATCAGTATATTTGTGAGATTGCGAACATGTTAAAGTACACTGTTTCTGAAAGGTCAGTTGTTATACGCTGGGGCGGTGATGAATTCCTTATTGTGACCCCTGTCTGTAGTAAAGCGGCACATGAAAAAATCATAAGAGATATACAGGCAGGAAGCAAAAGGATTTCTGGTGCAGATGTGCAGACTGGACTGGCTGTTGGTGGAGCTTTGAGGATGAAGCGTTGTACAGGGGAGGCGGAAGCCTTGAAAGCTGCTGACCGTAAAATGTATCAGAATAAAATCTTGTATCGGCATAGAGATAAGTTAGCAGTTCTAACTGAAATTAAATAATGGAGAATAAAGAAAATATGACAAATGATATGAATAAAACAGATGATGGTTTAGTAGGAAATGAAAAAATCGAGGAAGCTATTGCAGCGCTTCAGCAACAGCCTACCCAGGAGCTGCTGGCACATGCGCTGACGGTAGTACGCAGGAGAATGCGTGAAAATGGCCAGGTGATCATTGCGGTAGAACCGAATGTGGCAGCAGGTCAGATGAAGGTACAGGCAGTGAAAACAACTGATGGAAACAGCTGGTGGGCAGTATTTACCAGCTTTGATGAAGAATTGAAAGGCAGTGAAAGCGTTATGTCAACCTTTATGACTGATATTGGAAAAGTTCTGGAGGCTGCTTTGTCCGAGGAAGAAATCTGTGGCGTGATCATTAACCCATGGAATCGGACTCTGATGCTAGACAAAACACTTATCCGGATCATACTGGGGAATGTAGTCCAGTGACCTGGGAAATATTAATAAGAAGCTTTTTTGAATTATCAACGCCAGGTGAGAAAAAATCTCTGCCTGGCGAATTTTTTTGCAGAGGAGAGTGCCAAAGAAAATTTCCAGAGAAAATTATTTCGTTTTGTTTCAATTGAAATTATTGACAAACGATAATTAAGCAGTATAATAAAAGTATAAATTATCGTTTCACAATAATTCTTATAACCTTGTTATGCGACTGCGTTCATGAGCAAGTAGCGAAGCGGACCTGGAATGTCCGCTTTACATTGAAAAAGGAGGACTCTTATGAGGGAAAAGCATTTGTTTATTCTTTTGTCAGCAGAGGCAGCAGCCTGTGTGCTGTTCTGTATTTTACAGCAAAGTCTGTCGGGCCTGTTTTCCACTATGGTCGCATTTCCGTTTGAACAAATCGGTACCGGCCTGCGGGCATTATCATTATCAGGTGCAGTGGGAAATGTGATAGCCATTATTTTATACATATTCTTAGGACTAATTCCTGCAGGGATATGGATTTTTCTTAAAAAGAGTAAGAAATTTATGTTTATGGACAGTATGCTTCTGGTTATCAGCCTCCTCCTCTTTATAATCCTGTTTTATATGATCAATCCGGGACTTTTGTCAGTGAGTGTTCCGGGAACCGGGAAATGGGCTCTGGGAAGTACCTTTTATTCTGTGCTTTTGGGATACCTGTTAATCCGTTTTCTGCTGCATTATAAAAATGCCGGAACAGCACAGCTTCAGAAGGGACTATGGTTCTTGCTGGGCGGCGTGAATATTGTTCTGGTATATGGGATTTTCGGGCTGGAGCTGGGAAGTCTGCTTGATAAGCTGCAAACTGTGCAGAAGGGAAATACAGGTGTGGAATTCAGTGATGGATTTTTTACCTTTTCCAATCTGACACCAACTTATGTTTTCCTGTTTCTTCATTTTGCAGTACGTATTTTCCCATATGTGTTGGAAATTATTATAGTTTTTCAGGCAAGAAGACTTCTGGCAGCTATGAAAGAGAAAATGTATCAGGAGAAGAATGTAATGCTTGCGGACAAGCTCTCCAGGCTCTGCATGTGGACGCTCATTGCAACGATTGGACTGGATGGGGGATTTAATCTACTACAGTTGTTTTTCCAGAGCATACTTTATCAGATAGAATATGTAGTGACTGTGCCTGTATTTTCCCTGGCATTTGTGCTGGCAGTTCTGCTGTTTGCAAGATATATAAGGGAAATGCAGAGACTGAAAGAGGATAACGATCTGTTTATCTGACAGATCTTGAAGCGACTGCGTTCATGGGCAAGTAGCGAAGCGGACCTGGAATGTCCGCTTTAATGATCTGCATTAATGAAAGGAAATATTTATGGCTATAAAAATATGTCTGGAAGATGTTTTGAAGGAACGGGGAATGACCTCCAAGGAATTATGCAGCCTTGTAAATATCACAGAGGCTAATCTTTCTGTCCTGAGAAGCGGGAAAGCCAGAGGTGTGCGTTTTCACACGATCAACAGGATCTGTTATTTTCTACAATGCGATGTGGGCGATATCTTAAAATTCGATGGAAATCTGGAGGAGGATGAAAATGAAGATTAGGGAATCAAAATATCACCAAAATTCGGCTAAGCTGGCTCGTTGCGGTGCTTTCATCTGGAAAAAATTTTCTACAAATTGTAACGGATATCTTGTAGAAAGATTTTTAAAGGGACGGGAGAACAATCATCTGTTAAAAAGTTTGTTCAAATTATCGGTTATTTTCATGACTCTTACAGCCAGCGGCTGTACTCTGGCAGTTCCTGATGCTGGAGTTGACGGAAGCAGTGATCGTCTGATCGGCGCGTTTATCACCTCCGAATATCTGGAACTGTATGACATGGAAGGCTATCTGAATGACCACGCCTCTTCTATTATGAACAACAGCAGCATCATCGTAGGAAACGACAGCTGTTATGAGGGAAAGCTTGTGGCAACTGTGGATAAAGAAGGGGCTCAGTCTTCGTCAGAGTGGAAAATTTCCTTTGGAAACATAAAAGGTGAGTATGTGATAATGCCCGTCACAGCAGATGAGAATGGTGAATCTGTAGTTGGAAATCTTTGTTCCGACGGAGTTGGAGAACCCTACTTGAATTATACCGTGACAGATGAGGGGGAAGAACGGGTTATAAGTGTGACGATTTATCAGCAGACTTCAAAAGAACAGAAGACCTATTATGTAAACCCGGTGTATCAGACTGAAAATGGCGATATCTATGCAATAACCGGAAATGGTTATGCCAATGGAACACCATCCGAAGAAGGAAATACCATGGCGGCAACAATTACTGCAGAATCCCGGGAAGTGGAAAATGGAAAGGCAAAGAAGGATACCTGCAAAGTATCTGTCCAGTTTGCAAATATGTACAAGCCAGTGAAAACAGTCATTTATCAGATGGACGAGACGAATCAAGTACTGAAGCAGACCTTATGTAACCTATCTGAGGTTCCGGATACACTGAAAGTGGAACCAGAAGCTGCTTATATTCTGGAAGAAATCCAAAAAGAAGATTTGTCCGGGAAAATAGTGAGAGACAGGAAAATTTTAAATCTGAAAGGAAGAGATGACGAGGAGACTCAGTACCTGGAGACCTGGTCTCCCTTGGATAATGGGCTGATCAGCAAAAAAGATGTAGAAATTTTGTATTGAGTCATACAAAAGGCGGTAACATGGTTGAAACAATTTCAAACAATAAAAAATAATAAAGAGTAATAAAAAATAATTGACATTAGTATGGCACTTTGCTATACTAAAATCACCAAAAAGAGACGGAAAAAAACAATTTTTTTACACACTCTGACGGCAAAGGCTTACTACCGTACCTTATACAGGACGGATAAGAAAGGAGAAAAACTATGAAAATGATGAAAGCAGCAGTAGCACTTGGCATGGCACTTACCATGACAGTAACAGGCGCATCAGCAGTATTCGCAGAGGGCGAGACACTCAGCGTTGCTACCGATTTCGAGATCAAAACTCTGGTGCCGTGGGCAGCATCCGAAGAGAATGCATTCCTTGTACTGAATCAGGCAGAAGAGGGACTGTTCCGTATGGACGAGAACAACCAGCCTCAGCCGGCTCTTTGTGATACCTATGAGGTAACAGACGATAAGCTTACATATACCTTCCATTTAAGAGATGGAATCCAGTGGAGCAATGGTGAGCCTGTTACAGCATCTGATTTCGTTTATGCATGGCTGAAACAGATGAGTGCAGACGCAACAAACGGCTACAGCTTCATTATGACAGACTACATCGTAAATGGTCAGGAGTATAATGAGGGAAGCGTTGAGGCTTCTGAGGTAGGCGTTAAGGCTGTTGACGATCAGACACTGGAAGTTCAGCTGAAGAGCCCGACACCATACTTCCTGAACCTTACTACAATGGATATGTTCTTCCCGGTTAACGAAGCATTCTGTGAAGAGCAGGGCACAAACTTCGCTCTTTCCCCAGACAGCATGCTCTACTGCGGACCGTACGTGATCACAGATTATGATCCGGCTGTAGGCGTTACTTTCGCTAAGAACGACAATTACTGGGATAAAGACAACGTAGCAATCGAAGATGCACAGGTTCGTGTAATCAAAGATGCTGCAGCTGCATTAAGCGCATATCAGGCTGGCGAGCTTTCCCAGGTTAAACTTGATTCTGCAAACGTAGTAGCATACAAGGATGATCCGGAATTCTCCCAGGAGATCGACTTCCGTACAAGCTATGTACAGTTCAACCTTACAGATGACGTAATGAGCAATGTAAACATGAGAAAAGCTATTTCTCTTGCTATGAACAGAAGCGCTCTTACAGATAACATTCTTGCTGATGGTTCTGCACCAGGATTTGGTCTTGTAGCAGACGGCATGAGCGGTGATGGAGAGAAGACATTCCGTGAGCTGAACGGAGATGTTTCCCCATATGATCCGGAGCAGGCAAAAGAATACTATGACAAAGCAGTTGAAGAGCTTGGAAGTGCACCTTCAGAGGTTACTCTTCTTGTAGCTGATGACTCTGTATCCAAATCCGTTGCAACATTTATCCAGAGTGAGCTTGTTACAACACTTGGTCTGAACGTAGTAATTGATACCAAGACTGTACAGGGACGTGGAGAGCTGATGGATGCCAACAACTATCAGTTTGCTGTAACAGCATGGGGTGCTGACTATGATGACGCTATGACATACCTTGATCTGTGGACAAACGGAACTCCATACCGTGGAAATTACAACAATGATGATTACAATGCACTGATTTCTGATGCTAAGACTCAGACAGACGATGCAGCTCGTCTTGATGACATGCTGAAAGCTGAGAAGAAGCTTGTTGAAGAAGATGCAGTTGTTGCTCCGGTATACCACAGAGGATCTGCAGTTCTGACAAAATCCAATGTCAAGAACCTGATCAGCCATCCGATCGGTGTTCCGCTTGAGTTCAAGTACGCTTCCTTCGAATAATCTCTTATTCAGGTGATTGTTGGATATAAACTGGTAGCGAAACAGATCTCAGAGGTTTGCTTCAAATTCAAGTAATATTCCTTAAGGAATAAGTAACGGACCGTATACAGCAGTGGCTTACACAGCCGGTATACGGTCTGTTTTTCACAGAAAGAAAAGGAGTACTGTTCACTACGTGCACAGTAACAGAAAAGGTGATGTCATGCTGAAATATGTATTAAAGCGATTAGGGTACATTCTGGTTACCTTGTGGGTAATTGTAACCTGTACCTTTTTCATGATGAAAAATCTTCCAGGTACACCTTTTGATGCTGAGCGTTTTAGTATTATGACACCTCAGCAGCAGGAACGTGTGCTGGAAATGTATGGATTAAATGATTCTCTTCCAATGCAGTATGTGAAATATATTAAGAACATGCTGAAAGGAGACCTGGGTACTTCCTTTACTTATGTAAACCAGGACGTTTCCAAGGTTATCACAGGTCGTCTCGGACCATCTGCGCTGATTGGTATCCAGGCAGTACTGATCGGACTTGCAATCGGATTAATTTTAGGAATCCTGGCTGCCTGGAAGCACAATAGCGGAATTGATTACTTTACTATGATATTGGCAGTGCTTGGAGTCTCGGTGCCGAACTTTGTCGCCGCAGCCCT
Organism: uncultured Blautia sp.; assembly: GCA_934408705.1. Classification (GTDB taxonomy): domain Bacteria; phylum Bacillota; class Clostridia; order Lachnospirales; family Lachnospiraceae; genus Blautia_A. The sequence goes on along the minus strand of CAKRVL010000035.1, from coordinate 13,333 downwards.
TCTTCAGTATTACATAGGTCTGAAATGGGGTGCTCTCCCAGTTGGATTCTGGACTGGCTGGAATTGTTCCGTATTGCCGTCCATTGCGCTTTCGTTCAGTGCAACAGCTATGGTTGCCCGTTTTATGCGTACCGAAATGCTGGATGTACTGGATCAGGATTACATCGTAACTGCAAGAGCCAAGGGGCTGAGCCAGATGAAAGTCCTTATGCGTCATGCAGTCCGCAACTCCATCCTTCCGGTTGTAACTATTTTAGGACCAATCGTAGTAAACCTTATGACAGGATCTCTTGCTGTAGAGAACATCTTCAGTATTCCTGGTATCGGAAGCCTTTTCGTAGACTGTATCAAGGCAAATGATTATCCGGTGATCATGGGTATTACTATTTTCTATGCCGCATTCTATATGCTGATTGTACTGCTTGTTGACCTGGCTTATTCTCTTATTGACCCGAGAATTCGTCTTGCCAAAGGAAAGGAGAGCTGATCGTGGACAAATCAAAAATTGACCGCAGCATGTATCAGAAAGCGAAAGTAGAAGCCTCTGAAAAAGAGCACATCGCAGCTCCTGCTTCCACTATGCTGGCTGACGCATGGATCCGTCTGAAAAAAAACAAGGCAGCAGTTGTAGCATTATTTATTTTGATCGGAATTATCCTGCTTGCCATTTTTGCACCGATCTTCAGTAAATATTCATTTAGAGACACTGATTATAACAATGTATATGGACTTCCAAGCGCAGCACATATTTTTGGTGCTGACCAGTTTGGACGTGACCTGTGGGTACGTACCTGGATGGGAACCAGAATTTCCCTTATGATTGCACTGGTAGCTGCAATCCTGGATCTAGTTGTAGGTGTTCTTTACGGTGCTGTTTCCGCTCTTTTCGGGGGAAAGGTAGACGCTGTTATGCAGCGTATTATTGAGGTACTGGTTGGAATCCCAAGCCTTATCATTGTAATCCTTTTCCTGATGGCATTCCCGGCTGGTGTAGGAACTATTATCGCTGCACTTTCCATTACCGGATGGGTAAATATGGCCAGACTGGTTCGTGCCGAGATCCTGAAACTGAAGAATCAGGAATTCGTACTTGCTTCCCAGGTTCTTGGAACCAGCAAATTCAACATTATTATGAAGGATCTGATCCCGAACACAGTCAGCGTTATCGTAATCAACGTGATGTTCACAATCCCAAGCGCTATCTTTACCGAGGCATTCTTAAGCTTCATTGGTATTGGTCTGGCAGAGCCGCAGGCTTCCCTTGGTGTATTGATCAACGGTGGTTATCAGGTACTGCGAATGTATCCACATGTACTGATTTTCCCGGCAATTGTTATCGTACTGATTATGGTATGCTTCAGTATTCTGGGCGACGGACTTCGTGATGCCCTTGATCCGCAGATGAGAAAGTAGGTACAGCTATGGGAAAAATATTAGAAGTTAAGAATCTTACAGTCCACATCAAGACGCACAAGGGCGTTGTCCAGGCTGTGCGCGGCGTGGATTTTTACCTGAATGAGCAGGAGACACTTGCGGTAGTAGGAGAGTCCGGTTCCGGAAAATCCATTACAATGAAAGGTGTTATGGGAATCCTCCCAAAGAATGGAAAAGTAGTAGAAGGAAGCGTAATGTTTCAGGGAAATGATCTGACCAAATATTCAGAGCGTCAGATGCAGCAGGTGCGCGGAAGCGAGATTGCCATGATCTTCCAGGATCCTATGACTTCCCTGAACCCGACTATGAAGGTTGGAAAACAGATTGAGGAAATGCTGAAAGAGCATCGCAAGGATATGAGCAAGGCTGACAGAAAGGCAAGAGCAATCGAGCTTCTTTCTCTGGTTGGAATTTCCAATCCGGAGGCACGTTATGATCAGTATCCACATCAGTTATCCGGTGGTATGAGACAGCGTGTGGTAATCGCGATTGCACTTGCATGCGATCCCAAGGTACTGATTGCAGATGAGCCGACTACAGCTCTTGATGTAACAATCCAGGCTCAGATTCTGGATCTTATGCGCGATCTTCAGAAAAAGATCAAAACCTCCATTATCATTATTACACATAACCTTGGAGTTGTGGCCAATATTGCAGACCGTGTTGCTGTTATGTATGGCGGCAAGCTGGTTGAGACAGGAGATGTGGAAGATATTTTCCACAACCCATGTCACGAATATACAAAAGGCCTTCTTCGTTCTATTCCAAAAGCACACGAAAAAGGCGGTGAGCTTCAGGCAATCCCGGGAACTCCTCCGGATCTTATGGAGCCTCCGGTTGGATGTCCTTTTGCGGCAAGATGTAAGGAGACAATGATCGTCTGCCAGAAATACATGCCGGATTATACCGATTGCGGCAAGAATCACAAGTCAGCATGCTGGATGCTTGACGAGATGGCACAGGAGGTAAACTCTGATGAAAAATGATGACAAGCAGGTACTTCTTGACGTTAAGAACCTGAAGAAATACTTTAATGTTGGAAATAAAAAAATCCTGAAGGCGGTAGACGATATCTCCCTTCAGATTTATAAGGGTGAGACTCTTGGTCTTGTTGGGGAGTCCGGCTGCGGTAAATCTACCTTTGGACGAACCGTTATCCACCTGTACGATCCCACCGAGGGAACTGTAACCTTCGATGGGACTAAGATTAGCAGTAATATGGATGCGAAGCAAAGACATGAGCTTTGCAGAAGAATGCAGATGATTTTCCAGGATCCATATGCGTCTCTGAATCCAAGAAGAAAAATTCTGGACATTGTGGCAGAAGGAATTGATGCCCATGGACTTGCAGTAAATAAGAAAGAACGTAATGAAAAAGTAATCCAGCTCCTTGAGACCGTAGGTCTTCAGGCTGAGCATGCAGACAGATTCCCTCATGAGTTCTCCGGCGGTCAGCGCCAGCGTGTGGGTATTGCCCGTGCTCTTGCAGTAAATCCGGATTTTATTGTATGTGATGAGCCTATTTCCGCTTTGGATGTTTCCATTCAGGCACAGGTCATCAACCTTCTGGAACAGCTTCAGAGAGAACGTGGACTGACCTATCTGTTTATTGCCCATGATCTTTCCATGGTTAAGCATATCAGTGACCGTATTGGTGTTATGTATCTTGGCTCTCTTGTTGAGCTTGCAGACAGCGAGGAACTTTTCGAGAATCCAATGCATCCGTATACAAAGGCTCTTCTTTCCGCAATTCCGATTCCGGATCCGGACATCGAGAAGAACCGTCAGAGAATTATGCTGGAGGGCACACTTCCGAATCCAATCGAGTTGGGAAATGAATGTAAGTTCTGCAGCCGCTGTCAGGTATGCACGGACAGCTGCCATAAGAGTCAGCCAAAGCTTGTTGAGATAAAACCAGGACATTTTGTTGCATGTAGTCAGTGTACAAAGTGATCTTTGGTAGGAAAATTTTGGTTTAAACCAGAAAAGGTGATTAAGGCAGCAAAAAACAGGAGGAAGAAGGATGTTTATAGAAGAAAGGCAGCAGGCCATCGAAAAAGTCCTTCGGGAACAGGGGAAAGTCCGTGTCCGAGAACTGAGTGAACTATTTCAGGTGACAGAGGACTGCATCCGTAAAGATCTGAAAACTCTTGAAAATGCCGGCAAACTTAAAAGAACTTACGGTGGTGCAATTCTTTCCCAGGATTACCCGTTGGAAAGAGATGTTATCGACAGAAGAAATTATCATGTAGACAGGAAAAAGGTAATCGCAGCCAAGGCTATGACCTTAATTAAGGAAAGAGAAGCTATTTTCCTTGATATTTCCACTACGAATATAGAACTTGCCAAGCTGCTGGCGAAATCAGAAATGCAGCTTACTGTAGTGAGCAACATGATTGATATTCTTCAGCTGCTTGCAGCAAATCCCAGAATTACAGCAATCGGAACCGGGGGAATCATGTATCCCACAGTAAACGGTTTCCTTGGGTGCGCAGCGATTCAGGTGATTCGGAAGTACAGCTTCGACAGAGCCTTTATCGGAAGCTGCGGAATTGACATAATGGATCGTACTGTTACCACTCTTGGCGTGGAGGACGGTCTGACAAAGAAGGCTGCTATTGAGAGCAGCAGACATAAGTATGCTGTAATGGAGAGGGAAAAATTTTATTTTAATGAATCATATAAATTCACACAGCTTGACGAACTGGACGGAATCATTACAGATGAATTTCCAGATCAGTCCGTTCAGGATATGCTGGATTCTCTTGAGGTCACATTATATTAAATGATACGGTGCAAAAATAATCTGCACTTATATCATAATACATCAAAGGTAAAGAGAACATCTTTTATTTTAAACAAAAGTACATGGACACATGGCTGGCGAATTAGAATAGAAGATGTTTTTTTACAGGGAGGTTTGAAAATGAAAGATAGTATTTTAGAAGTTTGTGCGGATTCTGTGGAATCAGTACTGGCTGCCGAAAAAGGCGGCGCTGACCGAATAGAACTGTGTAGCAACATTGTAATCGGGGGAACGACTCCTTCTGAAAGCCTTTTCCGTGAGATCAGAAAGTACAGCGATATCAGAATCCATGCACTGATTCGCCCAAGATTCGGTGACTTCTGTTATACGGAATATGAGTTCAATATTATTAAGGACGAAGTGAAGCGTTTCAGAGAACTTGGTGCCCAGGGCGTGGTAATCGGAATGCTGAATCCGGATGGAACCATGGATATGGAGCATATGAAAGCACTTATGGAAGAGAGCGGTGATATGTCTGTAACTCTTCACCGTGCTTTTGATGTATGCAAAGACTGGGAGGAAGCACTGGAGCAGTCAGTATCTCTTGGAATCAATACCATTTTGACTTCCGGACAGCATAACAATTGCGTGGAAGGAATGGATGTGCTGAAGGAGCTTCAGAAGAAAAGCCAGGGACGCATCCGTATTATGGCAGGAGCAGGAATCAATGCTCAGGCAATTTCAGTAATTCACGAAGCAACCGGCATTCAGGATTACCATATGACCGGAAAAATCCTGATGGACAGTGAAATGAAATACCGCAAAGAAGGTGTCAATATGGGCCTTCCATGTCTCAGTGAATTTGAGATTTTCAGAACTGATGAAAATGAAGTTCGCAAAGCGCGAAATGTAATTGATAAATTTTAACAGGAGGATGCTATGTTTCTGAAAGAAAATAGAGAAAGAATTGAGAAAGAGTTTGATAGTCTGAGGGAAACGCTTAAGGATCGAAAATATCCCATGGATGAAATCACAAGAAGACTGGAGGAATGTGAGGACTCCATTGGCCTTGCAATGAAATATCTGTATATTACCGCACCTTACAGTGATTTTGCCAATTATCCATTTGATACGATTCTGCAGTTTGCAAAGCATGGTGTATTTCTTTATGAGAATCTGGAATCCGTGAGAAATCTTCCGGAAGAACTGTTTTTGAATTATGTACTGCAGCACAGAGTAAACGAGGAAGAAGTAATCCCTTGCAGAGAAGAATTCTGGAATTTATTAAAAGACAGAGTCAGTGGGAAAAGTCAGATGGATGCGGCAATTGAGGTGAATTTCTGGTGCGCCGAGGAAGCAACCTATCACAGCGGCGACAGCCGTACTCTTGCAGCATTAACTGTATATAAAAGAGGCTATGGAAGATGCGGTGAGGAATCTGTACTTCTGGTAAATGCACTTCGAAGCGTAGGAATTCCTGCACGTCAGGTTTACGTTCCAAGATGGTCCCACTGCGATGATAACCATGCATGGGTAGAGCTATGGTGTGATGGAAAATGGCATTTTACCGGTGCCTGCGAGCCGCTTATGATCCTGGACAAAGGCTGGTTTACCAGTGCATCCTCAAGAGCAATGATGGTACATTCCAGATGGTTTGACAGCAAGCTTCCTGAAACAGAGAATATAATCGGTAAAAAAGACGCAGCAGCCATGCTGAATCAGCTTGAGCGCTACGCAATCACGAAAACTATTACTGTGAAGGTTACAGATCCACAGAAAAATCCGGTAAAAGGTGTTAAGGTATCCTTCCAGATCTTAAATTATGCAGAGTATTTTTCCGCTGCAGAGGTAGTAACAGATGAGAATGGCTGTGTATCTCTTGTGACAGGTCTTGGAACAGTGCGGATTCAGGCATATGACGAAGAACATCAGCTCTTTGGCTCCGATGACATGGATGTAAGAAGCTGTGACAGTCTGGAAATCACTTTAGCTCCGGTGAGTGAGCTTGGTTCCGGTGCAGAAGAATGGAAATCTGTTGATATCATTGCTCCGGTGGATGCACCTGTGAACACTGCAATGCCTACGAAAGAGCAGAAAGAAGAAGGAACAAAGCGTTTAAATGAGGCTAATGCCATCCGCAAAGCAAAGAAAGAAAACTGGGTAAATCCGGAGAAGCTTATTTTCCTCCAGAAAACCGAAGACGCAGAGCTTCGCAAGGCTATGATGGAGCAGCTGTCTGAAAAAGACGGAACAGACTGTATCAGCAGCGTTCTTGAGGAGCATCTGGAGTACGCAAAAGCATATGCAGGAAAAATGGATAACGCTTTATTTATGCCTTATATACTGAATCCACGTATTGAGGATGAGGTTCTCCGTTGCTACAGAAAAGGCATTCTGGAATATTTTACAGAAGAGCAGAAAGCTGCATTTTGCAAGAATCCTATCAGCATCTGGAATTATATTCAGGAAAATGTGAAGGAATATTCTTGTCACGAAAGAGCTTCCGCAATTACTACTCCATGTGAATGTCTGAAATCAGGCCTTGGAACAGTACGTTCCCAGAAAGTCCTGTTTGTTGCTATTGCCAGAACACTTGGCATTCCGGCGCGATTAAATCCGCTGAACACTGCAATGGAGTACTGGATGGATGACCAGTTCCTTCCGGTTATCAAAGATCAGAAGAAAGATGGTCTTCTGATCCTGAAAAAAGAGGCTGATTCCTCCTGGACTTATTTCCAGCACTGGAGTATTGGACAGCTGATCAATGGAGAGTTCGTATCCCTGGATCTTAGTAATACTCAGTGGGATGGGGATGAGATGAGAATTCCGGTTGTTCCGGGACTGTATCGTCTGATCACCACAAATCGTCTTCCAAATGGAAATCAGTTTGCTTATGAAAAATTTGTTTCTATTGGTGCAGATGGTGAAATGACACGTACTGAAACACTTCTCCTTCGTAAAGCAGAGCTTTCTGATATGCTGGAGCGTATTGATCTTCCGGAATTCGAGGTTGGTAAGGAAGATGGAGCTTCCGTGACATGTGAGCAGCTTACTGCTGACGGCAAGAAAATCCTCATGTGGCTGGAGGAAAGCTGTGAGCCTACAGAGCATATTTTGAATGAAATGTTGGAACAGAAAGAAAAATTCCATGAATTTGCTCAAAATATCTGCTTTATGGTAAGAACCAAAAAAGCAAAAGAAGACGAGCTTGTGGCAAAGGTTCTGGGTGAATTCCAGGATATAACAGTATATTATGATTCCTTTGAAGAGAATATTGAGCTTCTTGGAAGAAGAATGTATGTGGATCCTGACAAGCTTCCGCTTATTCTTGTAACAAATGGAGTGTCAACAGGTATTTATGCAACAAGCGGATATAACGTAGGAACCGGCGATATGCTGATCCGTATTATGAACGAGGTGCCGGAGGCAAAGTAGAGTATGAGTGGAGAAAAAGCATTTCATATGGATAGAATTGAATGCCAGGGAGAACGTCAGCTGAAGCTTGTACAGGATACCTGCTATATAAGAGAAGCCGGTACAGAGGGCGAATATAAGGCGGCAGAGTACATTCTCCAGGAAATCAAAAATGTTTCAGGCGAGGCTCAGCCGGTGCGGGAATTCTTTGACTGCCCGGATTATATAGAAAAAAAGGCAGAATTTACCATTTGTGAACCGTTCGAAAAGACTTATAATGTAAGAGCTTATTTAAACGGTGCCAGCACAGAGGAAGAGGGAATCACAGCCCCTCTTCTCTATGTGGGAAAGGGTGATGATATCAGCCTGAAGCATGCGAAAGGCGCAGTGGTTCTTTTGTGCGAAACGGTAAGAGAGGCAATGTGCGAGAAGCTTCTGGAGGCAGGGGCGCTGGGATTCGTCACTGTCTGCGGAACTCCTTTGGATGAAGGGGAAGACAGGATTCCTCTTCAGTACAGAAGAGGAAAATCTCCTCTTGTAGGAGCTGCCATTCATTATGTGGACGCAGTTGAACTGTTGGAAAAAGGAGCTGCTAAGTGTCATCTGACTGTAGTGCAGGAAAGAATTGTAAGAAAGTCTTCCAATGTATCTGTTCGAATCAAGGGAAGTGAATTTCCGGAAGAAATCGTAACAGTAACTGCCCATTATGACTCCGTTCCGGAAGGACCGGGGGCATATGATAATATGTCCGGCGGGGCTATGGTTATGGAAGCATATCGTTATTTTGCAGAGAATCAGCCAAAGAGAAGCATAGAGTTTATCTGGTTCGGTGCTGAAGAAAAGGGACTGGTAGGAAGCCGGGAATATGCCAAAGCACACGAAGCAGAATTGAAACAGCATGTTTTCAATCTGAATGTGGATCTGGCAGGTCAGCTGATCGGGGGAAATGTACTTGGAATTACAGCTGATGTGTCTGTTTGTGACAGGATCAGACAGCTTTTGGAGGAACATGATCTTCCTGCCGATATCAAAAATCAGGTATGGGCCAGTGATTCCAATACCTTTGCGTGGAATGGGGTTCCGGCGCTGACTATAAACCGGGATGGCTTCGGTATGCATACGAGACATGATACGGCACAGCTGATTTCACCATGTGCTTTAGCTCAGGGAGCAAGGCTTCTCACTACTATAGCCTGCTGGCTGGCAAATGAACCTGAACTATTATTTAAACGGGAAATTCCGGCAGAAATGCAGGAAGAATTGTGCGGATATTTTAAGAAATGAAAGAACATATTTTACAGTTTTTCTTTGAAAATGTATGTGCGTCCTGTCACGAAGAGGATGAATTTTATCAATTGTTTAACCGTTGTATCTCAAAAGAAGAGAAGCAGGAGCTGTCTTATGAAATACGAACCTATAATGTGTTTCAGGATGCAGATATGCAGGCTTATGAAAAAGCATTGGCGGAAAATGGGAGAAGCAAAGCGGATACAGAGCTTCCGGTTCTGCTGATAGACGGAAAGTGGATCAGTGGTTATGAAAGTATAGAGAAGGAATTGCATGGGGTGCTTTTGGGGGAAAGTGCGGACTGCAAACAGGAAAAAAAAGAAGAAGATAAACAAGAAGATAAACAGAAAAACCAGGCTGAGAACGAGCATACAACAGAAAAAACTGACAGTGTTCAGGCAATTTTGCAATCAGATGCGTGGGAAGTGCTGTCAAAGAAGGATACAGGAATCCTGTTTTTTGATACCTATTCCTGTACAGATTGTAAGGAAGCAGATGAATATCTTGCCGGACTTCAGGATGAACTGGAGTTTGGCGAGATAGAGATCAATGTGAGTGAAGGTGAAAATCTGGCATTATTTAAAGAGCTTTTGCAAATGTCCGGACGAAGTGATGAAGAGGGTAAGGTTCCGGCAGTTTTTGCAGGAGATCAGATGCTTCTTGGAAAAGAAGAAATACAAGAGAAGTTGGAAGAGGTTTTTGGCAGTGGGAAAGCCACGCCAGAAGAACTGAAGAGCAGCCTTATGAAGCTGACAGGAACAGAAGAAATCCAGACAGAGAGTATTCCGGTTATGTTTGGAGCCGGGCTTCTGGCGGGCTTTAATCCCTGTTCTATTTCCATGCTTCTCATGCTGTTTTCCATATTACTTACAGGGCGTGCCTCTGTCTTAAAAAATGGAATTTTATATTTAATTGGAAAATATGCAACATATTTGGGAATAGGGATTCTTTTTTGTGTGGCTGCAGCACAGGTCGACCAGCAGCTTCTGAATAAGGTTGGAAGTGCAGTAGGCGTGGCAGTAACGATTCTGTTTCTGGCAGCAGCAATACTGAATTTTCTGGATTTTCTGAATGTGAGAAAGATGGAATATGGGAAGGTGCGGATGCAGCTTCCCGCAAAAATGCGTCATTTTAATCATACGCTTATAAAAAAAGCCCAGAATGCAGAAGGGGTATTTTTAAGCCTTCTTGTTCTGGGACTTGGCATAGCTATTTCTATTGGGGAATTTTTCTGCACAGGCCAGATTTATATGGCGTCGCTTTTATATTTAATAAAAAGTGCAGATGCGCAGTTTGTCCAGCTGATTTTCAGGCTTCTGGTCTATGTAACTGCTATGAGTATCCCGGCGGTATGTATTTTGCTTGTGATTTATAAGACAAAGAAAACTCAGCGTGTATCAGAATTTATGCTGGAGCATATGGCAGCAGTTAAATTGCTGAATGCCATATTATTTGCATGTTATGCTGTTTATTTTGTTCTGTCCGCTTTGCCCAATGTTTATACACATTTCAAATTGTGAGGATACATTGTGTAATGGTCTCAAAATCAGCATATTCACACATTTTCGGACCGGGAGTGGTGGAACCGGCGGCAAGAAGCTCTTCATGGAGCTCATGAGTAAGGCGTACGCGCACTGCACCCCGGTGTATATAGCAGGGCTCCGGATCATTAAAAAAATGGATGCTCTTTTGGATGATAATGGAATCCTTAAGTGGGATATCCTTAAGCAGACCTTCGTATAGAATCCCTTCAGGCCCATGAATAGAAACAGAGGGCAGCTGGGACTGGGATTTTTTATTTTTAAAGAACATATGCAGGCTCTCCTTTGTATACAATGAAACTGCTGTTCACAGTAACTCTGAGTTTATGTTACTACAGGAAATGAGGAAAAGCAAGAAAATGGAAAAATTGACTGAGAAGGAAAACAAATGTATGAATAAAAATAAAAAAAGGGTTTCCTGGAATTTGCTGTTTTGTTATCTTCTGATTCTTCTGGCACCGTCCTTGTCTACTGTGGTTACCTATAATATGGCGAGAAACGCTATGGTGGATAATCAGAAGGAACGGATCACCAGCACTCTTTCCCAGGTTAACAGTTCTTTTAACCAGGAAATCAAGATGGCACAAAATGTAGGATATTATGTAAGCAGGGAGAAACGTCTGGTAAATTATCTTTCCAGGATGAAAGTAAAGGATGCTTCACAGCAATTTTATGAGCAGTATACCATTGCAAACAATTATCCAAATTACAGCCTTATGAATCAGGTCATAAAAAATGTGTATATTCTTATTGCGGACAGTGAGTATGTTATCAAAATCCCTCAGGTATTGCCTAAAAATGACAGAGGAGCAGCGACTCTGGAGGGATTCCCTCTTTACAGCTATGAGCGTTTCCAGGAATTTTATGATAAACAGGATAAAAGCCAGACCTTGTTTTTTTATGAGGAAAATCCGGGAAACGGCAGTCTGCTTCTACCCTGCCAGATGGTTTATCCGGGAATTCAGGAGCAGGAATGCGCCATTATTGTAGAGCTTGACTGGGGTAAAATCGTGAAGATGATGCAGCCGGTGCTTGGAGGCAATGCCGGAATGGTAGCTCTTCTTGATGAGGAAGGTAATATTCTGGAAAGCTGTCGGATTTATGAAAATAGTTTCCGGGAAAATTTTCTGGTGGATCAGAATTTTTATACACTGAAAAACACGAAAAAGGGGGATAACATTTCTTATTTTCAGGTAAATTGTGGATATAATGGGTGGAAACTGGCAGCTGCGATTCCCAATGAAGTACTTTACCAGAGAATTGGAATTATAAGGTACATAAGTGTTGCACTGTGTGTAACGGCCATTCTTATTGGCGTTTTGACCTGTCTGGGATACTGGTACAGAAGAAAAGGAATAGTGGAAGAATGCTGCAGTCTTCAGGAACGAATAAATAAAACACAGATAGATGGCAAAGGCTTCTGGAAAAATTTCGGAACATTTTTGACTCAGGTGGATCATCTGCATAATACGGTGGAAAAGCAGGAGCTGATGCTGAAACAGGCTGTATTGCGTAAGATTTTATACGGGAATTATAAATCAGAAGAAGAAGTTCTGGAAAGTGCTGCGGTTGTGCAATTCCCACTTGATGATAAAAGCTACAGTGTTGTTACTGTTGAGCTTGAAGATCCATTCCAGGCTGAATCGGATATTAATATAAACCGGGATGCCTTTCTTGGTGCTGTAAATGAGCTGATCCATGAAACACTTCCCTGGAATCTCTGGATATATCGTGTCAGTGAGCTGTCCTGTGTACTTCTGGTGCATGAAAAAACAGATATCAACAGAGAAGAACTGAAGAATGATCTGAATAAACTAAATTTTGAACTGCATAGCCGGCTGAATGTAAAAGGATATATGGGAATCAGCGGTATTGCAGAAGAAATCGTAGATATTCCGAAACAATATGAAATTGCTTCAAGAGTATGTGAATATGCCAGATATCAGGGGATTTGTGTACCTTTATTACCGGAAGATATGCCAAATGAAAAAATTATTGAACAGCCAATGTTTTTCTCTATTGATATGGAGATGAAGCTGATCAGTCTTCTGAAAAGCGGCAATGTACAGCAGATTGAGGAAATCATTGCACAGATTAAGGAACTTTATCTGTATCAGGGGATTGATTCATACATATACCGCCATACCGTGGAAATATTAAGAGGATGTTTGTTCAGAAGTATTCCTACAGAAAATGAGAGCCCAAGAAGCCGTGAGCTTTCCGCAGCAGCTTCCAAGGCTCATAGTGCAGGTGAGATTTTTGCTATGATGAGAAAAGTTGGTGTGTTCTGGGAGGAAGCAGCAAGAGAACGGGAAGAAAGTCAGGTCTGCATAGATAAACAAAAAGTATCGGATTATATTGAAGAGAATTATGGGAATCCGACTCTGAACCTTTCGGTGCTTGCAGAATGGATGGGAGAACCGGAGCGTAGAATTTATAATGATTTTAAAGTCTGCTTTGGAATGTCCTTCAGCAGCTATCTGGAACAGAGAAGACTTGCCAGTGCATGTGAGCTTCTGAAAAAGGGAGCAGCAGTAAAAGATATTGCAGAGCAGGTGGGGTACAGCAGTGATTACTCTTTCCGAAGGGCTTTCAAACGGGCATTCGGCGTTTCACCAAGTGATTTTAAAAAATGTCAATCCAGCTCTGTCTGATTGTGAAATATTGCTAAATTATATATGATGAAATTGGTAAATATGGACAGAGTGTGTAAAAGGTATGGTTGAATGCAAATGTGTTTGGTGTATTTTTGCACAGATTATGGTATAAAGAAAGCAAGTTATTGATGCGCAGTCATCAATGCTAACAGTGAAAAAAGAAAAAGAAAAAGGAAAAAAGAAGGAGGCTGTAAACAATGAAGAAAAAAGTATTGTCACTGGCACTTGCTGCATCCATGATCATGGGGATGAGT
>CAKRVL010000034.1 GCA_934408705.1 uncultured Blautia sp. | reverse complement strand
CACACCTACACCACTGTTGTAGACAAGGCTGCTACCTGCGGCGCTTCCGGCAGCCAGCATGAAGAATGTACAGTTTGCCATGACAAAAAAGCTTCCACAACAATCCCAGCTGCCGGTAATCACACCTTTGGAGATTATCATATCGTTACAGAGGCAACCGTCTTTACTGATGGCAGCAAAGAACGTACCTGTACAGTCTGCGGTGCTAAGGAAACAGAAGTAATTGGAAAACTTCCTGCAACAATCAAGCTTTCCAAGACCAAGATTACTGTTCCACTGAAGAAAACTATTTCCGGACCATCTGTTACCTTTGAAAAAGGAGACAGCATCCAGAGCTGGAAATCCTCCAAACCTTCCGTTGTCGCAGTCAATGCCTCCACCGGAAAACTTACCGGAAAGAAAACAGGAACCGCGAAGATTACCGTAACCCTTAAGAGCGGCAAACAGGCGACCTTTACCGTAACCGTAAAAAAGATCACCCTTACCAAAAAACTGAAAGCTAATAAGAAATCTGTCACTCTTAAAAAGGGTAAAAGCTTCCAGCTGAAGGTAAAAGTAACACCAAAGAACAGCCAGCAGAAGGTAACTTACAAATCTTCCAACAAGAAAATAGCCACCGTAAGTAAAAATGGTAAGCTTACAGCCAAGAAGAAAGGAAAGGCTGTGATCACCATTACTTCCGGTTCCAAGAAGATCACCTGTAAGGTAACCGTAAAATAAAGCAGCTTTTCCTATAATTCTATAAAAATCTAATTTCATAAAGCTTTAACAAAGCCGGTACTTGATAGTCAAGAGGAGGTTACATATCCTCTTCGCTATCTCGTACCGGCTTTACTATAATGACCGATTGTCTTAAAACAGATCCAGCATATTATCCAGATATATTTTCTCTCTTACATGAATCTGGTACTCCGGTTTCGTCATATAATAAAGCAAAAATTCCAGAATCAATGCACTTCCAAGACTACGGCCTTCGATTTTAAAATTGGAAAATCCCATCGGCAGGTAGATATTTTTTATATCTGAAATTCCGATAAACCCTGGGTTTGTCATTGCCTTTGAAAAAAGATACCCTTCCTTTGCATTCGGCGCACTACACCGATGATCCAGGCAACCCTCTCCCAGATTTTTGCGGCTTACATTTTCATAGCATCGCTTCCGGTCTTTACATCCATACCAGCAGCACTCATTACAAAGAAACTCCACTTTTTCCTTCTGCTTTTTCGTCAAAGCATCAAGCTGTTTAAATGCTTTATTCAGTCGAAAATCAGGCACTACATAACGGAACTCTTCCCGCCTTATTTCATCATAAAGCTGTTCAAACTCTGTAAGAACTTTAGTTGTTGAGGATACAAAATAAAGTCCCGGATAATTATTTTTCAAATAATCAAGTAACAGTTCAGAATGAACAATTACGCCATTTTGAACTGCTCCCTTACTCTCAAAAAGTTTACACAGCGCATTACATTTTCCATCCGAAAGGTGCTCTTTACGAAGCAGCGAATTGCTGAACGTCAGCCGCGCAGAAATCCCCCATTTCTTCATCAGCGCCAACACTTCCTCCGGATCATATTCTCCGAAGCCAGCACGTCCGCCACCCCAGATACAATCTGCCGGAGCCCCATAAATGGAACCGATCTCACACCAGTCGTAAAAATATTCTCTATGCTCATAAAACAACGGCAAAAATTCCTGATATAACTCATAAAACTCGAACAAGCCAGGAAGATGGTAATAGGCTTTATCTGTCATCTCTGTTATTTCTCCCATGAAAATCACTGATACCTGATATTCTTATATTGTACTGCTTTCCAATATTTTACACTTAATCAAATCTCTGTCAATTGATATTTTTCTCCGGCTCTATAAGAACCTGCAATTTCAAAAAATCAGCTTCGGCTGGATAATAATATTCCTGTCCACTTTTTCCCCATTCAATATTCTCTTTGCAATTTCATATGACAGTCCGCCAAAATCCGGAGTCTGTATCGTTGCATCGAGAATACCCCTGTTTACCAGATTCAAGCCTTCGCTTTCCCCTTCAAATCCATCGACTCCTATTATATGCACCGTTCCGTCCATACGGTATTGCTGGTATGCCAGATATGCTCCATACGCCATATCATCATTAAATGCGAAAACAATTTCTGCGAAATCATGAGCAATCAGGTAATCTTTCATTCTTAATTCTGCCCGGTCCCGAAGCCATTCCCCGTTGTAATAAGTAATATCTGTTTCCGGAATTTTTCCCTGAATGGCATTTTGAAAACCTTCTTTTCTTTGCTTCGATACCTGTGAATCTTCTACGCCTTCAAATACCACGATTCTCTGATTCTGTTCATACAGATTTTCCAGAATATACTCCCCTGCCAGTCTGCCGATTTTCTTATCATCTGCCTGGATCAGACACGTATAATCCTCACTTTGTACTCCAACTCCCGCTAAAATTATCGGTATTTTACGGAATGTTTCTTGCAAAACCTGATTGAGACTGTTGCTGTCATTTGGTGACACAATAAGAAGATCAATTCCACACTCTGTTAACGACCGAATATCCTGAAGCTGCTTTTCTGAATTTCCGGCCGCATCACGAAAAATGATATTGACTGACATATCAGATTCTGCCTTTTCGGTAAGTGCATCAATAAAATTATTCAACCATGGCTCAATAACATTGGGAACACTAACTCCGATTAAATACTGATAACCATTCGTATACACTTTTTCTTCTTTTTTTCCCAGACAAAAGAATAACGCTAAGATTACTGCCCCTAATATAACAATTCCTTTTTCCCAAGCTTTTTTCATAGTATTTATCCAATTTTATCCGCCTGCGGCAAATTTTTACGATATTCCGAAGGTGACATTCCCTGACAGTTTTTAAACGCTGCTGAAAAATAATGCTGATTACTATATCCCACCATCTCTGCTATCTGATTAATAGATAATTCCCGGTTTTTCATAAGCTCAACTGCCTGGTTGATCCGAAGCTTTGTAAGAAAATCTTTAAAAGAAATTCCCAGTTCCTTTTTCATAATCCTGCTCATATAAGATGAATTACAACCTACCGCATGAGACACCTGCCAAAGATCCAGATTTCGATCCTGATAATTCGCATAAATATATTTTCTGGCATCCTGAACTACCGGTCTGCACTCCAGCATCTTCTGGATTTTATGACGCATTTCTCTGCTTACCTCAGGAAATGTTTCAAATACACAATTTCCAACAGTAACTATACATCTTTCCCTTACTTTTTCTTCTGTCTGCACCTGTATTTTTTTATAAAATGCATCCAGTTCTTCCGGTATATCCTTCAATACAACCATCAACTCTTCCTCTTTACTTGAAAAGCTGCCGATTACAGAATAGGATTCCAGAAGTTCACAAAGAACCTTTTTAAAGGTGGTCTTGTCTTCTTTATCTGCGCTCTCACCTTTATCCATCTTTGTGTCATATCCTGGCTGGACTGCCGCCAGTATGAGAACCATAGGCTCTGAAAAATGCATTTCCAGAAATTCTGCCTGTTCTTTCCATTCAGCTTTGGATAATTTTCCCTCTATCCAATCATTAAAAAACACATTTCTCAAGTATTCCTGATTCTGAATCACCTGCTGTTTCACCAATTCAAGGTATTTTTCATTTTTTCGCTTCTGTTTTATTTCTTCTATCACTCTTTGCACCGCAATCCGTAATTCCTCTTCCGCTATAGGCTTCAGAAGATACTCGGATACGCCAAGCTTCATAGCCTGCTTTGCATAAGCAAACTCATTAAATCCGGAAATGACAATTACCGGACAATCCTTGTTGATTTTTCTTAGCTCTTCCAAAAACTGGATTCCGCTTAATCTTGGCATACATATATCCAACAGAAGAAAATCAGGCTGACACTGTCTCGTTTTTTCCAGTGCCTCTATCCCATTTCTGGCCTCTGCACAAACTGTAACCGAAAGTTCCATTTCTCCCAGTACAGTTTTCAGCCCCAACCGGATTTTTGGCTCGTCATCTGCGATTAACACTTTCCACATACGTCTTCTTTATGTACCTTTTTCAGTCTTACAACTGCGATGGTACCTCCTCCCGTTCTTTTTTCATAGTGCAGACCGTACTCATCCCCATAAGCAATCTTAATGCGGTCATTTACATTCAAAATTCCATAGGCCTCGACTTTTGAATCCCGTTCCTTCATTTTAAGCCAGGAGTTTAACTGTTCCATTTTTTCCTCACTCATCCCGGCTCCATCATCCTCTACAACCAGAACAAATGCTTCATCCCCTTCTGAAAAAGCGCGTATCCAAATGGTTCCATGATATTCCTCAGACTCCTTGATTCCATGGTAAAGTGCATTTTCCACCAAAGGCTGCAGACAGATTTTCAGCATCATATATTTTTCCAGATCTTTTTCAATCTGGGTTTTGTACTCAAAAAGATCTTCATATCGCACTTTTTGAATATCCAGATATTTTTGTACCATCAGGACTTCCTGCTCTACTGAAATATATTCCTTTCCCTGGCTGAGACTAATCCTGAAAAATCCAGACAACGCAAGCACCATGTCTACAATATCCTGAGCATGATACTGTTTTGCCATCCATTGAATGGTATCCAGTGTATTATAAAGAAAATGCGGCTTGATCTGTTCGTGCAGTATTTTTAGTTCCGCCTCTCTTTTATTTTTCTGCTCCTGATAAACCATCTGAAGAAGTTCATTGATTTTTTCCACCATTGCATTAAAGGAATCTCCAAGCTGTCTGATTTCCCCTTTGCAATGATTCTCGAAATGTACTGTCATATCTCCGGTCTGAGCCTTCTTCATAAGCTTTGACAACGCTGAAATAGGTTTGGTAAAGGATGCGGAAAAAGCTACCGTAATACCTGCCGCAAAAATCATGATCACCACTGCGATCCATCTGGAAACACTTCTTACCCTGGCCGCTCCCTCAATAGTTTTTCCCCAGTCAAAGACACCAACGGCTGTAAGATCTGTGTATCCGGAATGCGTATAAATGACATTATAATCTTTTCCCTTGATCCGACACCGTACTCTTCCGTTGTTTCCATCCATTACCCAGACAGGATTCATTCGGTATACGACCTCATTTTTCGGCGCATACAATACATGTCCACGACTGTCCTGAATATATCCAAATCCAGTCTGTCCCATAGTAATATCTTCTACAAGATTCTGAATACTTTTCAAATCCAAATCGATCAGAATCACGCCAATTTCCTCTCCGGTCTGATCATCTTTAACTAACTTAGCTGTACTTACATAACTATCCGTACTGTAGTTTTTCCAGTTTTTCAGATTTCGTCCCAGACTGCTGGTGCTTAAAACCAGCCTGCCATCTCCGTTTACCGCCTCCTGGTACCATTTTTCCCCTGTAAGAGATAATTTTTTGATTCGATAAGAATCGTTTGATAAATATTGTCCTTTCGCACTTACCACCACAATATTTATATACTCTGTATACGTTTTTGAATAATCTAATAATAAATTTCGTACCAGACCTTCTAATTCTACACGGCTGGCCTGTTGATTTTCAGTATCAACCTTCAAATAATCCTGCACTGCAGGCTGTTTTCCCAATAACTCTATATTATCTGATACGGACTGAAAAATAAGATCTAGTGATTTCAGAACCTGATTTTGAATCTCCATAGTATTGGCATAAGACTTTTCTTCAATAGATTCCAGATAAATATAATTACCTGCAGCTGTCAAAACCAGTGTAACCAATAAAAGGAGACCACAGTTCAGCACGATCATTTTGAACAACATATTTTCCGGATGCAGAATATTTTTCAGTTTACGGAACATAGTTTCTCCTTTTGTCTGTCATTTCTTTTATGATATAGTAATTATGAATACATGTCAATGAAAAACCTGTAACGTGCAAAACAGGAACAGCCAAGACTGTCCCTGCTTTTATTTTCAGTAATATTTAATTTTTTCGACTTATTCAAAGGAATCTGATCATTCCGCTGATCCACCGAATTTTTCCAGAAGTTCTTCTGCATTGTCTGGAATAACGATTTCGGAAGTAAGAGTGAGAGTTTTGTCAAGCTCTTTTCCTTCAACCAGGAGCTGATATGCACTTTCGATAGCCTCTGCGCCACCTGTAGGATAAACCTGAGTCATGCTAAGTCTTCCGTCCATAACGCTTCTGATTCCACCGTCAGGAGTAGGAAGTCCATCAAATCCAACGAAAAGGATATCTCCTTCTCTTCCTGCATTCTTAGCTGCAATATATGCACCCTCTGCCATAGGATCGTTCAGTGCCAGGAACAGGTCAATATCATCATTTGTCTGAAGCATTTCTTCTGCAACTGTGATTGCTTTTTCACGAAGCCAGTCTGCATTGTTTACTGCAACAATCTCGATTTTGTCATTTTTCTTAATTCCTTCACGGAAACCGTTGTCTCTGTCAATTCCACCGGAGGTTCCTTCAAGGCCTTTAATCTCGCATACTTTTCCACCATCTGGAAGAAGTGTATCAGCAACATATTCTCCTGCAATACGGCCCATGTCTACATTATCAGCACCGATAAACTGTGTATATTTGTCTCCATCAATCTTTCTGTCTAGAAGGATAACCGGAATTCCAGCATCATAAGCTGCGCTTACTGCATTGGTAAGAGGAGTCGCTTCGTTAGGAGAGGTAATGATAAGATCCACACCCATCTGTACGAAATTTTCAATATCTGCGATCTGTTTGGAGTTGTCCTGAGCTGCATCTGCATAAATTACTTCAAATTCAGGATATTTCTCTGCTGCCATAGCAATCTGGTCATTCATTGCAACACGCCACGGCTCACCCAGATTACACTGTGACATTCCGATCACATATTTGTCTTTTTTCTCTGCTGCACTGACTGTAACTGTTCCTGCTGCCAGAACAGAAACTCCCATAGCTGCTGTCAAAAGGATACTGATCATCTTTTTATTCATACTTACCTTCTTTCTCCGGCATCTCGTTAATTTGTTATATAAATTTTCAGGAAGCTGCTGCCGGACAGAACCTGAAAATTATTTCTCTTTCCATTTCTTTTTATCAGTCACTTA
The DNA here is from genome assembly GCA_934408705.1 of uncultured Blautia sp. Classification (GTDB taxonomy): domain Bacteria; phylum Bacillota; class Clostridia; order Lachnospirales; family Lachnospiraceae; genus Blautia_A. Next base: position 16,352 of record CAKRVL010000034.1, on the reverse strand, counting down.
CTTTATCTGCCTGCATAAATACTGCGATAATGATAAGGAAACCTTTTACCATCAGCTGCAGGTTTGAGTTAACTCCCTTAAGACCAAGAACATTATCCAGCATTCCAAGAATCAAAGCACCGATCAAAGTACCAACTACCGTTCCTTTTCCACCAGCAAGACTGGTTCCGCCGATTGCACAGGCTGCCACTGCGTTCAGCTCATAACCCTGACCTTCATTTGGTCCACCTTGACTGATCTGAGCCGCATGGATCATAGCTGCCACAGAAGAAAGCATTGCACAGATCATAAACGCATAGATTTTGATTCTGTCAACCTTAATTCCGGAAAGATAAGCTGCATTTTTATTTCCACCAATCGCATATACCTGTCTTCCAAATCTGGTTTTTCCAAGTATGATCTGGAAAATGATAAGAAGAGCAATAAAAATAATTGCCGGCACCGGTACGATTCCTCCAAGACGCATCTGAAGTACTTCAAATGCAGGCGGTGCCATTCCTTCTCCTTTACCATAGGCAAGAGGAATACCAATTCCATTGGCCCAGAATCTGGCAAGTCCTCTGGCAATATTCATAGATGCAAGAGTAACAATAAATGCCTGTAATTTCAGCTTTGTAATACAGATACCATTAAATAAACCAAATAATGCACCGATTCCAAGGCTTACCAAAATAGCAGGAATAAAACCAAGTCCGCTTTTCACCATCAGATAAGCACAACCGGTTGAAATCAGACCTACAACAGAACCTACAGAAAGATCGATATCTCCCAAAATCAGAATAATGGTCATACCAATGGCAATAATTCCATTTTCTGATACAGCTCTTAATACATTCATCAGGTTTCTGATATCAAGAAAGTTATTTTTACCATCTTTGACACAAATAGTAGATGCCACTATAAATATAATAACCAGTGCAATCACGCTTTGCATCTGTTTGAGCATAGCCTTCATTTTCTTCTTATCCATCTGTCTCCCCTCCTTATTTCGTTGCACTCTGAAGCAGTTTTTCCTGTGTAGCATCTTCCTGTGCATACTCACCGGTCAGCTCCCCTTCACAGAAAATAACAATTCTATCCGAAATACCAATTACTTCTGGAAGCTCCGAAGATACTACAATAATCGCCATTCCCTGTTTTGCAAGATTATTGATCAACTGATAAATCTCCGCTTTTGCACCTACGTCAATACCACGTGTAGGCTCATCCAAAAGCAGAATCTTCGGCTCTGTCATCAGCCATCTTCCAAGTACAACCTTCTGTTGATTACCTCCGGAAAGCGCTTTTGCAGGAGTTTTTGTTCCCTGCGCCTTAACCCGGAGCGTATCCATCTGTTTATCCCATTCTTTCTTCTCATCTCCTGTTTTCATAAAAAAACGGGGACTGAACTTTTTTAAAAGGGGAAGAGACATATTTTCTCCAATTGATCTTTGGAGTACCAGACCTGTTCCTTTACGATCCTCTGTTGCAAAGGAAATGCCTGCACGAATTGCATCGGCCGGATTTTTAATAAAGACTTCTTTTCCATCAATAATAACTGTTCCTGTCGTCTCCTTATAATGCACACCTGCAAGACACTCAAAAAATTCTGATCTTCCGGCGCCGGCAAGTCCTGCAATTCCCAGAACCTCTCCGTGTCTCACATACAAGGAAATATCTTTCAAAGACCTTCGAAAGCTTCCTACAGGCGGCTTGTATGTAAGATTTTTAACTTCTAATGCAATCTCACCTTTTTTCGTAGGATCCTTTGGATACTGCTCGCTCATATCACGACCTACCATCATACGGATGATCTCATCCTTGGAGGTTTCAGAAGCTTTTACCGTATCAATATACATACCGTCACGCATTACAGTAAGCCTGTCAGCAATCTTAAAGATTTCCTCCATTCGATGGGTAATGTAGATGATTCCTTTTCCCTCACTTCGAAGCTTACGGATAATTGTGAAAAGCTTGTCTGCTTCTTTTTCGCTGATCGCGGAGGTGGGCTCATCCATAATGATAATCTCTGAATTTAAGGATATTGCCTTTGCAATTTCTACCAGCTGTTGTTCTCCGATTCGAAGATCCTTCAGTTTCATTGTGGGATCCACATGCACATCCAGCATTTCAAGATATTTGCGTGCCTCGGCAGACATAGCCTTAAAGTCAACAGAACCATTCTTTTTCTTCATCCATCTGCCAAGAAAAATATTTTCTGCCACACTTAATTCCGGTACGATCTGAAGTTCCTGATGAATTTTGGATATGCCCAGCTTCTTTGCAGTAATCGGATTAGAAACCGTTACTTTTTCTCCTTTCAGAAAAATTTCGCCTTCCGTTGGCTGCAAGGAGCCGCTGAGAATATTCATCAGTGTTGATTTTCCAGCTCCGTTTTCTCCCATCAGGGCAAGTACCTCACCCGCATAAAGGTCCAGAGAAACTGCTTTTAATGCCTGCACGCTGCCGAAAGTTTTACTAATATCCTTCATTCTCAGTAATATCTCTTTCATAGTTCCTCCTTTTCTTTTCTCGTTCAAGATATATTTATTATACACAAATACGCATCTGTTGGCTTTCCAAAAATCCGTCATTTTTTTATATTTTTTTTACCTTTTCAATTGTTCCACGTCTGTTTTTCACATATTTTATTTGTGTAAGCAGATAAAAATATGCAAAAAAACAGAACGCATCTGATTTTTTTCAAATACGCTCTGTTAACGCAAAGAGGCATGCTCAATCACATTCAATCTTTTCTATTCCCCTAATGTCAGCATTGTATCAATACAAGCCTTCGCCTTTACTCTCACCTCTTCATCCAACATGATCTCTTCCCCGCCCTGACCACGGACACAATTATAAACATCCATCAAAGTTGTAAGCTTCATGTTATGGCATACACAGTCCTTAGATAGCGGATAGAATTTCTTATCCGGACACTCAAACTGAAGATGCTGAACAATGCTGTTCTCTGTACCGATAATAAATTCTTTGGCATCACTTTCTTTGGCATATTTCATAATTCCGGTAGTGCTTCCAATATAATCTGCCATTGCAGAAACCTCCGGCAGACATTCCGGATGAACCAGGAATTTCGCATCCGGATGGGCCTCTCTTGCCTTCTTCACATCTCTTACAGACATTCTAAGATGAGTCGGACATCCACCGTGAACAAATTTAAAGGTCTTCTCCGGAATCTGCTTTTCCACCCATGCTCCCAAATTACAGTCTGGGATAAACAGGATCTTATCATTCTTAATATTTTTTACAATCTTCACTGCGGAAGAAGAAGTTACACACACATCACAGATGGTTTTCAATTCAGAAGTGGTGTTGATATACGCTACAACAGTATAATCCGGATTAGCTTCCTTCAGTGCCAAAAGCATTTCCACATCCAGCTGCTCAGCCATCGGACATCCTGCACCACTATTTGAAAGATAAACCGTTTTCTCCGGGGAAAGAATCTTCACTGTCTCAGCCATAAAACGAACACCACACATCAGTACATTCTTCTGAGGTGCCTTGGCAGCCTGCTGACTCAATCCGTAAGAATCACCTGTGTAATCTGCGACCTCCAGAATCTCATGGTTTTGGTATGCATGCGCCAAAATGCAAATATCTTTTTCCTTCTTTAAACGCAGAATCTCATCCTGCAGCTGTCTTGTAGTCATCATAATCGTTATTCACTCCTGTTTTTTCACTTATTACGGAACCCTCATTCACTGCTAGAGCGTGTTTGAAAAAGGCTTTCTGCAAGATGCGCGTCACAATTTGTGGTAGATTTCGCTCGGATGAGGGCGCCGTAGCGGGCTACGGCAACCGAATTCGGGTGAAATCTCCCGCAAAGTGGGGCGTGCAGATTGCGGGAATGATTTTTCAAACACGCTCTAATGGCTCCACTCTTTTCAGACATTTTCTTAGGATTATATGCCCTTGCCCCTTCACTGTCAAGAAAAAAGTTTACAGCTATCTTGTCAATTGTAAAGTTTGGTGTTATACTACAAGGCATGTTGCTCGGTCAGGCAACTTTCCGAACACATTTATGCAACCATTTTATGCAACCATTCATATGAGAATTTCCAGAATATTCTCTGTGAACATTAACCTGACTTTTAAGTAAAAGGACCCACAATTATGAAAACAGATATCCTCATCGCAGGAAGTGGATGCTCCGGACTTTACTGTGCCCTCAAGCTCCCTCGCGATAAAAAAATCACTATTATAACCAAGTCAGACCTTATCAGCAACGACTCTTATCTTGCCCAGGGCGGCATGTGTATGCTGAAAGAGCAGTCCGACTACGAAAGCTTTTTCGAAGACACCATGAAGGCCGGTCATTACGAAAACGACGAAAAATCTGTAGAAATCATGATCAAGACTTCCCCTGAGGTTGTGCAGGATCTGGTTTCCTATGGTGCCCGATTCCAACGTAACGAGGATGGCAGCCTTGCTTACACCAAAGAAGGTGCGCACTCCACTAACCGTATTATTTACCATAAAGATGTAACAGGAAAAGAAATCACCAGTTCCCTGCTTCGTCAGGTCCAGACGCTGCCTAACGTAGAACTTCTGGAATACACTACTCTGGTTGATATTCTGGAAAAAGACAATCACTGCTACGGTGCCGTGATCCGTCGTCCTGACGGTTCCCTTGACACCATCACCGCTACATATACAGTTATGGCAAGCGGCGGAGTAGGTGGACTTTACAAGCATTCTACCAACTTCCGTCATCTTACCGGCGATGCTCTTGCAATTGCCAGCAAGCATAATATTGAACTGCAGAATCCGGATTATGTGCAGATCCACCCTACCACCTTCTACACCAAACGCCCGGAAGACCGCAGCTTTCTGATTTCCGAGTCCGTCCGCGGTGAAGGCGCCAAGCTATATGATAAAAACATGAACCGTTTCGTAAATGAGCTGCTGCCTCGTGACCTTCTTTCCCAGAAGATTCATGAACAGATGGCAAAAGACGGCACTGATTTTGTCTGGGAAGATCTTCGCACAATCCCCGCCGAAACTCTCCGCCAGCATTTTCCAAACATTGTTGAACACTGCAAGGAAATGGGATATGATGTTTTTAAAGAATGTATTCCTGTTGTTCCGGCACAGCATTATTTTATGGGCGGTGTGAAGGTTAATTATGAAAGCCACTCCTCTATGGAAAATCTTTATGTAGTAGGTGAAGCAGCCTGCAACGGTGTCCATGGCAAAAACCGCCTTGCAAGCAACTCCCTGCTGGAGAGCCTTGTCTTCGCAAGACGGGCTGCACAGGATATGACAGAGCATGATCTGGCTGCCCTGACATCTACTCAGACAAATACTGATGATAATTGCCATGTACAGGAAAATACTGATGAAATTGCCAGAAGCCTTGCTTCTCATACAGATTTCAGCCAATACGAAGATGCACCGGCTCTTGCAGAAACTTATCACCACCTTGCCACCCAGGCCATCGCTCTTGGCCAGAATACAGAAGGCAGAAAGGAATTTTTATATGTATGATCAGGTAACTCTCGGATTAAACGTTGATCCATTTATTTTAAGCGCCTTAAAAGAAGACATCACCAGCGAGGACGTATCCACCAACAGCGTTATGCCGGATCCGACTCCAGGCGTTGTAGATCTTATCTGTAAAGAAGACGGAATCATCTGTGGTCTTCAGGTATTTGAACGTGTCTTCACACTTCTGGATCCATCCACAAAGGCTGAATTCTATGTAAAAGACGGCGACCACGTAGAAAATAAACAGTTAGTTGGAAAAATTTACGGAGACATCCGTGTACTCCTCTGCGGTGAAAGAACTGCCCTCAACTATCTTCAGAGAATGAGTGGAATTGCCACCTACACAAGCCAGGTTGCAGCCCTTCTTCAGGGCACAGGAATCAAGCTTCTTGACACCCGTAAAACCACTCCAAACAATCGTATTTTTGAGAAATATTCCGTTCGTGTAGGCGGCGGCAATAATCATCGCTATAATCTTTCCGACGGTGTTCTTCTGAAGGATAACCATATCGGCGCTGCAGGAGGCGTAAAACAGGCCATTTCCATGGCAAAAGCTTATGCACCTTTTGTCCGCAAGATCGAGGTTGAGGTTGAGAACCTTGACATGGTTAAAGAAGCTGTAGAAGCCGGTGCAGATATTATCATGCTGGATAACATGACTACAGAACAGCTGAAAGAAGCCATTGATTATATTGCAGGTCGTGCCGAAATCGAAGTTTCCGGAAATGTGACAAAAGAAAACATTGCAAGACTTACCGGTTTAGGTGTAAATTATGTATCAAGCGGAGCACTTACACATTCCGCTCCTATTATGGATCTATCCATGAAGAATCTTCATCCGGTGGAGTGAATTTCCACCGAAAAACCAGCAGACAGGAGATGACATTATGAAAGGTGAAGAAAGAAGAAAAAAGCTTTTGAATATCTTATCCTCCAGCAATAGTCCCGTTTCCGGTGGTATGCTCTCCCAGGAGTTAAATGTAAGCCGCCAGATTATTGTTCAGGATATTTCTCTCCTGCGTGCCAACGGAGCCTCCATCTTTTCCACTAACAAGGGCTATCTTCTGCAGGAAGAGAAGAAATACTCCAGAGTTTTTAAGATTTATCATACAGAGAATCAGGTAGAGGAAGAACTGAGCACCATTGTAGATGCCGGTGGACAAATTCGTGATGTATTTGTCTATCACAAGGTATACGGTGTACTGAAAGCAGAAATGGGAATCAAATCCCGCCGGGACATCCGCAGTTACATGGAAGAGATCAGTACAGGCAAGTCCAGTCTTCTGATGAATGTAACTTCAGGTTATCACTACCATACCATTGATGCCGAAAGTGAAGAAATCCTGGATGCTATTCAGGAAGAGCTTCAGCATAAAGGCTTTCTGGCAAAATTGCAGGACTACGAACCAGTTGATTTCTGGGGCGGTCAGGAATAAGGCGTAATTTTTTCTTATTTCCAGTAATTTTCCGAAAATAAAACTGATTTGTCCTGTCTCACACGCATAAATCCTCCATATTTTCACATACTATCCATACACTACAAAATATGGAAAATTACAAAACGGAGGAAAAGATAAATGAAAGCAACAGGAATCGTGAGAAGAATAGATGACCTGGGCCGGGTAGTTATCCCTAAGGAAATTCGCCGGACCCTGAGAATCAAAGAAGGCACCCCTCTTGAAATTTTCACAGATCGCGAAGGCGAGATCATTCTGAAAAAATATTCTCCAATCGGAGAGCTGAGCCTTTTCGCAAAAGAATACGCTGAAGCGCTCTCTTTTTCCACCGGAATACTCTCCTGCATCACAGACCATGATCAGGTAGTTGCTGCTGCCGGTCCCGGAAGCAAAGAACTTATTGGAAAAATGATCAGTGATCAGTTAGAAGAAGTCATTGATAACCGCGAAACAAAATGCCTTAATCCCAAAGACAGAGGAAAAATACCTGTAACTGAGGATCAGCCTGCCCCTCCCGGCTTCCAGGTGATCCATCCTATTAATGCCGCAGGTGATGCCATTGGCAGCGTAATCCTCATCGGGAAAAGTGATAAAGAGACTCTGGGCACCAGCGAAAAACTTCTGGTCCAGACTGCTGCCGGTTTCCTTGGCCGGCAGATGGAGCAATAAATATAGACAGTGATAGCTGCTTTCCAACTTATCAGAAGTGGTTTGTACCCCCTGATACAAGCCACTCCTGATTACACAATCTAATTATCATTCACTTTATTCTTTTCTATTATCATTCACTTTATTCTTCTTTTCCATTATGCTTCTCTTCCTCCCTCATCTTCTGCCTCTGCTTCGTAATATCGAAATACTCCGGCGAGATAATCCCATGCTTCACCAGTCCGTCAAAAACCACTTTTTGCTCCGGTGTCATAGCCATACCAACTGTTGAATTATAATCTGTAAGCACACAACCAGTTTTCTCAATCATCCAGAATAAAGGAGAATCATTCTCCGGAATCATCTTCCAGATTTCCTTCTCCGAATATGGCAAAAGAACCATCATAGCCTGAAGATGTCCTGTCTTCTCCAGAAGTCTGTAATCTCCATCCGGCATGATGATCCCATCTGAAAAATTAGGAATCTGATCTGCTTTCTGCAAAAGCTCGTCTGTAACCCTCACCCCAAGTTACCCCCTGTAAATTATTTCATACCCGGATTGCTACGCAGCTACGCTGCTCCCGCAATCCTTATGACACTGGTATCTTTATATTGTATCATGCTATGTTCGTAAACGTCACCTATGACTTTTCACAAAAACCCCTTGTATTTTTGAAAAAATGTGTTATAGTTATTGCATACTGTTTGATGTGGTTTTTAATACTATGTGTTTTAGTTTTTGTTTTCTTCTTTGGAGGTGCTATTATGAAATTCAAATTAAAAGATCCCGGAAGTGCAATCACCCACGGCATTGCCTTTCTCCTTGCTGCAGTAGGCGTTGCACCGCTGCTGATACGTTCTTCAGTATGGCATGACCATATTCATGTGCTTGCCTTAAGCATATTCATTCTCACCATGATGCTGCTTTATGCTGCCAGCACGCTGTATCACTCTGTAGATTCCACAGATAAGGTGAACCGCCGCCTGAAGAAGCTGGATCACATGATGATTTTCGTCATGATTGCCGGAAGCTACACACCGATCTGCCTGATTGTTCTTCATAACAGAATTGGTTATATACTTTGCGCACTTGTTTGGGCAACAGCCATTCTTGGCATTATTTTTAAAGCATTTTGGGTAACCTGTCCTAAATGGATTTCATCAGTTTTATATATTGGCATGGGCTGGCTGTGCGTTCTGGCCTTCGTTCCAATCATCCATGCATTACCCAAAGCAGGCTTTGGCTGGCTCCTGGCAGGAGGTATTATCTACACTATTGGCGGCGTAATTTACGCCCTGAAGCTTCCGATTTTCAATGCTAAGCATAAGAACTTCGGATCCCACGAGATCTTCCATGTATTCATCATGCTCGGAAGCGCCTGCCACTTTATTGTTATGTACTGTTTCGTGGCAAATATGCCTATTTAAGAAGTTTGCTGCCCTGTTTTCAGAACTCCATTAAGGCCAGTTTTTTCACACGGGGCAGCTGCTTAATTGCATATTCCCGGCTCATTGCCTCCTCCTTTGAGGCGTATCCTTCATAATATACAAGCGTTACCGGCCTCTTCGTTTTCGTATATTTCGCTCCATTTTTTCCACTGTTATGAGCCTTCAGTCTCTTTTCCAGACAGTTTGTCCACCCAGTATAAAGAGTCCCATCCGCACATTGCACAATGTATGTGTAATTCATAATTTTCCCCATCTTATGCATATATTTATGTAAAGGAGGCACCGGAATACGTCTTCTGGCGGCACTCCTTATCTTTATTCAAAAGCAATCGGCTGCAAATCTTGTATTTTTCCAATCCGGCATTTCGCCTGGGGCTGCTTTCTGCAAGCCCGGGAAAAAGCAGGTAGGAGATATACACCGACTGCGAGCTTTCCCACCTGCTTTATTATACGTTGTTTTTTGACTTTTGTGAATGTCAAAGCAGTGACAATTTCTATCTCTTATTTTACCTGTCACGGTAAATATGTGATCGGATCAATAGGTTTCCCGTCCTTTTTCATTGCGAAATACAAATTGCTGCCCTCCTCGCTGTAATACTTGGTAGGGGAGGCTACATATCCGATAATAGATCCCTTCGTAACGGTATCCCCTTCAGCTACATCCAGATCTGTAAGCTGACCATAAATTGCCTGATATCCATTTCCCAGTTCCATTGTCACTGTGGTACCTGTCTGTGCATCATTTTTTATAGAATACACAGTGCCATTTACTGCTGAGACCACCGGTGCCCCTTCTACAGCCTGTACCGCAATTGCAGGACTTAATTTATACTGATCCAGAGTTGAAAAATAAACGCTCTGATCCATGCTGTAATCTATCATAACATGTCCATTTACCGGCCATTCCATCAATGTATCTTCAGAAAAATTAATTTCCGGTCCTTTATGCAGAGAAACCTGCGCATTTACACTGGTACTCTCCCCAATATCCGCAGACTCCTTTAATGACGATTCTCCAGCCAGAGCTGTGGTATCTGACATTCCATCCAAAAGGCCGGTATCTGACATATCATCCAGCTCGGCCTCCACAAGATTTGTTCCCGCTTCAGCCAACGGCTCTTTATTTATCCCTTCATCCGCCTTGGCAATATCACTCTCTTTCGTACTTTCCAGGGGAAGCACCTCCTGAATATGTTCCTTTTTACTGGAAACCTGATATGCAGTCACTCCCAGAACTGCCATCACCGCAAGGAGCCCGCCATTAAAAATAATTTTTGCTGTTCTGTTTTTCCTCATATTCTTTCACCTCTACATACATTCTGTTCACAGCTGTTGTACCATCTGTATTTATAGGGTATCCAGAATCTGAAATCTTATTCAATATTTATAAGCTTTCCTTTCGTAAAGCGGACATTCGCAATCCGCTTCGCTACTTGCTCATGAACGCAATCGCTTCGCGATCTGTCAGTGGGAGCTGAAGGCTCCCACTGACATAAGCATCCCCTTCACCCGCCGCTTAGTGCTCCGCGCACTTGAAGCGGGGGATGCTTATCTGCGTTCAATCTCCATCTCCGGAAAATATGTTGTCAAAATTTCTTCCCAACTGCTGCCGTTTTTTGCCATCTCATTTCCACCATACTGGGAAAATCCCAGTCCATGACCTTTTCCCTTGCAAAGAAATCGTGCCATTTTTCCCAATTTTTGCACGGAAAAATCTGCCGAAGCAAGCCCCATGCCTTGTCGGAAATCTTCGCCCTCCAGCCAGCTTCCATCTGCTGTTAATGCAGTAACATAACCTGCGCTGTCCCGTTTTTTTATCACCAGATTTGCCGGAAGCTGATCCATTGGCACATATGTACTGTTTACATAATCCGGAGACTCTTTATCCTGACTGCTATCCACAGACTTCAAATATGCATATTCTTCGCTGTGAAAAACCTCCACTCCATCTCTGGTTTTGCCACTGCTGATTTCATGATAAGGAACTGGCTTTAATTTTCCATTATATGTAAGCACCTGCCCAGTCGTTGCCTCCACTGCCCTCCCGGACTGCTGAAGCCGATTTTCCATACACAGCAACTTCCACGCTACTCTATATCTGGGCAAATATTTTTTTCCGGTAAGCTTCTTATTTACCTCCTTTAAAATCTCCCTTTTATTTTCCCCTTCCTCCAATCTTCTGTACACCTCTGATCTGGCTATCACAGCCTGCGCCATCATGGTCTCATCCTCATAATTTCCTTTCATCTGCACCACAAGCACCAGCGGAAGCATTTCCTCCTCCCCCGGTGAATACAGCAAAAGTGCTTTATCTGCCCCACTTAACACAATTGTACATACATATGGTAACAATAAAATAAACGGTATAAAAAAGCCAGATGAACAAAACCTCCGAAGCCATTTTCCCATGCAATGCCTCTGCTGCCTTTTTTCCCTATTATATGTACAATTGCAAAAATTTATTCCCCGTAGTATACTGTAGCCATTGTTGCACAGACTTTGAAAAAATTGTCAGTCAGCGACTTTTCCAATATAAAACGGAGGTTTCCTATGGTTGCACTATTTCTTGCACCTTTATACATTCTGATCAACTTCTACGTTGTCCAATGGATGATACGCTGGATGAGCGCCTGCCACAGGCTTTTTCAGACAATGGCATTTCGCGTTTCCTTTGTAGGAGTTTACATAATATTAGCAACAGCCCTGCTTACCGGTTTTCTTGTTAAAAAACCTGTCAGACTGCGCCGCATACTGAAGCACACCGGCAACTATTTTCTTGGCACCTTTATCTACATTCTTCTGGTAATTGCCATTGTAGATCTGGGACGCCTGATATTGAAATACATATTTCATGCCCATTTTATCGGACAGCAAAGTACCTTCGTAATTACCGGACTGATCTGTACCTTGCTGATCATAACCCTCAGTATCTACGGAATACTTCACGTTTCTCAAGTAAATACTACACCTTATGAGGTAAACGTAACAAAAACAGTAGACGGCATGGATTCCCTGAAAATTGTGCTTCTTGCAGATACCCATTTCGGTTACAGCATGGGCACCGCCCAGGCCAGACGGATAGTGAAAAAAATCAATGCTGAAAATGCAGATGTGGTCTGTATTGCAGGAGACATTTTTGATAATGAATACGATGCTATTTCCAAGCCAGATGAATTAAAAGATATTCTGAAAGGAATTAAATCCAAATACGGCGTTTACGCTTGCTGGGGCAATCATGATCTCAATGAACCCATTCTCGCAGGCTTTACCTTTAATGGAACAGAAAACAGCTATAACGATCCCAGAATGGAAGAATTTCTTACAGATGCAGGAATCCATCTGCTAAATGATGAATCACTCTTAATTGATAACAAATTTTATATAGTTGGCCGGCGTGATGCTTCCCGCTGTGAAAAAGTAGAAGGTTCAAGAGCTACTCCGGCCCAGCTTACCAAAAATCTGGACCAGAGCAAACCCATTATTTTCATTGACCACCAGCCTAAAGAGCTGGAAGAGACTGCTTCTGCCGGTGTTGACCTTGACCTTTGCGGTCACACCCATGACGGCCAGATTTTCCCCGGAAACCTGATCATCCATTTATTCTGGGAAAATACCTGTGGTTACCTTCAAAAAGGCCACATGCAAAATATTGTCACCTCCGGAGCCGGAATCTGGGGACCGAACATGAGAGTAGGCACCAACAGCGAAATCTGTTCGATTACAGTCCATTTTCACAACTAATTATTCCACTGTTGCCAGATCCTACTAAATCACTCCTGTATCCTTATGGACTGCCTCTGCATTCTCTAATTTCTGTGCACGGCAGTCCTTTCTCATATGAAACATCTCGTATCCTGTTTCCTTTTCTTCCACGCATTCCAATTTGTTCCACTACAGCTTGTCCATCAGCAATTTTACCGGTATCTGGCCTCCATTCCATTGACACAGACAGCCGCTGATTCATTCCTGACAGCTTTCCGACAGCCATTTTTTTAATCGTCCACTTGCTATTTTCATTTATTATTTTTGTAAAAAAGCAGGTCATCACAGTCATTACCATATTGAAAAATTCTTTCAAACTATAACCTTTTTTCTGGTTGAAATACTTTTTCAAATGCTTCATAAAGATCCTCCTTTTTCCATCCCCGGACAACCACTATGGAACTGCGCACCTTCCATGATTGTGCAGGTATAGTTATATTTATGCCTGACCGGCAGCCTCCTAGAACCAATTCATAAATTTATTTTTTCCTCAGGACTTTTTTCTGACTGGCATACGCACCTGTTTCCCCCTTATTGACACTCCTCTTCCCCACTGCTACAATAACCCTAACAGCAACTTCTACCGCTTTCCCACAGAAAGGAGCACCTTATGTCAAAAGAGCAGATTGCAGTTGCAGAACTGATTACAAACATTATTCTAGGAAAAACAAATGGCACCAGCAGGGTGGATTTTTTTCCGCAAAAGCCTGAATTTCCATTTGAAAAGCCTTACGAACAACCATTCCCCCGCGCCACACCAGAGAGCCAGGGTATTTCCTCTGACATGCTGGCCGATCTGCTGCGGGATCTGGATACCTCACGATATACAGATATGCACCATTTTATGGTCCTTAGAAACGGCAAAGTCATCTGCGAGGCCAATTTCGCCCCTTACCGCAGCCGTATCTGGCATGTAACACATTCTATGTGCAAAAGTATCACAGGTATGGCTATCGGTCTTTTGGTGGAAGAAGGCAAGCTTTCCCTGGATGAAAATATTTATGATATTTTTCAGAAAAATCTGAATCCCTTTACTAAAATTTTTCGTCCAAAAATTACTGTAGAAAACCTTCTTACTATGACCAGCGGTGTAACCTTCAACGAATCTGGAATTATCTCAGGCAACGACTGGCTCACCAGCTACATTAATTCCTCCATAACCGGCACTCCTGGAGAAAGCTTCCAGTACAACAGTCTAAATACCTACGTCCTGTCCGCCATCGTCACAGAACGTACAGGACTAACCCTTACTGAATATCTGGAGCCAAGGCTTTTTACACCACTTGGAATCACCCGCTATTTCTGGGAAACCTGTCCTAAAGGCATTACCAAGGGCGGATGGGGACTTTTCCTCTGCACTGAGGATATGGCAAAGCTTGGACAGCTTTATCTCCAGAAGGGAAAATGGCAGGGCCAGCAGATCATCCCGGAATTCTGGGTCGAGGTTTCCACCGCCAAGCACAAAGAAAGTGTTGAAGGTACTTTCGGATACGGCTATCAGCTATGGATGGAATCACGCCCGGGAAGCTTTGAATTTAATGGAATGCTAGGTCAGAATGTAATTGTTTATCCGGACATGAATATGGTCATTGTCACCAATGCAGGCAACAACGAGCTTTTCCAAAACTGTGTCATGCTGAATATTATCCGAAAGTATTTTCCAAGAGATTTTCATCCTGCTGATATTTTACCTGAAAATCCATGCGCAGAGACTCTTCTTAAACGGCTTACCACAGAATTGGAAAAAGGCACCCGCACTACCCAGACACTTCCTGCCCTTCGAAAGGGCGGCTGGAAGAAGAGTTCCACCGGACTTCGCCGCAGTACCAACGCTCACCCAAATAACTGGAATTATGTGAAAGGAGTTCCTTCACCGGATCCCTATGAATTTATCCGACAGCTTAATGGTAAAATTTTTGATCTTTCCCCAAAAAGCATTGGACTTTTCCCTTTATTTATCCAGCTTTTCCACAATAACATGGCTGAGGGTGTACAACAGCTTTCTTTCACCTGTACAAAAGTGGATTTCTTTGTAAATTTTCTCGAAGCAGGCCAATGGCACAATATCCCGGTAGGTCTGGGCAAATACAAAGAATCCTGGCTTACTCTTCATGAGGAAAGTTATCTTATTGCTGCCTCCGGAGAATTTACCACCGACGAAAATGGTATCACCGTACTGAAGCTGGATTTCACGTTTCTTGAAGAATGCGTACACAGAAAGATTCACATCTTTTTCATGCCAGAGGATGAGCTCCTTATCCGCTGGTACGAAACACCAGGCAAGGGCATGATTATAGAGGGACTTGAATCCATCACAGAAGAAATCTCCAACAATTTCCTATACGGAGCTTTTAAAGGCACAGGAGGCCTGGAATTACTTCATAAAGTGATGGAACAGACTATTGAACCAGTTTCTCATGGTTTTCCGGGAGGTACCTCATGATAAATCAGGAAAAACGGCTGATCATCACATTTCGCTGCACTACAGATGCCATCGCTATGGAAAAATCCTGCAAAGCTATTGGCGCTCCCGGCAGGTTGATTCCCGTTCCCAGAAGTATCTCTGCCAGCTGTGGACTTTCCTGGTGTGCTGGGCTTAATGACCTTACAACCCTTGAGAAAATACTTCAGAAGCAGGAATTGGAACCTGAAGGAATTTATGAATGTATGATCTAACCCAATATTAACTATAAATACATTTTAACAGGAGAAATTTTCATATGAATAACAAAACAGTAGACGCAAGAGGAATGGCATGCCCGCTCCCAGTTGTTAATGCGAAGAAAGCATCTGAAGAAATGACTCAGGGAGGTATTCTTACCGTTCTTGTTGACAATGAAATCGCAGTTCAAAATCTTACAAAATTCGGAAACAGTAAAGGCTTTACAGTTTCCTCTGAAAAAAAAGCAGAGAAAGACTTCGCTGTAACCTTCCAGGTTCCAGAAAAAGATGCACATACAGCTTCTGTTTCTACATCATCAGACAACGCAACACCTTGCACACCTGATTCCAAACGTCATGGAATGGTAGTTGTCTTATCTGCCAATACAATGGGAGACGGAGAAGAACAGCTTGGAAAGCTTCTTATGAAATCTTTTATCTTTGCTCTGACTAAACAGGATCAGCTCCCCGAAACTATTCTCTGTTATAATTCCGGTGCTTACCTTACCTGCGAAGGCTCCGATTCTCTGGAGGATCTGAAATCTCTGGACGCAGAGGGTGTAAAGATCCTCACCTGCGGTACCTGCCTTGATTTCTACAAGCTAAAAGAAAACCTTGCAGTAGGCGGTGTATCCAATATGTACGAAATCGTTGAAATCATGGAAAACGCTAAAACTATTATTCGTCCTTAATACCTTACACAAGCAAGTCCCCTGCTTCACACACAACTCTGCAGGGGACTTGCTTAATTCAGTTAAATAAAAAAACTGGAAATCCTTATTTATTAAAGATTTCCAGTGCTTTATGAAGTGAAGCATCGGGGATTCGAACCCCGGACAACTTGATTAAAAGTCAAGTGCTCTACCAACTGAGCTAATGCTCCAT
>CAKRVL010000033.1 GCA_934408705.1 uncultured Blautia sp. | reverse complement strand
ACCACTACACCAACTACAGAAGTTCCGGAAGGCGGCTATAAAGATGGAACTTACCAGGGCAGCGGTACTGGCTTTGGAGGAACGATTACCGTACAGGTAACTGTATCAGGTGGGAAAATCACAGCTGTTGATATATTGAGTGCCTCTGGAGAAACAGGCTCTTACTTTGCCTCCGCACAAGGCGTTGTAAGTAAGGTTTTATCAAGCCAGTCCCCTAATGTGGATGCAGTCAGCGGTGCAACTTATTCCTCAAACGGAATTATCCAGGCAGTACAGAATGCTCTTTCACAGGCTGGAAACAGTGAAGCTGCCACACCAACACCAACGCCAAAACCTGCAAAGAAACCGAAGAAGGATACTTCTGTCAGTTATAAAGATGGCGTATATGAAGGACAGGCAGAAGGCTTTGATGGAACCGTAACGGTAAAGGTTACAATAAAAAATGGAAAAATCAAAAAAATAAGCAACACAAATACAGATACACCTGAATTTTTTAATAAGGCATGGAAAACAATCAAGTCTAATGTGATTTCCAGACAGAGTACTTCTGGAATTGACACTGTAAGTGGCGCAACATTTTCTTCAAATGGAATTCTCGGAGCTTTATCCCAGGCTCTTTCAAAGGCTGATCAATCCGGAACTACAGGCTCAAAGGGAGAAGATATAACTCCAACACCGACTACGACACCTGATGAAACTGTAACACCGATTCCAACAGAGACTCCCCAGCCTACCCAGGTTCCGGAGAATCCATCGGAAGAACAGCCGGTTGTAAATCTGTTAAAGGATGGCATATATACAGCATCTGCAATGGGATATTCCGGAGAAGTTAACATAACATTGACGGTTGCAGATGGTAAAATTACAGAAATAACCAATACAAATACAGATACCAGAAGCTTTTTTAACAAGGCGTGGAGAGTCATACAGCCTAAAATTCTGGAAAATCAGAGTGCAGAAGGAATCGACACTGTAAGTGGTGCAACATTTTCTTCTATGGGAATTCTGGATGCGTCCAAAATGGCACTGGAGCAGGCAAAAAATA
The DNA here is from genome assembly GCA_934408705.1 of uncultured Blautia sp. GTDB lineage: Bacteria > Bacillota > Clostridia > Lachnospirales > Lachnospiraceae > Blautia_A. Next base: position 22,795 of record CAKRVL010000033.1, on the reverse strand, counting down.
CAGAGGTACAGCCTTCTGTAACGCCGGAGCCTACTGAGACGCCGGAACCCACAAATACGCCAAAGCCGACTTCTGCACCGGAGCCTACAGCTGTACCAGAGCCTACTGAAACTCCAGAGCCAACTTCTGCACCGGAACCGACGGATACACCGGAGACTTCTGTAACGCCGGAACCGACAGCTACGCCAGAACCCACGCCTGTTCCTACTGGTGCATATACAGATGGAACCTACACTGGCATTGGAGAAGGAAACGATGGTCCAGACAGTGTACAGGTTACAGTAACAATATCCGGAGGACAGATTGTGGGAGCAACCTATTTTTCCTATGATGACGAAGAATATGCAGATACAGCCTGGGCAGGAATTCTTGGACAGGTTATGGGAAAGCAGTCAGCAGACAGTGTAGATACAGTATCGGGATGCACATATTCCTCCCAGGGAATTATTCAGGCATTTCGAAATGCATTAAATCAGGCAAAAGGAGCATAACCCATGAAATACCAGAGTTTTATTATGAGAGTTTTATGTCTGCTTCTGATCGTTGGCGCCGTCCTTGGTTACAACTCCATGCAGAAAAAAGACAGTGATACAGAAAAAGACCAGCAGATTGCCAGCCTGACTACAAGAGTAGAGGCTTTGGAAAAACAGCAGGAAGAGATTTTTAGCGCAATTGAGGAGGCTGCCAAAGCGCAGGAAGAGGCGAAGAAAAAAGCTGAAGAAGCTGAGGCAGAAGCCAGGACACAGAAAGATGCGAAGAAGGATGCGGAGACTACGGATGCCACAGAGGATGCAGACGAGGCTGCTGAAAGTGAGGAAAATCTTGTATACAAAAACGGAACATATACAGGAGATGGCCAGGGTTTTGGCGGCAACATCCAGGTTCAGGTCACACTTGAAAATGACACGATTACAGACATTCAGGTGGTAAGTGCACCAGGAGAAGACTCTGCATACCTTTCTCAGGGACAGGGCGTGATCAGCACCATTCTGGCTTCCCAGAGCACAGACGTTGACACTATTTCCGGCGCAACCTTCAGTTCCACTGGAATTATCAACGCTGTAAATGATGCACTTGGAAAGGCGGAAAATCAATGAAAAAGAGACAGAGAAAAATCCGGCTGATCCGCGCCGGTATCCAGCTTCTGTTTTTCATTTTTGCCCCTGCACTTTTTTCCACGGCATTTGCAGGCGTGAAGTCCATTTTTCAGGCAATCGCAGCACATCAGACAATCAGCTGGAATTCCTTTCTGGATGTGACTGCCGTGCTGCTTGTGGTAACCTGCTTGTTTGGGCGGCATTTCTGCGGATATGCCTGCGCATTTGGTTCCCTTGGGGATGTCTTGTACGAGCTGACTGTGTTTATCCGCCTGAAGGCTTTTCATAAAAAAGGCCGTCACGGATATTCAGAAAAAGCCATCCATATTTTGCAGAAGGTGAAATATATCTGGCTTCTGGTGCTCCTTGTATCTATCCTTACCGGCTGGTACAGCAAGCTTCAGGGCATGAGTCCATGGGATGTATTTTCTATGCTTACTGCAGGCAGACTGCCTGGAACAACTTATAAGGTCGGCATCATTCTGCTGATCCTGATCATGATCGGAATGTGCACACAGGAACGATTTTTCTGCCAGTTCCTCTGCCCAATGGGCGCAATTTTTGCTATAATGCCAATAGCACCCTCCGCATTGTTTAACCGTGACAGAAGCACCTGTCCGGCGAAATGCGGAGCCTGCAAAAAACGCTGTCCGGCGCATCTTGATATTGATGGTGATACCCCGTTTTCAGGAGAATGTATCTGCTGTCACGCCTGCCAGGAAATCTGTCCGAAGAAGAATATTCAGATCGGAATTCCGAAGGTGAGGGAAGAGAGTGGAGCAGGAAATAAATAATCGAGTAGAAAGAATAGGATATGAAAATAAGAAGAGAAAAGCAAGTGATAGGAACTCTATGCAGCAGTCTGCTGCTTATAGGTATAATAGGAATTGTACTTGGAAAAACAACTACAGTTGTTTATGCAGCCGACATAGAAAAGTACACAAATGCGGATTTCGCGATGGACACTGTAGTTTCCGAAACCCTCTACACCTCTGGAGAGGATATCAATACCCAGATTGGTGAAAAGCTTCGGGAAATGGAAAACACCCTCCTTTCCTGGACAGATGAAAACTCCCAGATTTCTAAGCTGAACAATGCTGATGGCGCAGCTGTGGAGGTCTCTGATGAGCTGGCTGCGGATCTTGAGAAAATCAGCCAGCTTTCCGAAGCTTCAAATGGAGCATTTGATCCTACAATTGGAAAAATAATCCGTCTGTGGGATATTGATGGGGAAAATCCTCATGTACCGGATCAGTCCGAAATCGATAGCCTTCTTCCCGCAGTGGGTTACGAGAAAATCCAGCTGGATGGAAACAATGTGACTCTTCTTGATGGCTGTACCCTGGATCTTGGTGCTGTAGGAAAAGGAATGGGATGTGATTTGATCATGGACTATCTGAAAACTCAGCCTGAGGTAACTGGCATGATTCTGAATCTTGGCGGCAGCAGTGTGATGACCTATGGCACAAAGCCAGATGGAGCTTTATGGAAAGTTGCTCTCACTGATCCTCGTGATACAGAAGGTGACTACCTGGGGGCTATCACCCTGGAAGCTGATCAGTTTCTATCTACATCTGGTGACTATGAAAAATATTTCCTGGAAGATGGAAAACGTTACCATCATATTCTGGATCCAAAGACCGGATATCCGGTCTGGAATGGTCTCACTTCCGTTACAATCGTATGTGCTCAGGGCTATCTGGCTGATGGTCTTTCCACCGCCTGCTTTGTCCTTGGCATGGAGCAAGCGAAGCCTCTGTTGGAGAAGTATGGCGCAGAAGCCGTATTTGTAGATGAGGACAAAAATGTATATGTGACAGATGGATTGCTGGATAAGTTTGAATTGATGAAGAGTGGCTACACTGTAAATAAAGCATAGTTTACATAAAAAAAGAGCTTCGACGATAGCGAAAAACTATCGCCGGAGCTCTTTTTACGGAATCCTTTTTAGCACTTCTCTAGTTAGTATTCCAATCAGCAATCCTGTAACCACTCCTGACACCATCAATGCGGGAGCATAATAATACAGCAGTCCCATGGTGTGGGTAGCAGGAATCGCTACCAGAAGCTGTCCGATATTATGGGAAACACCACCTGCCACACTTACGCCAAGGTGACCGAACCCGACCTTGTTTTTCACAAAAACCATCACAATCAGACTGACGGCTGCACCAGCCAGGCTATACATAATACTGGATCCGCTTCCAAACATAAAACCGATAACAAAAATCCGTACAACTGAAACCAGTGCCGCTTCTTTCCAGCTATATCTTTCCAGAACAAAGAGTACTGCCAGGTTGGCAAGTCCCAGCTTCATTCCCGGAATCCCTGCGAAAAACGGAATCAAGGATTCCACATATCCGAAAATAATGGCAATTGCTGCGAATAGTCCAAGATAAGCAATTTTCTTCTGTTTCATCATTTATACCACTGCGTCAAATCCACCCGGGGAATCTTGTGAATCTGAATCGCCCTCTCCCTGAATTACAACTCTGTTAGGCAGACACACAATATAGCCACCTGCTCCGCCTACCGCCGGCTGTTTCATACAAAGATGATCGGGGCAGTCTGCCTCTGTCATTTTGACCTGACCATCTTTAATTTCGCACACATTGGTATCTCCAATCTGAATCACCTGATCCTTATCCAGTGAATATGTCCCATAAAGCTCTCCATCCACTGTGATCCGGATGGAACCATGATTTCCATGTGGGATCGCATAAGCAAAAATACAAAGCACCACCGAAATAGCCAGCAGTGAACAAATAAATACCGCTTCTTTTTTCTTCAAATAAAACACCTCGCTCTGGCGCAGTTTTTATAAGCACCAGTTAATGATAAAAGAAATAGAAAAAAATTTCAACCTATTCTAAAAGCTGTTTTTGAGAAAAAATTGCAACAGAAGGCATATTCCGGCTCCCCGCTGCTTTTTATTGTAATTTGCCCTTAAATATGCTATTGTATAGATTGAAAGTCTGTGTGCTGCCGGAAAACAGGCGATGCCTTTTTGAAGGCGGCATTGTTGAAGAAATATAAGAAAGAAGGTGAAGCTATGGTTGAATTAGACCAGTTCAAGAGCATTCTTGCAACATACACAGAACCATTAGTGGAAGTGAGGGATTCACTTTGACCTGGCTAACAAGGAAAAGCGGGTTGAAGAATTAGAGCGCGAAATGGAAGCGCCTGATTTCTGGGACAATGCAGAAGTATCCCAGAAGAAAATGAAAGAATTAAAGAGCATGAAGGACGACATGGAGACCTATCAGAATCTGGTAACCCAGATGGAAGATATGGAAACCCTGATCGAGATGAGCTATGAGGAAAATGATCCGTCCATGATCGAAGAAATCCAGGAAATGCTGGATGAGTTCCAGGCTCAGTTTGACAGCATCCGCGTGAAGACCCTTCTTTCAGGAGAGTATGACAGTGAGAATGCTATTATCAAGCTGAATGCAGGAGCAGGTGGAACAGAAGCCTGTGACTGGTGTGGTATGCTGTATCGTATGTACACACGCTGGGCTGACCGTAAGGGATTTTCCATTGAGGTACTGGATTATCTGGACGGCGATGAAGCCGGTGTGAAATCTGTTACCTTCCAGGTTAACGGAGAGAATGCATATGGACTTCTGAAGTCTGAGAAGGGTGTACACCGCCTGGTTCGTATTTCACCGTTTAATGCGGCTGGAAAGCGTCAGACCTCCTTTGTATCCTGTGATGTTATGCCGGATATTGAGAAAGACCTGGATGTAGAGATCAATGACGAGGATATCCGTATTGATACCTATCGAAGCAGTGGTGCTGGTGGACAGCATATCAACAAGACCTCATCTGCTATCCGTATTACCCATTTTCCTACAGGAATTGTGGTACAGTGTCAGAATGAGCGTTCTCAGCATATGAATAAAGATAAGGCTATGCAGATGCTGAAGGCGAAGTTATATCTTCTGAAGCAGCAGGAAGCAGAGGCCAAGCTTTCCGGAATCCGAGGCGAAGTAACAGATATCGGCTGGGGTAACCAGATCCGTTCTTATGTTATGCAGCCATACACAATGGTCAAGGATCATCGTACTAACGAGGAAACCGGAAATGTAGATGCAGTTATGGATGGTGCAATTGATATCTTTATTAATGCATATCTGAAGTGGATCGCACTTGCGAAGAAACCGGCAGAATAAGAAATAATCTGCCGCAGCTGGAAGTGGAAGGAAACACGACATGCCAAAGACAACAGATAAGAACAAGTATTTTGTAGTAAGAGAGCGGGCGGTACCGGAGGTACTGCTAAATGTGGTAGCTGCCAAGAAGCTGCTGGAATCCAAGAGGGTGGCAACAGTTCAGGAAGCAGCAGATGCTGTAGGAATCAGCAGGAGCTCTTTCTATAAATATAAAGATGATATTTTTCCCTTCCATGAGGAAGCCAAAGGAAAGACCATTACATTTATTATACAGATGGACGATGAACCGGGAATTTTATCTAATGTTCTTCGGGCTATTGCAGAAAATCGTGGCAATATTCTGACTATACATCAGAGTATTCCTATAAGTGGTATTGCCACTCTTACCTTAAGTGTGCAGATCCTTTCCGGTGAGGGTGATGCAGAGGCTATGGTTGATGACATTGAGCAGATGGAGGGAATCCATTATTTAAAAATTTTAGGCAGGGAGTAACGGACAGATGATAAATATTGCAGTGTTAGGATATGGCACAGTTGGAAGCGGCGTTGTAGAAGTTATCCGCACCAACCACGAACTGATTAACAAAAGAGCCGGAGAAGAGCTTCAGGTGAAATATGTCCTGGATCTTCGGGAGTTTCCGGGAGATCCTGTAGAGGAGATCCTTGTACATGATTTTGAGCAGATCATAAATGATCCGGAGGTTACGATCGTAGTAGAAGTTATGGGTGGAACCGGTGCGGCATACAACTTTGCCAAAAGAGCACTGGAGGCTGGCAAGAGCGTGTGTACTTCTAATAAAGCTCTGGTTGCCAAATATGGTCCGGAGCTTATGGGAATTGCCAGAGAGAAGGGAATCAACTTCCTTTTTGAGGCCAGCTGCGGCGGTGGAATTCCGATCATCCGCACTATTAATGAATCTCTCACAGCCGATGCCATTGATGAGGTTACCGGAATTTTAAATGGAACAACCAATTATATGCTGGACAAGATGAATAAAGAGGGTGCCAACTTTGATGCCGTTTTGAAGGAAGCACAGCAGATGGGCTATGCGGAGGCCGATCCTACTGCAGATGTGGAGGGACATGATGCCTGCCGCAAGATCGCTATCCTTTCTTCTCTTGCATATGGAAAATTCCTGGATTTTGAGAAAGTATATACAGAAGGAATTACTAAGATCACACCAGAGGATATAGAGTATGCCAGAGAGATGGGAAGATGCATAAAGCTTCTTGGTACCAGTAAAAAGGTGGGAGACGGAGCTTTTTATGCAATGGTAGCGCCATTTCTGGTAGGTCAGGATAATCCGCTCTATGGCGTGAATGGTGTATTCAACAGTATTTTTGTCCACGGAAATATGCTTGGCGATGCCATGTTTTATGGAAGCGGAGCTGGTAAGCTTCCTACTGCAAGTGCTGTTGTGGCTGATGTTGTGGAGGCTGCGAAGCATCTGCATGAAACTATCCCGACCAACTGGAGTAATGACGAGATGACTCTTATGGAACAGGATTCTGTAGAAGGAAGATTCTTTGTCCGTGTGAAGGATACTTCCCTGGATGAAGTTGACAAGGCTTTTGGTACAGTTGAGGCGGTGATCGAGCCGGATTCTCTTCCGGAAGAGTTTGGTTTTATTACCGGACTTATGACACAGGGCGAATACAAAGAGCGGGTAAAAGCTCTCGGTGAAAACGTTCTTGGCATGATCAGGGTAAAAGACTGACAGCGTGAAAGGATAAAATATGCTGATAGTTAAGAAATTCGGAGGTACTTCTGTTGGCAATAAAGAGAAAATGTACAATGTTGCCAACCGTTGTATTGAAGAATATAAAAAAGGAAATGATGTGGTGATGGTTCTGTCTGCTATGGGAAAATATACTGATGAGCTGATCAGTATGGCTCATGACATGGACGATAAACCACCGAAGCGTGAGATGGATATGCTTCTCACTATTGGGGAGCAGATGTCAGTATCTCTGATGGCAATGGTGATGCATAAGCTAGGAGTTCCGGCTGTTTCACTGAATGCTTTTCAGGTGACTATGCATACTACAAGCAGCCATCAGAGTGCAAGATTAAAAAGAATTGACACAGAGCGTATCCGCCGGGAGCTGGATGCGCGCAGAATCGTAATTGTAACCGGATTCCAGGGAGTTGACAAATATGATGATTATACAACTCTGGGACGGGGCGGTTCTGATACCACTGCAGTTGCGCTGGCGGCAGCACTTCATGCAGATGCTTGTGAAATTTATACAGATGTGGATGGCGTTTATACTGCTGATCCGCGTAAGGTTCCAACTGCCAGAAAGCTGAAAGAGATCACATATGATGAGATGCTGGATCTGGCAACATCAGGAGCGGGCGTACTTCACAACCGTTCTGTGGAAATGGCGAAGAAATACGGAGTGCCCCTTGTGGTTCGCTCCAGCCTGAATAACAGTGAAGGAACGGTAGTTAAGGAGGTTGTTAGCGTGGAAAGAATGCTGATCAGTGGTGTGGCACTGGACACAGATGCTGTGAGAATCGCGGTACTGGGGCTTCGCGATGTGCCTGGTGTTGCGTTTAAGGTGTTTGACACTCTTGCAAAGAAAAATATTAATGTAGATGTTATTCTGCAGTCTATCGGACGTGCAGGAACAAAGGATATATCATTTACAGTAAATAAGGTGGATCTGGAGGATGCAGTTGCCATCCTGGAGGAGAATAAGGAACGTCTTGGTTTCAAGGAGCTTCATTCTGAGCGAAATATTGCCAAGCTTTCTATTGTGGGCTCCGGTATGCTCAGCAATCCTGGTGTGGCTGCCAAGATGTTTGAGAGTCTTTATAATGAAGGGGTAAATATTAATATGATCTCTACATCAGAGATCCGTATTACCGTTCTGATCAATGAGAAAGACGGAATCCGGGCTATGAATGCAGTACATGATGCATTTGGTCTTGCCGACTAAATAAACTTTATTTACAGTGTTATTCACAGGAGGGAGATATGAGCAACTATGTTATCAGCTGCTGTTCTACGGCAGATCTTACCAAAGAACACTTTGAAAACAGAAATATTTCCTATATCTGCTTTCATTATGAGCTGGATGGAAAAGAATATGCAGATGATCTGGGACAGTCCATGCCTTTTGATGTATTCTATAAAGCAATGCAGGATGGTGCGGTGACGAAAACCTCCCAGGTAAATGCGGATGAATTTGAAGAATATTTTGAGGGATTTCTGAAGGAGGGAAAGGATGTGCTTCATGTCTGCCTGTCCTCAGGAATTTCGGGGGTTGTGAATTCAGCAAACATTGCAAAGGCTGAGCTTGAGGAGAAATATCCTGACCGCAGGATCATGGTTGTGGATTCTCTGGGTGCATCCTCAGGCTATGGACTTTTTATGGATCGTCTGGCAGACCTGCGGGATGAGGGAAAATCTATGGATGAAGTTTATGACTGGGCAGAAGAGCACAAGCTGAATCTGCATCACTGGTTCTTTTCCACAGATCTTACCTTTTACATCCGGGGAGGACGAATCTCCAAGGCCAGCGGATTTTTTGGCACTATGCTGAATATCTGCCCGCTTCTGAATATGGACGATCAGGGAAAGCTGATCCCAAGATTTAAGATCCGTACTAAGAAGAAAGTGATCCGTGCTATTGTTGATAAGATGGAAGAGTATGCAGAGGGTGGACTTGACTATTCCGGTAAATGTTATATTTCCCAGTCAGCATGCATTGATGATGCCAGGGAGGTGGCAAGGCTGGTGGAAGAACGTTTCCCACATCTTAATGGAAAGGTTGAGATCAACAATATCGGAACCACCATTGGAAGCCACACTGGTCCTGGTACAGTAGCGCTGTTTTTCTGGGGAAGCCGAAGAACTGCGTAACTTGGTGCGAAGGTGAAAACAGCAAAATAGTAATGTAATATATCTGGCCGGGATGTATCAGAATCCCGGCCTGCTGTTTCACTGTAAAGGAGAACGATAATTATGAAAAAAAGAAGTACAAAGGAGATTAAGCTGCAAGGGAAAAAGGCACTGCAGGGACATATAGGAACTGTAGTTCTGGGAATTCTGGCAGTGTACGGACTGAATATGCTGGGAACAGTTCTTTCTACGAACCTGTTTTCCGGAACATCTGTATTGGACTGGATTCTTAGTGAAGTGTTCATGCTGGTGGTGTCTTTGATCGTAGGAATCATTTCAGCCGGTCTTGGTTACATGCTTTTGAATATTTCCCGTGGAAAAGAATTTTCGCTGGGAGATTTGGGATACTTTTTCAGAAATCAGCCGGATAGGGTTATTATTGCCGGATTCGTGCTGGCTGTGATCCAGCTTGTCACTGCAATTCCTTATTATTATGCCAGCTTTACTATAGATCCGGGGGTGACTATTGATTCTCAGATCCAGTGGCTTTCTATGACTCTGGGGCTTCTGGCAGTAAGCACACTGCTGAATTTTCTTATTTCACTGCCGTTTGCCATGACTTATTATTGTTTGGCTGATGATACAGAGCTTGGCGGCATTCAGGCACTGAAGGAGAGCGCCAGAATGATGAAGGGAAATTTCTGGAGATATGTGAAGCTGAATCTCAGCTTTGTTCCGCTGCTGCTGTTATCAGTATTTACTTTTTATATTGCGCTTTTCTGGATCATTCCTTATATGGAAATGTCTATGGCAACATTCTATAGGGATCTGAATGGTGAACTGGATCACAGGCTTCCGGGAGAGGGATATATTTACGATTACAGCAACAACCAGCAGGATGATTATAATTCAGAAGCATAAAAGTTTTACAGAGCAGCATGCTCATTTGGAAATACAAGCAACAAGAGGAGATTGAAAAAATGGATATTTTACAGATAATCACCCAGGAAATTGGGGTGGAAAAATGGCAGGTGGAAGCTGCTGTTAAATTGATCGATGAGGGAAATACCATTCCGTTTATTTCACGATACAGAAAGGAAGCTACAGGAACCTTAAATGACGAGCAGCTTCGTAACCTGAATGAAAGACTGACTTACCTTCGGAATCTGGAGGACAAGAAGAAACAGGTGCTTTCCAGTATTGAAGATCAGGGCAAGCTTACTCAGGAACTGAAGGAGCAGATTCTGGCAGCACAGACATTAGTTGTAGTGGAGGATCTTTATCGTCCATACCGTCCGAAGAGACGTACCCGTGCGACCATTGCCAAGGAGAAGGGATTAGAGCCACTGGCAAATATTATTATGCTTCAGATGACTAACAAATCTATCGAAGAAGAGGCGGAAGCCTTTGTTTCTGAGGAAAAAGAGGTTTCATCTGTGGCAAATGCCATTGCCGGTGCAAAGGATATTATTGCAGAGCATATTTCTGATGAGGCAGATTACAGAATTCGTATCCGTGAGCTTACTACCAAAAAAGGAACAATCAGTTCTACGGCAAAGAATCCGGAAACACAATCTGTATATGAGATGTATTATGAGTTTGAAGAGCCGGTAAAGAAGCTGGCAGGTCATCGTGTACTGGCATTGAACCGTGGTGAGAAGGAGAAAATCCTTACTGTCAAGGTAGGTGCGCCGGAGGAGGATATTCTCCGTTATCTGGAAAAGCAGGTAATCACTCGTGATAATCCATTTACCACACCGATTCTGAAGGAAGTGACAGATGACAGCTATAAGCGTCTCATTGCTCCGGCAATTGAACGTGAGATCAGAAGTGACCTGACTGAGAAGGCAGAGGATGGCGCGATCAAGGTATTTGGCAAGAATCTGGAGCAGCTTCTTATGCAGCCTCCAATTGAAGGACAGACTGTTCTTGGATGGGACCCGGCTTTCCGTACAGGATGTAAGCTGGCTGTTGTAGATCCTACAGGAAAGGTTCTGGATACTACAGTTGTTTATCCTACTGCGCCTACTAACGAGAAGAAGATTCGCGCTGCGAAGGATACTGTAGAAGCTATGATCAAGAAGTACGGAGTTTCCCTGATTTCAGTTGGAAATGGTACTGCGTCCAGAGAATCTGAGCAGGTAATCGTAGATATGCTGAAGGAGATTCCGGAAGCAAAAGTTCAGTACGTGATCACAAACGAGGCTGGTGCTTCTGTTTATTCTGCAAGTAAGCTTGCAACAGAGGAATTCCCGAATTTTGATGTGGGACAGAGAAGTGCAGCTTCCATTGCAAGACGTGTGCAGGATCCGCTGGCTGAGCTGGTTAAGATTGATCCGAAATCTATCGGAGTTGGCCAGTATCAGCATGATATGAACCAGAAGAAGTTAGGAGAAGCGCTTACAGGCGTTGTGGAAGACTCTGTAAATAAAGTAGGAGTAGATTTAAATACTGCTTCAGCATCACTTCTTGAGTATATTTCCGGCGTTTCCAAGGCCATTGCGAAGAACATTGTGGTTTATCGTGAGGAAAATGGACGTTTTACCAGCCGAAAGGAACTTCTGAAGGTAGCGAAGCTTGGACCGAAGGCATTTGAGCAGTGTGCCGGATTTATGCGTATCGCAGGAGGCTCTAATCCCCTTGATGCTACAAGCGTTCATCCGGAGAGCTATGAGGCTGCTTCTAAGCTTCTTGAGAAGCTTGGATATTCTGCTGAAGATATTGCAGGCGGCAAGCTGGCAGGACTTTCCAGACAGATTAAGGATTATAAGAAGACAGCTGATGAACTGGGAATCGGAGAAATCACACTTCGTGATATTGTAAAGGAACTGGAGAAACCAGCCCGTGATCCTCGTGATGAAATGCCGAAGCCGATCCTTCGTACAGATGTACTGGATATCAAGGATCTGAAGGAAGGTATGATCCTGAAGGGAACTGTCCGAAATGTAATCGATTTCGGTGCTTTTGTGGATATTGGAGTTCACCAGGATGGACTTGTTCATGTTTCCCAGATGAGTGAAAAGTTTATCAAGCATCCTCTGGAAGCTGTAAGCGTAGGAGATGTTGTGGAGGTTCGCGTTCTTGGTGTAGATGAGAAGAAGAACCGGATCAGCCTTTCCATGAAAGGATTGAATAAATAAAATATGTTGCAAAATATACTGATAGTATATCTTGTTGCGATGAATATAATTGCTTTCGGGATGTACGGTATAGATAAGCAGAAAGCCATCAGGAACCAGTGGCGCATCCCGGAAGCCCAGCTTCTGGCGGTGGCTGCTATCGGTGGCTCTGCCGGTGCGCTTCTTGGGATGCAGTTTTTCCATCATAAGACAAGGAAGTGGAAATTCCGTCTGGGCGTTCCCGTGATTCTGGCAGTGCAGTTGATATTGTGGAGATTTTTGCAGTAGGCGGTGGATAAAGCCACTGAAAAAACAGGGCACATGTGGAAAACAATGTGATTTTAACCGAATCAAGTAAGTCCTCTGGGTCGGTTGCGAAAAGCAATAAGCAGTGAGTGGAAACCTTTTCAGGGAAAGGTCTGGCAAAGGGAGATGATAATTTGGAAGGACAAGTTATAGAAAATGCAGTCCAGGAGACTGTGCAGGAAACTGTGAATAAAGTTAACTCCAATTGGGATCAGATCAAGACATATTTTAATGGCCATATTCCGGATCTGATTAGCTTCGGAATGAAGGTTATTCTTTCCATAGCTGCCTTTTATGTGGGAACCAAACTGATCAAATGGTTTCTGAAGGTTGCAAAGCGTTCCATGGAAAAGGCAGGTATAGACAAAGGCGTGGCTCAGTTTATCTGCTCCTTTGGCAGATTTCTTCTTTACCTGATACTGATATTTAATATTGCCACTAATTTTGGTGTGAAGGAATCATCAGTGGCTGCTCTTCTTGGAACAGCAGGTGTAACGATCGGTCTTGCCCTGCAAGGCGGTCTGGAGAATCTGGCTGGTGGCGTGATGCTGCTTTTGTTCAAGCCGTTTCAGGTTGGGGACTATATTGTCCAGGATCAGTCCGGTGGCACAGAAGGCACTGTGTATAAGATTGAAATATTCTACACAACTCTGATCACGGTTGATAATAAGCATGTAATCATCCCAAACGGCAAGCTGTCTAACAGCACTATTATCAATGTAACAGCCCGTAACCTTCGGAAGCTGGAGATTAAAGTGGGAATTTCCTATGATTCAGATATTAAGAAGGCGAAGAAGCTTCTGCAGCATATTTTGCAGGAAGATCCGGGAACCAAATCCGACAAAGAAATGCTCGTCTTTGTAGATGAGCTTGGAGAAAGTGCTGTGGTCATGGGGCTTCGCGTCTGGGTACCTACTGATAAATACTGGAATATTAAATGGCGTCTGAATGAAAAGATCAAAGAAGCCTTTGATGCCAATGGAATCTCTATTCCATATCCGCAGATGGATGTGCATGTGGTGGAGAGAAAAGAAATATAGACATTCAAGGTCGATCAGAAACATGATTTTCATGTAACTGGTCGGCTTTTTATTTTTTTTATAATATTTTAAAGCCTGTTGAAAGCGCCAATCGTCTATAGAGTGAAAGGAAAGAAACCCATGATAAAAACAGGAACAGTCATTGATACCTTTAGAGGCACAATCACAAACACGATGCTTTCGTTCTCTTGAAGAAGTAACAAAAGGAGTACCATCGTAGGCGAGAGTCAGTGCATGGGGATTAATAAGTCCTTTAGAAAACTTGCGATGAAAAAAATATTTTTATCTGATATGCAACGAATACCAAAATTTTACGTGATATATAGTGAAAAGAAATAGAGAAACTATGAAGGGAGGAATCTAAAATAATTGTTTCACAGCTTATAGTAAAAGAATAAGAAAACGAGGTAAAAAGGATGAATGGAGTGAGTTTCTTTCTATGCTACAAATGCTCCTTGTGAGCATCCAGCGAGATATTTAGAAGCTGTTGGTATTTTGAAAAAGACACGCAGTATTTGCGGATATAAAAAATAATTACGGTTAAGAGAGAGGAGCAGCAAAAATGAAAAAAAAGTTTTGGATTGGCGTGGCAGTATGTGTGCTGATTGGAACGGTTTCAGTGGCCGCCAGTTCTGGAATCGAACTGCATGGTTTTTACAATGCAAATGGAGAGAGGATAATGTATCCGCTGGCTACATTTGACGAAGATTCAGATTTAAGCACCAGCGGACCACAGGATTCGGTATCAGTAGGGCAGATTATTGAAACTGAAGACGGAAAAGAAAAAGTTATTGCAATAGATGGTCAGGGAGCTTATGTAACAGAGATAATTGACCGGTAAGTTTATATCCTTTTTATAAAAAAGCAGCTAGATACTAATACTGAATACAAAGAAACAAGACCTTGCAAGAAGAACAATAGCATATGTTATTATAAAGTGTATTCTGTTGTGTATAAATGTACAAATAGGGCGACCAATTGGAACAAAATACGTGATATAAATTGAAAAGGGAGGATGGCATGAATGGATGATGCACAGATCATTGATTTGTATTTTGCAAGAGATGAAAATGCAATTATAGAAACAAAAAATAAATATCAGAATATGTGTTACATAGTTGCACACAATATTTTATACAGCAGGGAAGATTCCGAAGAATGTGTAAATGATACATGGCTTTTTACCTGGAACAGCATTCCTCCGAAGAAACCATCTATTTTATCTTCCTTTGTTTCTAAAATAACAAGAAATACAGCAATTGACCGATATCGTAAAAGAAATGCACAGAAACGAGTAGATTCTCATATGGAGGATATTGCCGGGGAAGTAGAAAAAATTGGGAGTGCGATTTCTTCTGACATTGAAGAATACTTAAAACGAAAGGAACTTGTAAAACTGTTTGACCAGTTTTTAGGAACACTTTCTGAACGTGACCGGGATATTTTTATAAGACGCTACTGGTATATGGATCCTATAAAAGAGATTGCAGATCGACATGCCTGTGGAGAAAGCAAGATTAAGTCGGTTTTGGCCCGTAGTAGGAAAAAACTTTATGATTTATTGAAGGAGGCTGGCTATGAGGAATAATAAAGGATGGGACTTTTTGACAGCATTTGAAGATATTGATGAGAAATACATTTATCAGGCGGCAAAACCATGGAAAGAAAATAAAATTATAAAAATTCAGCATTACATAAGGGCTGCGGTAGCCTGTATCTTATTAGTGGCTGTTATTGGTTGCAGCCTCACACATCAGAATGAAGTGAAAGCAGCCTGGTATAAAATGACTTCTCTTATTGGTCGTATTTTGGGAATTGAGAAAGAAACAGATGAATATGTAAAAACAGTTCATAAGACGATTGAAAAAAACGGAGTTATGGTTTCTTTGGAAGAAGTTGCAGCGGATGCCAAAGATCTTTGGATTGCATATTCACTGACGGATGAAAATGGAGAAAATGACATATCCATGAGCAGTGTTCAGGCTACTGTTGATGGTGAGCTATTAGCATTAGAAAATCAATATACTCTTAATAATAGTTTGGAATCCTCCCAAAAGGATTCTAAGAGCTTTGTAGCAAAATTTAATCGAGATAAAGCGGATTGTACGCAGAAATTTGAAATTCAAATAGGAACTTTTCAAATTAATAATGGTCAGGCTGACGAAAAAGATGTATATCATTTTTCATTTACAGCAGATCCAGAAACGCTGGAAGCAGACACAAAAGAAATTGCTATCCAAACATCTATACCGCTTGATAAGAAGCAGATATTTTTGATCTCGGAAATGAAATATAATATTTTGGGGTGTACCATTTCCGGAGCATTTTCGGATATGGCAGAAGACGATGAATTCTGGCTTCGCGGATATGATGACTTAGGAAATGAATATGTTTTCAATCTTATTTCCTATGATAAGCCGAATCTGATCTTTGAATTAAAAGATTCTGAAATTTCGAGTCATGCAAATCAATTAACCTTACAGTTATATCGCTTTACAGGAGCAACAGGAGAAATCGTTTCCTACGAACAGAAGGAATCAGGTGATGCAGACATAGAAGAAATAGGAACTGTATATGGCGAAAACCAGGCACCTGAGGATCTGGCAACTCCAGTAGGAGATTGTATTATTGTTGATTTAAAAAATTAAATCGGGAATATGGTAGGGATAGGAATGATATGCTCCCTTCTTGATATATAGACGACTAGGTTGCGAGATAGGTTTAAAAAAAAGCAAAAAATTAAGACATTTTTTAATAAGAATTAATGAAAAATTTTATGGCATAGGATGTAACAAGAATAATAGCTTAACAATAGAAAGTATAAAATAAATTTAATTGTACCTTGTGGAATGGTGAAAAATATGATAATATAATGGCAAAGCATATTTCTACTTATATTCAAGGCATTTTATGCGTCATATAACATCTATTTCATTTCAGAAATTCATGCTTTTAACCCAACAAATTTAATTTAAAAGCAGAAGATCTGAAAGCAGACGAAAGGACTCGTAATCGGAAGCATTACAGGGTATCGGAAAATTATTGATCAAGCTCTGGAGGCAGAGAGAAAAGGAGGTGAGATTTATATGTGTAAAGCACTGGAAGAATGGGAAGAGAAGATAAGACAGGAGGAAAGACAGAAAGAACGGCAAGAAAGTATTCGGTTCAATATCAGAACTTGCAAAAAGTTCAATATAGACAAAGATGCTGCAAGAACGAATATCATGGAAGAATTTTCACTATCAGAGCAGAAAGCCACGGAGTATGTAAAACAATACTGGTGATTTTTCTAAAAAATTTAGAATCTATATTGAAATTACCAAATATCTAGTGTATAATCCACCATGAAAAGAAAATTTCTTCGGGGCAGGGTGATCGGAATCCTTGGATATCGAAATTCCCTACCGGCGGTATAGTCCGCGACCCGCTTCGGCGGCTGATTTGGTGAAATTCCAAAACCGACAGTAAAGTCTGGATGAGAGAAGAACGCGATGATCAGATAAGTTGATATTTATTTGTACGTGCTCATTGCCCCGGAAGAGATTCCGGGGCTTTTTATGTGGTGAAAATCCATCACATACTTGCAGAAATTTTCTTTAAATACTATAATTTAAGGAGCGATGAGTATGAGCGAACAAGTAATGAGAAATGGGAATGTAATGGAGCGAAGCCGTACCAGAACCATTGCCCAGGTGGCAATGTTAGGTGCCGTGGCAGGCGTGCTGATGAACTTTGAGGTGCCACTGCCATTTCTTGCACCATCCTTTTACCAGCTGGATTTCTCAGAGATTCCGGCATTAATTGGTTCTTTTGCAATGGGACCTATAGCAGGTATACTGATTGAACTGGTAAAGATCCTGGTACATCTGGTGACAAAGGGTACCATGACAGCAGGTGTCGGTGATGTGGCTAACTTCCTTTTTGGCTGTTCCTATGTGGTTCCGGCAGGTTTGATCTACCGTTATCAGCATAAGAAAACAAGAACACATGCAGTTGTTGGTATGGCAGCAGGTGTAATTCTTACAACTATCCTTGCATGCTTTGTGAACGCATTTGTTCTTCTGCCTGCATATGGTAAGGCATTTGGAATGCCGGTACAGGCGTTTATTGAGATGGGCGCAGCAGTGCACAGCGGTGTTACCAACCTTCTTACCTTCGCAATTATGATTCTTGTACCATTTAATTTATTTAAATACACATTAACCTCAGTGATCGTATTCTTTATTTATAAGAGAATCCGTGTGATTCTTCGCGGTGACTGATGAAAAGAGGTTCTTATGGGAAAAATCAACAGCATTACCAAGCAGACAGATAATCGTTATGTAAACCTTTACAATGTGAAGGCAACCAGTGTCCATAACACTCCGGTAAACTATTTTGTAGCTTCCAGAGCCAAAGATATAGACAATCTGAAAATGACTACACACAAGAACAATCCGGACGGTGTGATTATCTATAGCATTTTCGGCGAAAAACACGATAAAGTTGTATTAATTCGTCAATATCGTTATACTTTGGGAGATTACATTTATGAATTTCCGGCAGGGCTTGTAGAGCCTGGTGAGAATTACCACGAAGGTGCAGTCCGGGAAATGTACGAGGAAACAGGACTGAAGCTTGAACCCATTCCGGTAGCGGAAGCTTACCAGAAGCCGTATTTTACCACTGTGGGAATGACAGATGAATCCTGTGCTACCGTATATGGATATGCCAGTGGCGAGATCAGTTCAAAAGCCCAGGAAGACACGGAAGAGATTGAAGTGGTACTGGCTGACCGTGAAGAAGTAAAGCGGATACTGAAGGAAGAGAATGTAGCGATCATGACTGCCTATATGCTGATGCATTTTCTTGAAGATAAAGAGCCATTTGAATTTCTGAATAAGATCAGATAAAGCAAAATCCCCGAAATTTTCGGGGATTTTGTTATTCATAGTATTCAATATCCTGACCGGAAGTATCTGAAGAGCTGTCTCCATTATCGGAACCGGCACCAGAGCCATCCTCTGTATAATCAAGGTCTCCGCTGTTATCTGTACCGGAATCCTCGGAAGGATCCTCTGTATAATCTGGAATATCGGTAGTATCAGTAGTGTCGCTTCCTGAACTATCTTCGGAATCTTCTGTAGGATAAGTAATCTGACCACTGTCAGAGGAATCCGTATCTGAATTATCATAGCTGCCGTCTACCTGGCTGTTGTCATAAGAAGTATCGTTCTGGCTGCTATCGTAAGAATTGTCATAGTTGCTGTCCTGGCTGTAAATCGGAAATTCAGCCTGTTCAGCCTGTTCTGCCGCAGTTTCCGGTGCTTCTGTCAAAGTGGTCTTGGCTGTGGGAACTCGGCTCTCCTTGGGAACCACTACAGAAATTCCAAACATAGCCATACTAAGCAGAATCGCTGTGGATGCGATATGGAATTCATCTTTGTATCTCATAAATATTACACCTCATAAGTATCTTTATTAACGATTATTTAACAGATATCCCCATTATAACACACTCAGGAACGAAATTGTAAAAAATAAAAACAGTATGGTTAAGAATACTCACAAAGACTGGATAAAATAGTCAGTTTATGTTATATTATATAGGAAAAAAACATGTAACTTATTTATCTGATTTTATAAGTTTTTTTGTGGAGGGAACGGATAAGAGCAGATAGTATAAGAATATAATTTCTATCATGAGGAAGGTGAGCAATTGGAAAATTATACTAAGTACAAGCTGAAAAGTAGTGATGAGCTTGCATCAGTGCTGAACGGCAAGGACAACCTGTTTGTGATTGCCTGCAATAAGTGCTTTAAGGAATTTGAGACGGTTGATGAGCCGGATTGCGATGAATTCCTGAAGTTTGCAAAGGAGCAGGGAAAGACTGTTACAGGTAGTGCGAAAGTTGATTTCTTGTGTAATAAAATGCACACAGAAAGAAAATTGCATGATCTGCTTCCGGAAGGCACAGAGAATGTAGTAGTAATTTCCTGTGGCCTTGGTATTCAGAATGTTGCAGATCTGGCAGGTAAGCCGGTTGTTGCTGCAAGCAATACCCTTAACTACAGAGGTCATCATGGCATGGCACTTACCAAGAAGAGGTGTGACGCATGTGCACAATGTTATCTGAATATTACTGGCGGTGTCTGTCCTATCGTTGACTGTTCCAAGAGTCTTGTGAATGGCCAGTGTGGCGGAGCAAAGAATGGAAAATGCGAAGTAGATCCTAATAAGGACTGTGCATGGGAGAAAATTTACCAGAGACTGGCGAAACAGGGACGTCTGGAAGAATTCCTTAATCAGCCCGTACAGGTCCGTGATTTCTCCAAGATTAATTTCAAGGTGATCAACGATTATGTGAAATCAATCAGAGAAGACAGACTGGATGGTTACTATGGTGGCGTTCATCCGTCAGAACGTAAGGAATTCAGTGAGCACATTGCGCTTAAGAAGTTCCCGGATCCAAAGACTGTTGTAATCTCCATGTCTCAGCATCTGGGTGCTCCTGCGAATCCCATCGTTCAGGTTGGAGATACTGTTAAGGTTGGCCAGAAAATCGGCGAAGCTGCCGGATTTATCAGCGCTCCGGTACATTCCAGCGTAAGCGGAACTGTAGTTGCTGTTGAGCCTCGTATGCATGGCACAAGAGGCAGTGAAGTGATGGCTGTTGTTATTGAATCGGATGGAAAAAATACTCTGCACGAATCCGTACAGCCACATGGAGATCTTGACAAGCTTACTCCGGATGAGATCATTGATATCATTCGTGAAGCGGGAATCGTTGGTATGGGTGGTGCAGGTTTCCCGACCTGTGTCAAGCTGAAACCGGCGAAGCCAGTTGACACTATTCTTCTCAATGGATGTGAATGTGAGCCGCTTTTGACAGCAGACCACAGAGTGCTTCTTGAGTATGCAGATGATATTATTTTTGGTCTGAGAGCAGTCCTTAAGACAACAGGTGCCCAGAAGGGTATTATTGTTATTGAGGATAACAAGCCGGATGCCATTGAATTAATTCAGGAAAAGGTCGCCAATATCGGAGATATGGAAGTATTTGTTGCCAGAACCAAATACCCACAGGGCGCAGAGAAAACTCTGATCAAGCGTGTTATGGGCAGAATCGTTCCAAGCGGTGGTCTTCCGGCAGATGTTGGTGTTGTAGTGGATAATATCAGTACAGTAAAAGCAATCTCAGATGCGATCCAGACAGGAATGCCTCTGATCGAGCGTGTTGCTACTGTTACTGGTGAGAAGATCAAGAATCCTGGCAACTTTATCATTAAGATCGGTACAAGTGTAAGAGAGCTGATCGACTACTGCGGCGGTTTTACAGATGAAGATGTCCTTGTGAAGATGGGCGGACCTATGATGGGATTCCCTCTGAATACACTGGATGTACCTATGATGAAGGGCTCCAACGGTATCATTGCAATTGATACAGATGAGACAAAAGAGCAGCCATGTATTAAATGCGGACGCTGTGTAGATGTCTGTCCGATGGAGCTTTCTCCGCTTTACTTTGTAAAATATGCCAAAGACGAGAACTGGCAGGGCATGAAAGACATGAATGTTATGGATTGTGTTGAGTGCAGATGCTGCCAGTATATCTGTTCTTCCAAGATTCCGATCATCGACAGTATTAAAGCCGGAAAAAATGCAGTAAGGGGGATGAAGTGATATGTTGATTACCCAGTTAAAAGCAAAAGAAGCAATCACATCACTGACAGCCGGAAAGAAAGTTTTCATTATTAACTGTCATGGATGTAAAGAGGTTCGTTTTCCGGAAAAAGAAGCTGTTGAACTTCAGAAAGAGCTTTCCGCTGAAGGAAATGTGACAGGAATTATGACTACTGATTATATTTGTAATCCGGAAAATATGGAGCTGCGTCTTCAGAAACATATGAGTAAAATTCAGGAAGCAGATATGGTTCTTGTATTTTCCTGTGGTGTTGGTGTGCAGACAATTTCTGAATATCTGGAAGATAAGATGGTTTGCGCTGCCTGTGATACATATCCGGTACCTGGTTTCCAGGGAGTAACACCATTAGAATATAAATGCGATCAGTGCGGTGAGTGTTATCTGAATCTGACAGGTGGAATCTGCCCGATCACAGCATGTTCCAAGAGCCTTGTGAATGGCCAGTGCGGCGGTTCCAAGAATGGAAAATGCGAAGTTGACAGTGAAATGGAGTGTGGATGGGAGCGTATTTACAGACGCCTGAAAGAGATTGGACGCCTTGATGTGCTGAAATGCCCGACACAGATCCACAATTTTGCTACAGATGATGAAGTAAAATGATAAGGTTAATCCTAAATTTTTAATGATTGGAGCAAATATAATATGAAAATGAAAGAATTATTCGATCGTGGTGAATTTGTAGTTTCAGCAGAAGTAGGACCGCCGAAGGGAATCCATGTAGATGAGCTGGTAGAAGAAGCCAAAACATATCTTACAGGTGTTCATGCAGTTAACGTAACAGATAATCAGTCTTCTGTTATGCGTCTTGGATCTCTTGCTATGTGTAAGGTTCTCAAAGATGCAGGAATGAATCCGATTTTCCAGCTTGCATGCCGTGACAGAAACCGTATCGCTCTGGAGTCTGATCTTCTCAGCGCTGCTATGTTCGGTATTGACAATATTCTCTGCCTTACCGGTGATCATACTAAGATGGGCGATCATCCTCAGGCAAAACCGGTTTTCGACCTTGATTCCGTATCCCTTCTTCACACAGTGAAGCTTCTGGAATCCGGTGTGGATCTTGGTGGAAACCAGCTTGTTGGAGAGCCACCGAAATTCTCCAAGGGTGCCGTTGTGTCTCCATGCAGTGATTCCGTTGATGCACAGCTTGCAAAGATGGAGAGAAAGGTTGCAGCTGGTGCTGATTATTTCCAGACACAGGCTGTATTTGAGCCAGAGAAATTTATTAAATTTATGGAAAAAGCAAAACAGTTCGGAAAACCTGTACAGGTTGGAATTATTATTCCGAAGTCCGCTGGAATGGCTAAATTCATGAATAACAATGTTGCCGGCATTCATGTTCCGGATGAGATGATCGAGGAGCTGAAGGCTGACAAAGAAAAGACAAAAGCCGGAATTACCGGTGTTGAGATCGCTGCACGTATTATCAAAGAGTGCAAGCCATACTGCCAGGGTGTTCATATCATGGCACTTGGCTGGGAGTCCAAGATTCCGGATCTGCTGAAATTAGCTGAAATCTAAA
>CAKRVL010000032.1 GCA_934408705.1 uncultured Blautia sp. | reverse complement strand
GGTGGTGTCAGCATTACATATCAGGCAAAAGACAGTAACCCAAGCAGTGAAGACATGAGTGATACTGTGTATAAGCTGCAGAAACGTGTTGAACAGTACAGTACAGAGGCTCAGGTATACCAGGAAGGCTCTGACCGTATTAACGTAGAGATTCCTGGCGTAACAGATGCTAACGCCATTCTGGAAGAGCTTGGACAGCCAGGTTCCCTTTGCTTTATTACACAGCAGGACGAAGATGGAAATGCCAATTTCCAGGCGGATTCCAGCAGCGAGACAGGATATTCTCTGGCAAGAAGCCTGGATGAAATCCGTGAAGCCGGTTCTGTAGTTCTGGAGGGTACTGATGTGGCCGATGCTACAGGTGGTGCAATCCAGCAGCAGAATTCCAGCAGCAGAGAGTATGTGGTTGATCTGACTCTTACAGATGAAGGAAAGACCAAATTTGCTGAGGCAACCCAGAACAATGTTGGAAAGCAGATCGCCATTATCTATGATAACGGTGTGTTAAGCGCTCCGAGAGTAAATGAAGCCATTACAGGCGGTAAGGCACAGATCAGCGGAATGGAAAGCGTTGAGAGAGCACAGGAGCTTGCTTCCTACATACGTATCGGTTCTCTTAGCCTTGAGCTTACAGAGCTTCGTTCCAGCGTTGTAGCTGCACAGCTTGGTGAGGAAGCAATTTCCACCAGCCTTATTGCAGGTCTGATCGGTCTGATCATCGTAATCCTGTTTATGATCATCGCTTATCGTGTACCTGGTGCGGTTGCTGGCTTCTCCCTGATTTTCTATACAGCAACTATTCTGCTTACCTTAAATGCATTTGACATTACCCTTACGCTTCCGGGTATTGCAGGTATTATCCTTGGCATTGGTATGGCAGTTGATGCAAATGTTATTATTTATGCACGTATCCGTGAGGAAATTGGTGCAGGTGCTACTGTAAGAGCTTCTATCAAAGCCGGCTTCTCCAAAGCATTTTCCGCGATCTTTGACGGTAACATTACTACTCTGATCGCAGCATTCGTGCTGATGTGGCTTGGTACAGGTTCTGTTAAGGGATTTGCATATACACTGGCTCTTGGTATTGTGGTATCCATGTTTACAGCATTGGTATTCTCCAGACTTGTGATTAATGCATTGTATGCAGCAGGAGTTCGTGATGAGAAATTCTACGGCAGAACTGAAGAGAAGAAAGTCATTAACTTTGTTGGAAAGAGAAGAGTATGCTTCACACTTTCCATTATCCTGATCCTTGCAGGTCCGGTAACTATGATGATCCACAGTGCTACAGGCGGAAAAGCCCTGAACTACAGTCTTGAGTTCTCAGGCGGTACTTCCACAAATGTTACCTTCAACGAAGACATGGACATTAAGACCATCGATTCTGAGGTTACCCCTGTTGTAGAAGAGGTTACAGGAGATAAGAATGTACAGCCTACCAAGGTTGTAGGAACCAATCAGGTTATCATTAAGACACGTTCACTGGATCTGGCAGAACGTGAGGCACTGAACAAGGCACTTGTTGAGAAATTCGGTGTAGACGAATCCTTGATTCAGGCAGAGAGTATTTCCTCTACTGTCAGCAACGAGATGAGAAGAGATGCAGTAGTAGCCGTTATTGTTGCCACTATTTTCATGCTTCTTTACATCTGGTTCCGTTTCAAGGATATCCGTTTTGCAGGTAGTGCGGTACTTGCGCTTCTTCACGACGTAATGGTTGTCCTTACATTCTATGCGATTTCCAGAATTTCCGTAGGAAATACTTTTATCGCTTGTATGTTGACTATTGTTGGTTATTCCATCAATGCAACCATCGTTATCTTTGACCGTATCCGTGAGAATCTTCACGGCAGCAAACGTCTGGATGAAATTGAGGAAGTGGTAAACAGGAGTATTACACAGACACTTACCAGAAGTATTTATACTTCTCTTACCACATTTATCATGGTAGCAGTTCTTTACATTATGGGTGTATCTTCTATCCGTGAATTTGCTGCTCCGCTGATGGTGGGTATTATCTGTGGTGCTTATTCTTCTGTATGCATTACAGGTGCCCTCTGGCTGGTAATGAAGAAGAAAATCAGTGGCGGCCAGGCTCAGACAGCAAAAGCTACAGCAGGTTCTGCATCGGTTAAGAACACTGCTTCTGGTGCAAAAGCACCGGCTGCTTCAGCAGCAAACGGACAGGCTCAGCCGAAGAAGAAAAACCGTAAGAGGGTCCAGGAGCGTCTTGCAGCCCAGGAGGCAGCAAAGAATGCCGGTACTGATACTTCCGGAGAAGAAAAATAAAATGATATGAGTGTCAAAAGGTCTTTTGACACTCATTTAAAGCAGGTAATCGCAAGCCGGGACAGGTGTAATGCATTTGTCCTGGCTTGCTTTTTATATGGATTCATATTAGAATTGTCTGGTGAAAAATGAAATGAATTTGGAGCAGGAGATAGAGCATGGAAAAATGGGTAGTAACAGCGAAAAAAGCGGACTTTCTGGAAATTGGCCGGAAATATGGGATCGATCCGGTAGTTGCCAGGATTATTCGAAATAGAGATATAATAGAGGATTCTGCAGTCAATCAGTATCTGAATGGAACCTTAGATGACCTTCCGTCATGGAAAAGTCTGAAGGATATCGACAAGGCAGTGGAGATTATTTCTGAAAAAATAGATCAGGGAGTCAGAATTAGGATCATCGGGGATTATGACATTGACGGTGTGACTGCTACATACATTCTTTTGAAAGGCTTTAAACGTCTGGGAGCCAATGTAGACACTTATATTCCGGATCGAATTGCAGATGGTTATGGGATTCATGATCATCTGATCCAGCAGGCAAAGGATGACGGGATCAATCTTATTGTCACCTGCGACAATGGTATTTCAGCAGCTGAGCAGATTACATTTGCAAATAGCCTTGGAATGACAGTGGTAGTAACAGATCATCATGAGATTCCCTTTGAAGATACAGAAGATGGAAGAATTTATAAACTTCCTCCGGCAGCGGCTATTATCAATCCCAAACAACCCTCCTGTGCATATCCAAGTAAAAATATCTGTGGTGCAGTGGTTGCAATGAAGCTTGTTTTTGCCCTTTATGAAAGATATGGTGTCCCGGAAAATGAAAAAGAGGATTATCTGGAACCGGCTGCTATTGCTACAGTTGGTGATATTATGGATCTTCAGGGAGAAAACCGTATTCTGGTAAAAGAAGGACTTGCCCGCTTATCCCATACAAAGAATAAAGGTTTAAAAGCGTTGATTCGCGCTATTGGATTAGAAGACCAGAAAATCAGTTCCTATGATATTGGATTTCGCCTTGGTCCTTGTATTAATGCAAGCGGAAGGCTGGACACTGCCATGCGTTCATTAGCTCTCCTGCAGTGTGAGGATGAGGAAGAAGCAGCCAGACTTGCAAATGACCTGAAAGCCCTAAATGACAGCCGCAAAGCCTTGACTGAGCTGGGAACGGAAGCTGCTTATAAACTGATCGAGGGCAGTGAACTGAAAAATGACAGAGTAATGGTTGTCTTTTTGCCGGAATGTCATGAGAGCCTTGCCGGAATTATTGCGGGAAGAATTCGTGAAAAATATCACAAACCGGCCTTTGTTCTTACGAGAGGCGAGAATTCTGTGAAGGGAAGCGGAAGATCTATAGAGTGTTATTCTATGTATGAGGAACTGGTGAAATGTGACAGTCTGCTGATACAATATGGAGGCCATCCTATGGCTGCAGGACTTTCCATTGCAGAAGAAAATGTGGATATATTCCGCCGCCTGCTTAATGAGAATTGTACTTTGACAGAGGCTGATCTGATTCCCAAAATCGTCATTGATGTACCAATGCCTATTTCTTACATAAATAAAAATTTGATACGTCAGCTTTCTGTGCTGGAGCCTTTTGGAAAAGGAAATGGTAAGCCACTTTTCGCGCAGAAGAATCTTCGCGTTTTAAAAGTGGGGATTTTTGGAAAAAATCAGAATACAGTAAAGGTTCAGCTGATGGATGCATCTGGTGCGGTGATGGATGGGCTTTACTGGGGAGATGCAAAAGAATTTGCGGAGTTTGCAAGGAGTCATGAAACTATTTCAGTGACCTACTATCCAAGGATCAATTCCTATATGGGAAGAGAATCTTTGCAAATTGTCATACAAAACTACTGTTAATAAACGAATAATCATGTAAAACCACGAAAAATGCAGTATTTCCAGTGTGCCTGTCGGTTTTACGTTGATTCCGGATGTGAAAAGTGTTATACTAAAAAATAATTATGATGCCAGGGGTGGCTGTTGCTTTTCCCGGAACATCTATTCATCTAGGAGGCTATTATGAAAAAGATAGAAGAATATGTAAGAAGCATACCGGATTTTCCGGAACCAGGTATTATTTTCAGGGACGTTACAAGTATCCTTCAGGATGCAGACGGACTGAAGCTTGCAATCGACTCCATGCAGGACTGCCTGAAGGATGTAGATGTGGACGTAATTGCAGGTACAGAGTCCCGCGGATTTATTTTCGGAATGCCTATTGCTTATAATCTTCACAAGCCTTTTGTTCCAGTTCGTAAGAAAGGCAAGCTTCCATGTGAGACTGTTTCTGCAAGCTATGATCTGGAGTATGGTAAGGCTGAGATTGAGATCCATAAGGACGCTATTAAGCCGGGACAGAAGGTTGTTATTATAGATGATCTGATTGCTACAGGAGGTACTGTAGAGGCTGCAGCGAAGCTGATCGAGCAACTTGGCGGTGAGGTTGTGAAGATTGTATTTCTTATGGAACTGGCTGGCCTTGAGGGCCGTAAGAGGCTTGAGAAATATGATGTTGCCTCTGTTATTCGTTACGAGGGAAAATAAAGAATGTGTCAGTTTCATCGGATAACACAGATACTATTAATACAGGCAGGTGAGAATTATGGCTGAAATCATTGATAAGCAGGGCAGGGAACCGGAAATATCAAAGGAAGATATGGAGAAGCTGGAATCTGTAAAGAAAGCAGACGCAGCTGTTAAAGCCATGCACGACTTTACAAGCCCGGAAGTATTATATAATGAGCTGATTGCCAGCATAAAGAAATATCACCCTTCTACGGATATAACCATGATCCAGAAGGCATATGAGACCGCAAGGGAAGCTCATAAGGATCAGAAGCGGAAGTCCGGAGAGCCTTATATTATTCATCCTTTATGTGTTGCCATTATACTGGCTGATCTGGAGCTGGATAAAGAGACTATCGTAGCAGGACTTCTTCATGACGCTGTAGAAGATACCTGGATGACCTGCGATGAGATTACCAGGGAATTTGGTCCAGAGGTTGCCCTTCTGGTAGATGGTGTGACCAAGATCGGACAGCTGTCCTACTCTAAGGATAAGGTAGAACTGCAGGCAGAGAGTCTTCGTAAGATGTTCCTTGCTATGGCGAAGGATATCCGTGTTATTCTGATCAAGCTTGCTGACCGTCTTCATAATATGCGCACTCTTCAGTATATGACTCCTGAGAAGCAGAAGGAGAAAGCAAGAGAGACAATGGACATCTATGCACCTATCGCACAGCGTCTTGGTATTTCCAAGATCAAGGTAGAGCTGGATGATCTTTCCCTTAAATATCTGAAGCCGGATGTGTACTATGATCTGGTGGAGAAGGTTGCCCTCAGAAAGAGTGTCCGTGAAGAATTTGTCGGAAATATTGTTAAGACTGTAAAGCAGCATATGGTAGAGGCAGGAATAAAGGCACAGGTCGATGGCCGTGTGAAGCATTTTTTCAGTATCTATAAGAAGATGGTGAATCAGAACAAGACTATTGACCAGATCTATGACCTGTTTGCAGTGCGTATTCTGGTAGATACAGTGAAGGATTGTTATGCTGCATTAGGTGTGATCCATGAGATGTACAAGCCTATTCCGGGACGCTTTAAGGATTACATCGCAATGCCTAAGCCAAATATGTACCAGTCCTTACACACCACCCTGATCGGACCGAATGGACAGCCGTTTGAGATCCAGATCAGAACCTTTGAGATGCATAAGACTGCTGAGTATGGTATTGCTGCACACTGGAAATATAAAGAAGCCTCCGATGGTAAGAATTCTACAGGTAACCGTGAGGAGGAGAAGCTGAACTGGCTGCGTCAGATCCTGGAGTGGCAGAGGGACATGTCCGATAATAAGGAATTCATGAGCCTTCTGAAAAATGATCTGGATCTTTTTGCAGACAGCGTGTACTGTTTTACCCCTCAGGGAGATGTAAAAACACTTCCAAACGGATCTACTCCTATTGATTTTGCCTACAGCGTGCATAGTGCTGTTGGAAATAAGATGGTAGGTGCCCGTGTTAATGGCAAGCTGGTGCCAATTGAGTACCAGATCCAGAATGGTGACCGTATTGAGATCATCACTTCCCAGAATTCCCAGGGCCCCAGCCGTGACTGGCTGAAGGTAGTTAAGAGTACACAGGCAAGGAATAAGATTAATCAGTGGTTCAAAAAAGAACTGAAGGAAGACAATATTCTGAAGGGCAAGGAAATGCTTGTCCAGTATGCAAAGAGTAAGGGCTTTAAATTCGCTAATTACACCAAACCTCAGTATCTGGACGCTGTCCTTCGTAAATATGGATTTCGTGACTGGGATTCCGTACTTGCTGCTATCGGACATGGCGGACTGAAAGAGGGACAGGTATTCAATAAGCTTGTTGAAGCTTATGATAAGGAGAATAAGAAGAATCTCACTGACGAGGAAGTTCTGGAGGCAGCAGCGGCTGAAAACCAGGATAAGAAGAGTCATATTAAATGTAAGAGCAGTATTATGGTCCGGGGAATCCATGATGTTGCAGTACGCTTTTCCAAGTGCTGTAATCCGATTCCGGGGGATGAGATCGTAGGATATGTTACAAGAGGTCGCGGTGTCACCATTCACCGCACAGACTGTGTGAATGTAATGAATATGTCTGAGATGGACAGAAGCCGTCTTCTGGAGGCTGAGTGGCAGGAGCCGGAGACTAAGAATGATGAGCATTACATGGCTGAGATCAATGTATATGCCAATAACCGTACCGGTCTTCTCGTTGATATTTCCAAGATTTTTACAGAGCGTAAGATCGATATCCGAAATATTAATTGTAGAACCAGTAAGCAGGAGAAGGCTACCATTTCCGTAAGCTTTAATGTCAGCTGCAAGGATGAATTGAATTCCCTCATTGAAAAAATCCGTCAGCTGGAGAGTGTTGTGGATGTGGAGAGAACTACTGGCTGATAACTGGTTATGAAAGGATAACATATGGGAAAACTTGAATTACAGCAAATGGTTCTTGGTCCTGTATATACCAATTGCTATTTCCTGAAAAATAAAGAGACGGGTGAGGCGCTGATCGTTGATCCGGCTGATTCACCGAAGCGGATATTTCAGAAGGTGGAGGAGATGGGAGCAAAGCCGGTAGGTATTCTCCTTACCCATGGACATTTTGATCATATTATGGCTGTACAGGAAGTAAAGGCAGAGTACCAGATTCCGGTTTATGCCTGTCGTCAGGAGGAGGATATGCTTCGTGAGCCTTCTGTGAATATGACAGATCGTATGCATAAACCATGCTCCATCCGACCGGATGTATTTCTGGAGGATCTTCAGGTGTTTGAAGCAGCGGGATTCTCTATCCAGATGCTGCATACTCCCGGACATACAAAGGGAAGCTGTTGTTATTATCTGAAGGATGAGGGGGTACTGTTCAGTGGGGACACATTATTCTGTGGTTCTGTTGGAAGAACCGATTTCCCAGGGGGCAGTGCTCATGAGATCAGAGAGAGCCTGAACAAGCTGTTAAGTGCTCTTCCGGATGACACGGATGTTTATCCGGGGCATGATACATCTACAACAATCGGTTACGAAAAGAGGTACAATCCATTTGTGTAAAATAGGAATCCTGCTGCTTGACAGGGATTTCGAGCATGATATATACGAATTAATAAAAGCATTTTATCCGGAAGGAGATATCCACAGCCTCTACGAAAAAGATGAAGAGGAGTACGATATCTTCTTTACTGTGAATAAAGAAAATGACAATTTTGTTATAAATTTTGAGACAAAGGATAATAAGGGGGCTGCCTGTGCCCAGGTAATCCAGAGTCTGGAACAGACTTCGGGGGATGCACACCAGCTTCGAAAGGCTAACAAGGACAGTCTGAAATATGCCTTATATAAGGTTTTGGTGAAGCTCACAGGCAGAACGCTTCCCTGGGGGAATCTCACAGGAATCCGTCCGGCCAAGCTTGCTATGGGGATGCTGGAGAGCGGCATGAAGAATACTGAGATCGCTCAGGTAATGCGTGAGCATTATCTGGTAAGTCCGAAGAAAACTGCTCTTGCCATCACTATAGCAAACAGGGAGCGGGCACTCCTTCAGAATATTGATTATGAGCATGGCTACAGCTTATATGTGGGTATTCCATTTTGTCCAAGTATTTGTCTGTATTGTTCTTTCAGCTCATATCCGCTGAAAATCTGGGCGAAACGGGTTGATGAATATCTGGATGCCCTGTGTCTGGAAATCCGTGAGACTGCCAGGATGATGAAGAATTACAAGCTGGACACGATTTATATTGGAGGAGGTACACCTACCACATTAGAACCGCATCAGCTTCGCAGGCTTCTGGATCAGCTTGGAGAGTCCTTTGGATTCGACGGTCTTGTGGAATTTACCATTGAGGCAGGACGACCGGACAGTATTACAAGAGAGAAACTGGAAACGATCAGGGAATTTCCTGTGACCAGGATTTCCGTAAATCCTCAGACGATGAATCAGGAAACTCTGGAAATTATCGGAAGACGTCATACTGTGGCACAGACCATAGAAGCTTTTAATCTTGCCAGAGAACTGGATTATAACAATATTAACATGGACCTTATTGTAGGACTGCCTGGAGAGGATATTTTTAAGGTGAAATACACATTGGAGAAAGTAAAAGAGCTTTCACCTGACAGTCTTACAGTACATTCCCTGGCTGTGAAACGTGCAGCACGTCTGAATATGTTTAAGGACAAATATCAGGAAATGACATTTGAGAATAACCAGGAGATCATGGATCTGACACAGCAGACAGCGTATTCCATGGAAATGGGACCTTATTACCTGTACCGTCAGAAGAACATGAAGGGAAATTTTGAAAATGTAGGCTATGCAAAGGTTGACAAAGCCGGGATTTACAATATACTGATTATGGAAGAAAAACAGCCTATCATTGCTCTTGGAGCAGGCGGTTCTTCCAAACTGGTCTTTGACCACGGCAACCGAATCGAGAGGGTGGAGAATGTGAAGGATGTTACCAGTTACATTACCCGTATCGATGAGATGATTGAAAGAAAGCGAGCCGGAATTGGAACCTGGTTGTAGGAGGGAGGAGGAATTCTTGGAAAAGCTTTCCAGTGACCAATCAGAAATATCCGACAGACTTCTGGAATTTGACTTGTCAGCAGAATTGAAGCATGGGATTGCAGTGAGCAATCTGGCCTATGCCCTGAGTCAGGAGCTTGGCCTGCCTCATGAGCAGTGTTATGACCTTGCAATTGCAGGAATGCTTCATGACATCGGAAAGCTGAAGCTGAGAAGCTACATTAATGGACAAGAGAGTAATCCTCTGGTAATAGAGGAATTAAAATATGTCCGTATGCATTCCACACTTGGCTATGAAGAGCTGAAAAATCAGGGCTATTCGGATTTTATTTTAGAGAGTATTCTTTATCATCATGAAAATTACGATGGAAGCGGTTATCCGTCCAATCTGTCAGGAAAGGACATTCCCATAGGCGCCAGAATCCTTCGGGTATGTGATGTATTCTGCGCTTTAAGCCAGGATCGTTCATATCGCAAGGCTTTTGACAAACGTACCGTAATAGAAGTGATGATAGATGAAATAAAGAACTTTGATCTGGAAGTATTTCTTGCATTTCAAAGAGTAGTACACACCAGGCAAAATGGTTAATATAAGGAGGACCCATGGCATTAAAGAAGAAGCCGGTTACCGGCATGAAGGATATTTTACCAAAAGAGATGGAAATCCGTAACTACGTTACGGGACTGATCCGTGAAACATACGGTTCCTTTGGATTTACTTCGATTGAGACTCCAGGTGTGGAGCATATTGAGAACCTGTGCAGTAAACAGGGTGGAGATAATGAGAAGCTGATCTTTAAGATTTTAAAAAGAGGCGAGAAACTGAAATTAGACCAGGCAAAAGAGGAGGCCGATCTTGTGGATTCCGGTCTTCGTTATGACCTTACAGTTCCCCTTTCCAGATATTACTCCAACAATGCGAATGAACTGCCCGGACCATTTAAAGCACTTCAGATGGGCTATGTATGGAGAGCTGACCGTCCGCAGAGAGGCCGCTTCCGTCAGTTCATGCAGTGCGATATTGATATTTTAGGTGAGCCTACCTATATGGCAGAGATAGAGCTGGTGCTTGCCACTACCACTCTTCTTGGAAAGCTTGATTTCCATAACTTTACCATCCGTATCAATGACCGCCGTATCCTGAAGGCAATGGCCGAGTACAGCGGATTCCCTAAGGAGAGCTTTGATACTGTATTTATCATTCTTGATAAGATGGATAAGATTGGTCTTGAGGGTGTGGCAAAGGAACTGGAAGAGGAAGGCTTTGCGAAAGAGAGCATAGATACTTATCTGGCTATGTTCCAGGAAATCAGCTCTGATATCCAGGGTGTAAGATATTGCAAAGAGAAGCTGGCTGATGTTTTGGATGAACAGATCGCAGCGGACCTTGAGACTATTATTTCTACTGTGGAAGCTGTGAAGACTGCTGATTTCAAGATGGCATTTGATCCAACTCTGGTTCGCGGTATGTCTTATTACACAGGTCCGATCTTTGAAATCTCCATGGATGAGTTCGGCGGCAGTGTTGGCGGCGGCGGACGCTACGATGAAATGATCGGTAAATTTACCGGAAATAATACAAGCGCATGCGGATTTTCTATCGGATTTGAGCGTATTGTTATGCTCCTTCTTGAGAGAGGCTATCAGATCCCTACAGCGAAGGCAAAGAAAGCATATCTTATTGAGAAGAAAATGCCGTCAGAAAAGCTGATCGAGATTTTCCGTCAGGCAGAAGAAGAGAGAAAAACAGGAATTCAGGTCAATATCTCAGTTATGAAGAAGAATAAAAAATTCCAGAAAGACCAGATGGCAGCAGAAGGCTATACTGAGTTTGTAGAGTTTTTTAATAGATAAAAGGAGGCGCCTTAAAATGGCTGAAAGTATGCAGGGACTGCACAGAACCTGTCGATGTGCAGAAGTGACCACACAGATGATTGGCAGCGAAGTAACCCTTATGGGATGGGTTCAGAAAGCAAGAGATAAAGGAGGAATTATTTTCGTAGATTTACGTGACCGCAGTGGTATTATGCAGCTGATCTTCGAGAATGGCTCTATTGATGAGGAAGGCTTTGCCAAGGCTGGCAAGCTTAGAAGTGAGTTTGTTATTGCAGTTACCGGAACCATTGAGAAGCGTGGTGGTGCTGTAAATGAGAACCTGGCAACAGGTGAGATTGAAATGAGAGTAAAATCTCTTCGCATTCTTTCTGAGGCAGAAGTTCCACCTTTCCCAGTAGAGGAGAACAGCAAGACAAAAGAAGATGTACGTCTGAAATACCGTTATCTTGATTTAAGACGTCCGGATCTTCAGAGAAATCTGATCATGAAGAGCCGTGTTATGCAGCTTACAAGATCCTTCTTTACCAATGAAGGCTTCCTGGAGATTGAGACTCCTATGCTTGGAAAGAGTACTCCTGAGGGTGCAAGAGATTACCTGGTACCTTCCCGTGTACATCCTGGCTGCTTCTATGGACTGCCACAGTCACCACAGCTGTACAAACAGCTTTTGATGTGCTCAGGCTATGACAGATATATTCAGATTGCAAGATGCTTCCGTGATGAGGACCTTCGTGCTGACCGTCAGCCGGAGTTTACACAGATTGATATGGAGCTTTCTTTCGTAGATGTTGATGATGTAATTGATGTAAACGAAAGATATCTTTCCTATCTGTTTAAAGAGGTTCTTGATATTGATGTGAAGCTTCCGATTGAGAGAATCACATGGCAGGAAGCTATGGATCGTTTCGGTTCCGATAAGCCGGATATGAGATTTGGCATGGAACTTCACGATGTAAGTGAGATTGTGAAGAACTGTGGGTTCTCTGTATTTACAGGCGCTCTTGAAAATGGCGGAAGTGTTCGTGGTATTAATGCAGAGGGACAGGGCAGCATGCCTCGTAAGAAGATTGATAAGCTGGTAGAATTTGCAAAAGGATATGGTGCAAAAGGACTTGCATATATTGCAATCGCTGAAGATGGCACCAGAAAGTCTTCCTTTGCTAAATTTATGACAGATGAAGAGATGGATGCTCTTGTAGCTGCTATGGATGGTAAAGCTGGTGACCTGCTTCTGTTTGCAGCAGACAAGAAGAAGCTGGTTTATGATGTTCTTGGTGCACTTCGTCTGGAGCTTGCGAAACAGATGGAGCTTCTTGATAAGAATGAGTATCGTTTCGTATGGGTAACTGAGTTCCCGCTTCTTGAGTGGAATGAGGAAGAGAATCGTTTCACAGCTATGCATCATCCATTTACAATGCCTATGGATGAGGATATCCCGCTTCTTGATACTGATCCGGGTGCCGTTCGTGCAAAGGCTTACGACATCGTACTTAATGGTAACGAAATTGGTGGTGGAAGTGTTCGTATCCATCAGGATGATATTCAGGAAAGAATGTTTAAAGAGCTTGGATTCACTCCGGAAGCTG
Source organism: uncultured Blautia sp. (assembly GCA_934408705.1). GTDB lineage: Bacteria > Bacillota > Clostridia > Lachnospirales > Lachnospiraceae > Blautia_A. The sequence continues at coordinate 11,054 of CAKRVL010000032.1, read as the reverse complement.
CCCATGAGCAGTTTGGATTCCTTTTGGATGCATTTAAATATGGAGTACCGCCTCACGCAGGACTGGCCTACGGCCTTGACCGTCTGGTTATGCTTATCTCTAAGGTTGACAGCATCCGTGACGTAATTGCCTTCCCGAAGGTAAAAGATGCTTCCTGTCTGATGACTCAGGCACCGCAGCGTGTAAGCGATGCGCAGCTTGATGAGCTGGGACTTGAGGTTGAGAAGGAAAAAGAAGAGACAGAAGAATAATAGATCAATAAAAAGCGCCTCTGTATATTGATATGATATACAGAGGCGTAAATTATTTATCAGTCAGCGCTTTCCTGCGCATCCTCTACAGGACTGGAGCTTAAGTTTCCAAATAAGGCTTGTCCGAATACAGAGCCTGCATCCTCCAGCTTCCAGGATGCACCATCATTGATCAGTGTAAAGGTGGTTTCCACAGTTTTTGTAGCAGTGTTCTCTTCTATGTAATCCAGAAGCATACTGTAAGATTTTTCATATCGCTTCTGTGAACCGTCGATAACTGCATCAACAGAGGCAAGATAAGTGTTCAATTCCTTTTGATAATTCTCCAGAATAGCATCACTGTCAAAGGTGGTAATACATGCTGTGACAGTGGCTGTATAGCCGGAAACAGAAGTTAAATCAATTGAATAATCAAAAGAGGCGTGTACCTGATTCACCAATGCTTCTGCCATTTTTATCTTTGCAGGATCCTCTGTGCTGAGAATGGAATCTGCGTTCAGATAATTGCCCAGCTCATCTGTGGACATATTTTTCAGGGTATCAAGATAAACTAAGAGCGTGTCCTCCGGGGATAAAATATCCGGATCTGTAAGATAATTCATAAGACCGCCGACAAGGTCATTTTCCAGGGTGTTGGTACGCTGTATCTCCCATTTGGTCTCGCCATCTGAATCTATGGCATTTAAGGAGATAGTACAATTGCGTTCTACAGTCTGATAGTCGTTATTCTTAAGCAGCTTATCCAGAATCATATAACGATCCTCAAGGGAGATAGTCTGCTCTTCATCTTTATCAGAGGAAGCTGCCTGAGAAATCTCATGCTCCAGCTGTGCCTTGGAAAAATCTTCAGCAAGTGCATGGGTATCCAAAGTAATCAGCCTGAGATTCGCCTGTGCGGATTGTTTGTCCTTGTCTACGTTAACATCCAGAATCTTATAGTCGAAGTCCTGGAAAAAGAGAGAAAAGACTTCTTCGATATGGGAAGAATCGGGAATATCTTTGGTATCACCGGGAAATATCTCCTGATAGGAGATGTATTTCTGCGTGGTATGGGAATCCAGATTCTTGAGCAGATCCAGTTCCTGTTTTACTGCAGTCTCTATCTTTTTCTCTTCCTTGCTGGTGCAGCCACACAATAAAAAAGTGCAGAAAAGTAAAAGAAGAGGAAACAGAAATTTAACTGATTTCATACAGATTTCTTTCCTTTCAAGTTATTAAGCGAAATGCTTATAAAGTGTTCTTATTATACCATTTTCCGGTATAAAAGTCAAAAATCCCTAAAATTTAGACGATATTTCTAAAAAAAGAATGAAAAATTTGTGAAAAGTGTATTGTTGGGTTAGAAAGCTTTATTTTTTTAATGGAATCTGCTATTATTAACTGGAAAAATGCAGATGACAGAGCGGAGCGTTTATCTGTTATAATTGCAAAAGTAATGATAGAAATGCATTGAGTTATCGTATAGGAGGTAACCATGAAGAAAAAAGGTATTGTCATTGGTGGGCTGATCATTTTAGCTGGAGCAGCTGGCGCCGGTGGATGGTATTACTATAAAGAAAATTATGCTGATTTGGCAGCTGCTTCCGGAGAGGTGGCTTATGTGACCAAGATAAGTACACTTCTGGGAGAGGATTCCGGAGTATTGAACCGGTTTGCAGGGGTAGTAGAGCCTCAGGAAACAGTGAAGGTAAATATTGAGAATAACAGGACTGTTACAGAGGTGAAGGTAAAGGTCGGCGACGAGGTGAAGAAGGGACAGCTGCTTTTTGAATATGATCTAAGCAGCATTCAGGACAGCCTTAAGGAAGCACAGCTGTCTCTTGACAGACTGAAGAATGAAGCTCTAAGTCTTAATGAGCAGATAGCAACTCTTGAGAAAGAGAAGAAGAAAGCAAATAAGAATAATCAGCTTTCATATACCATTGAGATTGAAACTAATAAGATGAATCTGAAGAAGAACGAGTACGATCAGGTGAGTAAGCAGGCTGAGATTGACAAGCTGCAGGCTGCAACCACTAATACAGAAGTGCGCAGTGAGATCGATGGTGTTATCCAGAAAATCGATACCAGTAAGCTAGGAAGTGATGATGGAGATACCCTGGATGACAGTATGGGAGCTGATTACGGAAGCGATTCTTCTGATAATTCTTTTATCACCATTCTCAGTACAGGTGCTTATCGTATTAAAGGCCAGGTAAATGAGCAGAATCGTAATACAGTTGTTCCGGGTTCTGCCGTTATTGTCCGGTCCAGAGTAGACGAGAATCAGGTCTGGCATGGAACCATGGGAGCTGTTGATGAACAGAATTCCACTAATAGCAATAATAATAGTTACTCTTTTGGTTCATCAGGCGGAGATGATACTACCAGCTCCAGCAATTATCCTTTTTATGTTACACTGGATTCTTCAGAGGGACTTATGCTGGGACAGCATGTATATATAGAGATGGATGAAGGTCAGGAAGAGCAGAAGAAAGGCATCTGGCTGGGAGATTATTACATCGTGGATGCAGATACAGACAGTCCGTATGTATGGGCAGCGGACTCCAAGGGCAGACTGGAGAAGAGAGCAGTTGTTCTTGGTCAGCACGACGATAATCTGTCAGAATATGAGATTGCAGATGGTCTTACAGAGGATGACAGCATTGCTTTCCCGGCTGAGAATCTTGTAGAGGGAATGAGTACCAAGGATGTGTCCGAGATGACGGAGGAAGATATGGAAGCTCTTGATATGGACAGTGATCTGGGAGACAGTGAATATCAGGATGGTGACCTCATGGAGCCTATGGATGGAGATTACTCAAGTGCTGATTTTGAGACGGGTGTCTCTGACGAAGGTATGGATGCTGATATAGAGGGACAATATTCAGAAGATTTTTCATATGATTTTGATGATGAAGAGTTTGATGAGGACGATTCTACTCTGGATGATTCAGAGGAGTATACTGACGAGAGCATTGAGGAGCCGGGACAGTATGGCTCTGATGATACGGAGGCAGCAGGATGATACTTGAGCTGAAAGGAATATATAAGGATTATCAGCAGGGAAAGATGATTGTTCCTGTTTTGAAGGATGTGAATTTTTCCATGGAAGAGGGCGAATATGTTGCCATCATGGGACCTTCCGGTTCTGGTAAATCTACATTGATGAATATAATCGGTTGTCTGGATCAGGCAACTAAGGGAACCTTTTTTCTGGATGGACAGGATATCAGTAAGTGTTCCGAGAATGAAATGTCTGATATCCGCCTGAATAAAATCGGGTTTGTATTTCAGAGCTTTCATCTCCTTCCGAGACAGACTGCTATTTCCAATGTGGAGATGCCTTTGAATTATGCCCATGTTCCCAAGAAGGAGCGGAAAGAGCGCGCTTTTGCAGCGCTTGACAGAGTTGGGCTTGCAGATCGTGTGGATTTCAGACCGAATCAGCTTTCAGGAGGCCAGATGCAGCGAGTAGCTATTGCCCGTGCTATTGTTAATAATCCAAGGCTTCTTCTGGCAGATGAGCCTACAGGTGCCCTGGACAGTAAGTCAGGAAAGCAGGTTATGGAGCTTTTCCAGAAGCTGAATGACGAGGGCGTTTCTGTCCTTATGATCACACATGATCCGGAAATTGCATCACATGCCAAACGAGTGGTTATGATCCGTGACGGTGAGCTGCAGGAAAAGAGGTGATCCTATGGGAAAAGCGAAAAAAATAGTGATAGGTATTGTAGTGACAGCTCTTGCAGGAACCGGTATCGGTGGCGGTCTGATGTATGTGCAGAAGGGAAATCAGAAGGAGGTTCTGGTTGCAAGCGTCAGTGACCTTGCCGGTGAAAGATATGATTCTGACACTACACTAAGCGGAAATGTATATGCCAATGCCACACAGAGGATTTCTGTGGATAAGGATATGATCATCCAGGAGATTTACGTTAGTAAAGGAGATGAAGTTAAGCCAGGGGACAAGCTGATCTCCTTTGATATGACGCTTGTTGAGATGGAGCTGAATATTGCCAAGCTGAAGCTTCAGAAGCAGCAGCAGGATCTGGCCAAAGCCAAGAAGCGTCTCACCAGCCTGCAAAATGGCGGGCCTATCCTGGAGTCAGATTCATCCTCTGCAGATAATATCGTTGATTCCGGAAGTGATGATTACACAGATGACGATAGTGATGAGTCTTTAGGAGATGATGAATTATCATCTGCGGTGACAGCCTCTGATCATTATCTTGCAGCTGTCCTGCATCCAATGCTTTTGGCAGCAGTTACAGAAGGTTTTGCGGATGATACGGAAACAGGAAGTCAGGAGACTGATGTGGCAGAAGAGATGACAGGCAGTGATAATGCAGCAGATTCTCCTTCTGGAGCAACAGAGGAGGACGATGAATCAGAAAATGCTGGTTCAGATTCCGGGACAGCCTCCGGCTTTTATGATGAGCCGGCTAACGATGGGTTTAGCAGTGATACTTCAAGTGCTAATTCCAGTCAGAATGGATTTACAGATGGAAATAGTGCAGGTTCAATAAGTAACACCATTGGAAATAATGGATTTGTGGATGGGGATGAACCATTTTATCTCACACTGGACTATGATACAGAACCTTATCAGGGCAATGGAACCAAGGAGGATCCATATCTCTATCTTTGTTCCAGTGCAAAGGGGAAAATTAATGTAACAGGAGCCTTCTTAAATAAGATGGCAGGCTATAATGCAGATGGAACCATTCTTCTTCATCCAGGTGGATACTGGTATCTGCTGGAGTTTCATCAGGGCGATGCCATTGCAGATTACACTAACAGGAAGGACTCCTGTACAGGCTATTACCTGATAGATGGACATATGCTTTCCAAGCCGGTTGACCGTTTCGCTGAGATGGATTTTACTCTTGAGGGAGCTATGCAGTATGACAAAGGTGATGAAGAGCCGGATATTCCAGGTGACGGTGGCAGTGGCGGAGGCAGCTCATCCCTGTCTCGTAAGGAGGCCATTAAGATCCAGAAGAATCGGATCGCCAGTCTGGAACTGGACATCCAGGAGAGTGAGATTAAGATCAGCAAGCTTCAGAAGAAGGCAGACAGAAAGCTGATCACCAGTAAGCTGGATGGTATTGTGACCACAGTGGGAGATGCTGCTACAGGTACGAACTCTGAGGCAGATGCATTCATGATCATTAAGAGTAAGGATGGTTATTATGTACAGGGAACTGTCAGTGAGCTTATGCTGGATCAGGTTAAAGATGGAACTCTTTTGAACTGTTATTCTTATGGTGAGAACGGTTATACGAATTTTGAGGCTGAAGTAATCCAGGTTTCTGATTATGCAGTAGATGGAGATAGTTCCTACTATTATTATGGAGACAGCAATCCTAATGTATCTTCTTATAATTTCACTGCGAAGATCACAGACGATACGGTTCAGGTAAGCGTAGGTGACTGGGTGGATATCCAGCTGGAGCAGCAGGCACAAAGCTCAGATGGTATTGTACTTTCCAAGGCTTTTGTCCGCACTGTAGATGGTGTAAGCTATGTTTATAAGGATGACAGCGGCGTACTGAAGAAACAAATCGTGAAGGTAAAGGAGAATGTAAACGGCGGCACTTATGTGCTGATAAGCGGTGGGTTGTCTATGGATGACAAGATCGCATTCCCTTACTCTAAATCGGTTAAAGAAGGTATGAAGACAAAGGAAGGATCACTGGATGCGTTTATGGGATATGATTCTGCAACATATGGTGGTCTTGGTTAAGGAGGGATTTCATGTTTGAAAATATACGTCTGGCATTCCAGGGAATCTGGTCACACAAGATGAGATCTTTCCTTACAATGCTGGGTATTATTATTGGTATTGCATCTATTATTGCCATTGTTTCCACAATTAAGGGAACCAGCGAGCAGATCAAGGATAATCTGATCGGTTCAGGCAATAATACGGTAAATATCACTTTATCACAGGGTGACAGTGCTTACAGCATGGATTATTATGGAGACAGCTCATCTGTTTCTACACCGCTTTTGAGCCAGAGCCTAAAGGATGAAGTACTGAAAACAGATCATGTTAAAAATGCAACTTTTTTCTACAGCAGAACAGATTATAACAGCAGTGTTTATTATGAGAACAGCAGTTTTTCTGGTGGTAAGGTATACGGTATTGATATGAACTATCTGGATACCTGTGGCTATCAGGTGCGTTCAGGAAGAGGATTTGTGCAGGACGATTACGATAACTTCCGCAAGGTTGCGCTCATAGACAGTTATGCGGCGGATACAATGTTTCCGGGAGACAGCCCGGTGGGGAAAATTATCGAGATTGGTTCAGAACCGTACACAGTGGTTGGCGTTGTCCGTCAGTCTACAGATAGTCTTCCCAATATGGATACTCCCAGCGACTTTGATAACTATTATGAGAGTGTGATCGGAACGGTCATGATTCCAAATAAATGCTGGCCTATTTCCTATAAGTTTGATGAGCCGGAGAATGCCATTATCAGAGTCGATAGTACAGACAATATGAGTGAGACAGGTTCTGTTGTGGCGAAGATCCTGAATAAGTCCATCAGCGGCGGTACCAGTGGAACCAGCAGCTTTAAGTATAAAGCAGATGATGTTATGGAGAGAGTAAAGAACCTTCAGGATCTAAGCGAGAGTACCAACTCACAGCTGATCTGGATCGCAAGTATTTCTCTTCTTGTAGGTGGTATTGGCGTTATGAACATCATGCTGGTATCTGTAACAGAGCGTACTAAGGAGATCGGTCTGAAGAAGGCAATCGGTGCAAGGAAAAAAGTCATTCTGGGACAGTTCCTTACAGAGGCAGCCGTACTTACCAGTGTGGGCGGTATTATTGGAGTTGTACTTGGAATCGGACTTTCCAAGATCGTATCCAAGGTGGCGGGTTCGCCTACTGCGATCAGCGTTCCTGCGATTGTAGGATCCGTGGTATTTTCCATGCTGATCGGTATTATCTTCGGTCTGCTTCCTTCTGTGAAAGCTGCCAACCTGAATCCAATCGATGCACTTAGAAGTGAATGATTGTTAATATTGTTATAAAAATGAACAGCCGGAAGCGCGGATCTGATGATTTGTGCAGATGGCTGTTCTTTTTATCAGGAGATATGTTATAATTCATTAGAGATTAAATAGAGATTCCTTTGGTAAGGTTACTGCATACCAACGGAAGGAGAACTTTAATATGCAAAAATATAAAAATCTGAAACAGTTTCTGTCTGTTTCCACAGCAGTATGTCTGGGCATTGCAGGAGCCGGAAGTCTGATGGGATGCGGTAGTATTGATGAAGGGAAGGAAAAAGCAGATTCTGTGGAATCTAAAGCAATGGGACGGTATCTGGAGAATGAACTGACAGTGCCGGAAGGCTGTATGGAGATTGTGGATTTGCAGGTTATGGAAGAGGGAAGCCTGAAAATGCTTGCAAGAAACAGTGACTACGAATTAATGCTTTACCAGTCCTTTGACAAGGGTAAGACCTGGGAGGAAGGGAAGAAGGTTGCCGGTCTTTTGGGTGTGGAAGGGGAATCCATTTATAAAGCAGCGCTTGGGAGAGACGGAAGTATTCTGGTTGGCGTGTATATAGAATCTGAAGAAGAGAACAGCATGGAAAGTATGGAATATTATTATTGTTCCGCTGATGGTGAAGGAAAGAAGGTTGAAATCGGAGAAGCTTTGGATGAAACCATGGCCTGGAGTATAGATATTGGGGAAAATGGCAATCTGTTTTTGCAGATTTCAGGAAATGGAATCTGGGAAATCAATCCTGTTGACGGGGCTGTGGTTCATGAGTATGAGAAGGGAAAATCCACAGATTATATGTGTGTGACCTCAGAGTATCTGATCGTGATTGCAGATGGAGATGTGCATTATTATGAGGTGGCTTCCGGTAAGCCGGCAAGTGGAGGCGATGCACTGACTGAGCAGCTGAAAAAGAATCCTGCGAATCTGGAATTTGGAAATTCCTCAGGTACTGCTTTAATGTTTTTGGATGGTGATGAGAAAGATACTATATTCTATGTGGATCAGACTGGTTTATATCGCTATGCATTTGGCGGCAATATAATTGAGCAGGTGATTGATGGAAGCCTGAATTCCATAAGCTCTTCGAATAAGGCATTTAACTGCATGGCAATGGATTCGGAAGGAGTATTTTACATTGGTGAAATTGATTACAGCTCTGGTTTAAATTGTGGAAGGCTGGTTTCTTATAAGTATTCTGCAGATACTCCAACCGTACCGGATACAGAGCTCACCATATATTCCCTGGAAGAGAATTCCGGTATTCGACAGGCTGTTGTTATGTTTCAGAAGAAATATCCGGATATTTATCTCACACTGGAAACCGGAATGTCCGGAAACGATGGTGTAACACGTACAGATGCGTTAAAAACACTGAATACGGAGATTATGGCAGGAAAAGGACCGGATATTCTGATTTTGGACGGAATTTCTTCCGAAACCTATGTAGAACAGGGAATGCTGGAGGATTTAAGCGGAATTCTGAAAGAGGCAGGAGTACTGGACAACATAGAAAGTGCTTATACAAAAGAGGATGGAAGCATCTATGAGATGCCGGTGAAATTTGGAATTCCTATGATAGAGGGAAATAAGGAGGATGTGCAGGCAGTGACAGACCTGGCTTCTCTTGCTGATGTGCTCACGAAGCACAAGGATGAATATGGACTGACTTCAGAAAACATCTATAAGCTGCCCCTGCTTTATTCCATGTATCCACAGGCACTTCTGGAAAAACTGGCAGATAACAGTTCCGCAGCATGGATGAAGGCGGATGGAACTCTGGATGAAGAAATGATAAAGGAATTTCTGGAACAGTCCGGAAGGATTTATCAGGCTGGAAAGGATGCTATGGATGAATTAAAGGCTGCCTATCCACAGGCTTTTGATGACAGTGAACAGCCAGTATATGAAAGAGCAGGCAGTATTTCAGGAGAAACTGCAGTGCTGCTTTCCCGCAATTGTGAATTTGCTTTAGGTGATATTTTTTCTCCTTTGGATTTTGCATTTGTAAATTCTATGGCAGAGATAGATACTTCCTTGTCCTATGCACTTTGGGATGGGCAGATGGCAAATTGTTTCATTCCGGTCAACAGAATCGGAATCAGCTCCAGAGCTTCCCAGAAAGCTGCTGCTGAGAGATTCGTGGAATATTTATTTTCAGAGGAAGGACAGATGCTTTCCAGAGAAGATGGTTTTCCTGTAGTGGAAGCTGTTTACAATGGAGAGGATTACTGGAATCAGGGAGAAGCTGGAAAGGTGTTAGTCACTGGAGGCAGCAGTAACAGTGAGAATGGTCAGGAATTGGTATATAGTATAAAAGTTCCGTCAGCAGATAAGGTAAATGAATTAAAACAGCTTGGAAAAATGCTTACAACTCCGGTTTTGGATAATGAAATCATTACCAGTGCTGTTTGTGAAAACGGAGTACGTTATCTGAATGGGGAAATCAGCCTTGATGAGGCTGCGAGTGCAGTCATGCAGCAGGTGAACCTGTATCTGGCAGAATAGAAGGAGAAAGAGATGTTTAAAAAGCTACACAGGCAAATGACCATATTTGCATCACTGATCACAAGCGGAATATTGATCCTGATGGCAGTTTCCTGTCTTATGATTTCCGAGAGAGGGCTTACCCATAATACTTACGAGAGATTTTTAAATAATGGAAATTCCTGTGTGGCTTACCTGGAGAATCAGACTGTGCTTTCTCACAAGTGGATACTGGAGGCAAAACAGGAATATAAAGTGGAATTTCGCATTCTGAATAACGGGAAAAAGCTGTATTTTGATAAATTGGATACAGAAAGCAAGAATCAGAATATAAAGGAAGATGATCTGAACTCCGTAGAAAATATGCTGGCAGAGGCTGCCAGAATTTCAAGGGAAGAGCAGGGGCTTGATGTGGACTATATGGGAAATCTCGCTCTTTCCAAAACGGTTTATTTTGAAACTTCAGATTTTTATGCGTGTACAGCATTGATTCCCAAGGAAAGCGGCGTGTTAAGCCTGGTGCTGGTATATCCTCTTGATGGATTGAAAACACAGATCTTTCATCATAGAGTCTGGTTTGGGTGCATAGTGCTGCTTGCAATTCTGGCTTTGGTTACATTTTCCTGGCTTTTTACAGGAAAAATGCTTCGTCCGCTGGAAGAGAATCAAAGGAAACAAACCCAGTTTATTGCTTCGGCCTCTCATGAACTGAGATCTCCGCTGGCTGTGATATTGTCAAGTGTACAGGCAATGGAATCTGACTGGGAAAATGCCGGCAGATTTCTGAAAACCATAAAAAGTGAGGGAGACAGGATGTCACGGCTTATCGGGGACATGCTTTCTCTTGCAAATGCTGACAATAAATCCTGGAGTATTATGAAGACAGATTGTGAGCTTGACACATTGCTTCTGGATATATATGAAAAATACCAGCCTATTCTGCATGGGAAAAAGATTTCCCTGAAAGTAGTCCTGCCAGAGGAATCCCTGTCTATCTGTAAGTGTGACAGTGCCAGAATCAGTCAGGTGCTTGGAATCCTTTTAGACAATGGGGCAAGCTATGTGCCGGCCGGTGGCAGGATGGAAATGGGAGTAATAGAAAAAGAAAAATGTTTTCAGCTTTATGTACAGGATAATGGTCCGGGAATTCCGGATGAGAATAAGGAGGCTGTATTCCGGAGATTTTACAGGGCTGATCCTGCCAGAAAGGAGAAACAGCATTTTGGACTTGGGCTTTGCATTGCCAGGGAAATTGTGATGTTACATAAAGGGAGTATCCGTATTCTGGATACTCCGGGTGGCGGCAGTAC
>CAKRVL010000031.1 GCA_934408705.1 uncultured Blautia sp. | reverse complement strand
TTTTTACTTAAGAGAATCCGGGAGCTGGCAAATCTCTCTTATCAGAGAGATATTGTCACCTTTACGGATTTTCTTAACTTAAATGAACAAAATATGCTTTCCACCCTTAAGCTGCATCAGATGGGAATAAATGTGAAGCTTTTCGGAGGCTACGAACATGCAGAAAGACGGATGGCGGCCTTTTATCCGGGAACAGTTGGGTTTTCCTGGGATTTTCCTATTGATTGTCTGAAAATAGAGCCTAAAGCATTGCGCTTTTCCGAGGATCTCAGTCATAGAGATTATCTTGGCGCAATCCTTAATCTTGGTGTTGATCGCAGTGTGGCAGGCGATATTCTTATGAAGGATAAGGAAGCCTGGTTTTTCTGTCTTCACAAGATGTCCGAATTTTTTATAGAAAATCTTGTGCGGGTGAAGCATACTACAGTGCTGGTTTCAAGAGTAGAGCAGGCAGAGGAGATTCCCGGTCCGGAATTTGAGCTGATAAGCGGTACCTGTGCATCTGTAAGGCTGGATGCCCTGATCGGGCTGGCGTTCCAGACTTCCCGCAGCAGTATGGTTTCCTTTATTGAGAGCGGTCTTGTATTTGTAAATGGTAAGCTTGTCACTTCCAACGGCTATGAGCCTAAGGAGGGGGATATTATTTCCGTCAGGGGAAAGGGCCGTTTCATTTATGACGGGATTTCCAGGCAGACTAAGAAGGGGCGCCTTGGTGTCAGCCTCAGAAAGTATGTATAAATTATAGCTGATGTATAAATAACAATGAATCGGGAGAGGATTTAACTATGGCAGAAGAAAAATTACTTGTAAAACGTGACGGGGATTTCTGTTATCCCATTTATTTTGAAAATGACTTTTCTTTTCTTCCTAAAGCCTTGAAGGAAGAGGGGCTTGAAGGGAAAAGTATGTGTATTGTTTCGGATTCCAATGTGGAACCTCTCTATGCTGATCAGGTGAAAACAGAGCTTCTTAAGGTGACAGATAAGGTATACCAGTTTACTTTTCCGGCGGGGGAAGCACATAAGAACCTTGACACTGTTCAGGATCTTTTCCAGTGTCTGATTGAGAATGGCATTGACCGTAAGGGGCTGGTAGTTGCACTTGGAGGTGGCGTGACTGGAGATTTATCCGGATTTGGCGCAGCTGCTTATCTTCGTGGAATTGACTTTATCCAGATTCCCACTACACTTCTGGCCCAGGTTGACAGCAGTGTTGGCGGAAAGACTGGTGTTGATTTCAGGCAGTTTAAGAACATGATAGGTGCTTTTCATCAGCCACGCCTGGTTTATATGAATATGGCGGCTTTACAGTCTCTTCCAGGGCGTGAATTTGGCTGTGGAATGGGTGAGATACTAAAGACCGGTCTGATTTGCGATAAGGAATTTTTTGACTTTGTATGCGCCAATTACCAGGTAATACGCACTATGGATCCGAAGATGCTTGCCATTATGATTCGTAGATGCTGTGCCATTAAGGCAGGTGTTGTAGAGAGAGATCCTAAGGAGCAGGGGGAGCGCGCTCTTCTTAATCTTGGGCATACTATCGGACATGCAGTAGAGAAGCTGATGGATTTCAGACTGCTCCACGGACAGTGTGTAGGTATTGGGCTGGTTGCTGCAGCTGCTATTTCCAGGGAAAGAGGGCTTCTCACAGAGGAAGAGTATCAGCAGATATGCAACAGCCTTAAGCTTTATGATCTGCCTTTATATGTGGAGGGGCTTTCTCCGGAAGACATTCTGGCAGCTACCAGAAAGGACAAGAAAATGGAGCAGGGGCAGATTAAATTTATTCTTATGGATGGTCTTGGCAAAAGCTTTATTGATAAGACAGTCACGGATCAGGAGCTTCTTGTGGGAATCCGTGCTATCTGCAGGTAACCGCTATGCGAAGTATTACTACGAAGAAAAATGACCGGCTTGTGCATGAACCAAAGCTGAAGGCTTTTGGGCTTATTTTCTTTTTGCTGCTTCTGGATCAGGGGACGAAATATTTTGCTATCCGGTATCTGAAGGGAAATCCTGGTTTCACGCTTATTAAGAATGTACTGACTTTTCGCTATCTGGAGAACAGAGGTATGGCATTTGGCCTTCTTCAGGATCAGGTCCTTTTTCTGGTACTGATCTGCATTGTGTTTTTTGTTGGCATTATATATTTTTTTATAAAAATACCTGCAACTGTCTATTACAGTCCATTGCTTTTTACTGCTGTTGTAGTGTTCACAGGAGCTGTGGGGAATTTTATAGATCGGGTTTTCAGGGGCTTTGTGGTGGATTTTATTTATTTTTCCCTGATTGATTTTCCTATTTTTAACGTGGCAGATATTTATGTGACCTGCGGAATTGTGGTACTGATTTTTCTTATATTTTTCCGCTATAAGGATGAAGATGATTTCGACTTCTTAAAGCCCGGGCTTTAAAGCATTTGATAATCACTTTAATACATCTGATAAAGAGAGGATATACCATTATATGGAGCAATTGGAATTTACAGCGACAGCTGAGGAGGCAGGGGTGCGTATAGACCGCTGCCTTTCTGATAAATATGAAGAGCTTTCCCGCTCTTATCTTCAGAAGCTTTTGAAGGATCAGGGAGTTACTGTCAATGGGAAGGCTGTAAAGGCAAACTACAAAATACAGGCAGGGGATCTGGTGCAGACAACCCTGCCTGATTTAACCGAGCCGGATATTCTTCCAGAGAATATTCCTCTGGATATTTTGTATGAGGATGATGATGTGCTGATCGTAAATAAGCCTAAGGGGATGGTTGTTCATCCTGCTAATGGTCACACCAGCGGAACTTTGGTAAATGCTATTATGTATCACTGTCAGGGGAATCTGTCCGGTATTAATGGTGTTATGCGTCCCGGAATAGTTCACCGGATTGATAAGGATACCACAGGAGCACTTCTTGTATGCAAAAATGATACGGCACACCGGGATCTGGCACAGCAATTGAAAGATCATACTATCAAGCGTCGTTATCGTGCCATTGTTGCAGGCAATCTGAAAGAAGATGAAGGCACTGTAGAAGGTCCTATCGGACGTCATCCGATTGACCGGAAAAAAATGGCGATTAATTATAAAAATGGAAAAGATGCAGTCACTCATTATAAAGTGTTGGAGCGCTTTGGCAATGCTACTTATATTGAGTGTCGCCTGGAAACTGGCCGTACACATCAGATCCGGGTTCATATGACAAGTCTGGGACACCCTCTTCTTGGGGATGAAATTTATGGATCAGGCAAAAATCCCTACCACCTGCAGGGACAGACGCTTCATGCCATGGTTTTGGGCTTTGTTCATCCAAGAACAGGAGAGTATATGGAGTTTTCAGCACCTTTGCCAGAATATTTTCTTGATTTGTTAGAAAAATTAAGAAAATAGTTGTCAGTTCACCCTGATGTAGTGTATAATAATCTTACAAATTATCTGTGAAATGCCATTCACAGTAAAGGAATTGCAGAAGGGAGTGGCAGATATGAACAATACAACAAGTTCAATAATTACCATCGGACGTGAATATGGAAGTGCCGGCAGACAGATCGGTCAGGAAGTAGCTAAGTACTTCGGAATTAAGTGCTACGATAAGGAGCTTCTGGAGCATGCAGCCAATGATAGCGGCATTTGTAAGGAATTATTTGAGAATCATGATGAGAAGCCAACGAACAGCTTCTTATATTCTCTTGTAATGGATACTTATTCTTTTGGGTATTCTTCTGCGGGATTTACAGACATGCCTATGAACCACAAGGTTTTCCTGGCACAGTTTGAGGCTATTAAGAAGCTTGCAGCAGAAGGTCCGTGCGTTATGGTTGGCCGTTGCGCTGATTATGCTCTTGCAGACAATAAAGACTGTTTCAGTGTTTTCGTCCATGCAGACCTTGACTGGAGAATTAAGCGTATTGCAGGTAAATACAATAAGACTCCTAAGGAAGCTAAGGACATGATCACTAAGACTGATAAGAGCCGTGCAAGCTATTATAATTACTACACGAATAAGAAATGGGGAGCAGCTTCAGGATACAGCTTAAGTGTTGACAGTGGTGTGCTCGGTATTGATGGTGCTGCAAAGGCAATTATCGATATTGTACATATTTTTGATGATCTTAAGAAATAATTACAGAAATATGTGAGAGGAAGGGGTTCTCGGAAGAGGACTCCTTTATTAATGGGATACTTTGCAAACACATTTTTGGGGGTGGGTGAGATCCTATCAGTTTATAATTTTTTAATAAGACATTAAGTTTAAACTGTGCTATAATAAAAGGAAATTGCTGTTTGGCAGATAATAATTATGTTTTAATGTTTCAGGAGGACAATATAACTATATGAAATTACGCTTGGACAATCAACATGTTCGCTGGGGAGTGACTGCTTTCCTTGTAATTGCAGCTAGTATGCTTTTTTACTATGGTGTTTTCCATATGAAGACATTGATCGCGGGAATTAAGACCTTTCTGGGAATCCTGACACCAATTGTCTATGGAGTTGTGATAGCATTTTTACTAACCCCGATATTGAATTTTTTTGAAAAAAAGCTGATATATCCTATCCTTACAAAGAAGGAGATAACCGTAGGAAAGAAGGGGCGTAAGGCTATCCGTTGGGCCTGTGTGATCTTGTGCATGGTTCTTTTCCTGACTCTTATATATGCACTTATTATGATGATCCTGCCGGAGTTGATCCGAAGCATTATGGGGTTGATTTACAGTTTTCCCACCTATGTGAAGGTCATCCAGAAATGGCTGCAGTCGTTTATTGAGAAATGGAACCTGAACAGTGATGCGCTGGATACCCTGAATCAGTCTATTACTACAGCACAGGAGTATCTGACTACGAATATCCTTCCGCAGATGCAGGAAATGCTTAAAAATATTTCAGCAGGTGTGTTCGAGCTGATTAATTTCCTGAAGAATTTCCTTATCGGAGCTGTTGTTTCTCTTTATCTGATGGCAGATAAGGAAGGCTTCACGGCTAAGGCCAAGATGCTCACATATGCAGTTTTTAATACTTCACATGCAAACTTTATCATTCATTCCATGCGTTTTACCAACAAGACATTTATTGGTTTCTTTACAGGTAAGATCCTGGATTCCGCTATTATCGGTGTGTTGTGTTATATTGGAATGAATTTCCTGAATATGCCATATACACTATTGATCAGTGTGATCATTGGTGTTACAAATGTGATCCCGTTTTTCGGACCATACCTGGGAGCTGTTCCAAGTGCATTTCTGATTTTGCTGGTTGACCCGCTGCAGGCCATTTATTTTGCAATTTTTATCCTTGTTCTCCAGCAGTTTGACGGAAATATCCTGGGACCGAAGATTCTGGGTGAGTCTACAGGACTTTCCAGCTTCCTGGTAATTGTGGCGATTCTTATAGGCGGTGGTGTTTTCGGAATTCCGGGTATGCTTATCGGTGTTCCTGTGTTCGCAGTTCTTTATGCAGCACTTGACAGACTTGTTCATATGAGCCTGATTTATAAGAAGGTTCCGGATGAAGAACAGAAATATACGAATATTGACTGTCTGGATCCCGTAACACATGAGCCGATTTTATTCCCTGAGGAAGAGCCGAAGGAACGGGAGACACCGAGACGTACTGCGATGCTGCAGTTTACCCTTACATTATTAAAGACGATTCAGAAGATTCTTATTACGATTTGGACATTTATCAAGAAATATTCTGTGATAATTTACGAAAAAGTCAGACAATTAATAGAAGAGTACAGGCAGAAACAGAAGCAGAAACAAAATAGTGAAAAGGACGGAAATTGACATGAGACTTTTAATACAGCGGGTAAATTATGCCAGTGTAAAAGTAGATGGAGAGCTTGTTGGAAGTATCGGGAAAGGTTTTTTGGTGTTGATCGGTGTAGGACAGAATGATACCAAGGAGATTGCAGATAAATACCTGAAAAAAATGCTGGGACTTCGGATTTTTGAGGATGAAAATGGTAAGACGAATCTTTCCCTGGCAGATGTAAATGGAGAGCTTTTGATGGTTTCACAGTTTACATTATATGCCAATTGTAAGAAGGGAAACCGTCCAAGCTTTATTGAGGCTGGCGGACCAGATCAGGCTAATGAGCTTTACGAGTATATGCTTAAGGAAGCCGCTAAGACGGTGCCGGTTGTTCAGCACGGGGTGTTTGGTGCTGACATGAAGATTTCATTGGAAAATGACGGACCTTTTACAGTAATGTTGGATGAATCAATTATGTAAAAGTGAATTCTGGTAAATTAACGAATTTTGGAAAAACGCCGGAAATGGCTGGAAGCAGTGGCTGATCCGGCGTTATGTTCCTCATTTATATCTATACGACAAACCCGAGTTTTTCATATAGATGAATTGCTTTCAGATAGGAAACCGGCCACTTCCCCGGAATTTCCATGTTTTTATAGAATATTTCAATTCTGATGACCGATCACAGATTAAGGAGAATTAAATTATTATGGATAAAAAAGTAACCTATCATGAACAGACAGATATTGAAAACACCTTACGTCTTCGCGATGTTTTAAAAACGATACCGCCTTTTTGCAAGGATTTCTTTCGTGCCATTGAGCCACGCACTACGACAAAAACCAGAATTTCATATGCATATGATATCCGCATTTTCTTTCAGTTTCTTCTGGAGCAAAATCCGGCTTTTAAGGACTGGTCTATGGATGCCTTTACTGTTGATATCCTGGATCAGATCACAGCTATTGATCTTGAGGAATATGAAGAATATCTGAAGGTATATCAGGCCGGGGACAAAACAGAAACTAACGGCGAACGTGGATTGAAACGAAAAATGTCATCACTGCGAAGCTTTTATGCATATTATTTTAAACGTGAAATGATCCACACAAATCCCACTGTTCTTGTGGATGTTCCTAAGATTCATCAGAAAAGCATTATCCGCCTGGAGGCTGATGAAGTTGCTCTTTTACTGGATTATATTGAACATGGCGGTGACAATCTTACAGGACAGAAAAAAGTTTATTATGAGAAAACGAAGGATCGTGATCTGGCCCTTGTTACTCTCCTGCTTGGAACAGGCGTTCGTGTTTCTGAATGCGTGGGACTTGATATTGAAGATGTGGATTTTAAAAATAATGGAATCAAAGTTACCCGAAAAGGTGGAAATGAAATGGTTGTGTACTTTGGTCCGGAAGTAGAAAAAGCTCTGAGAAATTATTTAGAGGTGCGTAAAAATATTGTACCGGTAGAGGGACATGAACATGCTCTCTTCTACTCTACTCAGCGCAAACGGATTGGCGTACAGGCTGTAGAAAATCTGGTCAAAAAATATGCCAGACAGGTCACTACGACCAAAAAAATTACTCCACATAAGCTGCGTAGCACATACGGCACCGCTCTATACCAGGAGACAGGCGATATTTACCTCGTAGCAGACGTTTTAGGCCATAAAGACGTAAATACTACGAAGAAGCATTATGCGGCCTTAGATGACTCCAGACGGCGTCAGGCGGCCACTGCTGTAAAACTGCGCGAAGACTGAGCTGAACAAAATAAAAGGACATGACCGGTGAATCGAGCCATGTCCTTATGTACCTATATTTGGTTTTACTGAATTTATAGCTGCAATATCATATCATCTGAGATTATAATGCTACTGCAATCTTATCCTGTAATGCTGCTGGAAGTTCTTCCTTATCAAGTGAAATACTTACAACTACGGAAATTCCGTATTTCTCACTAATCTTGTCCAGCTGCTCAAGAGTATCTGTAACGTCTGCATCCTCCAGTTTAGAAACCTTCAGGAAGCTGTCCAGATAAATCTGCTCAAGATCGTGATCCTGGGAAATAATACCGCAGATAAAGCCTACGAATTCGTCAGCATTCTTCAGCGGATAAGAAGAAACGTCGATAAGACGTACCTTATTGTTAAGCTCATACATGTGCTTTGTGCTTTTGTCAAGGTAAACAATGCTTCCGTTGGCTTCTTTCACCGCACTGTTTACTCTGTCTAAGAGCACTTTTGTTTTGCCTTTGCCTTTCTTTCCTACGATCAGTTCAACCATGATGTTTTCCTCCTTAGACAATATGATATTAAATTTTTACCAAAAACCATGTTTAATATGTTTCATATTATAGTATAATATTTCCAAAAATTCAAGAGTTTTTTTAATATTTATGTCTATTTTTCTCAATTGTGGCTACGATTCATATTTTTGCTGATTATCTTTATTATAGGTACAGTGTCTGTGTTCGAAGGACATGCAGCAATTATCCCGGAAGCTGAAGATTAATTAATATTCTGTAACAGAGAGGACATCTGTGTATAAAGCTCATCTTTGGTGGAAGCCCCCATTACAATGGAAATATAAGGCTTTCCATAAGCATTCTGGCTAAGTAAAGCAAGACAGTTACCTGCGTTGTCTGTTGTACCGGTTTTACCTCCCAGAACGGTTACATTCTTAGGTGGGGTTGCTTCTCCGGTCAGATAATGATCTGTAGCAAGTAAGGTGGTACTTGCGCTGCTTCCATCTGCATGCGTATATTCTACAGTATAGGAGCCAGACTGGGTAATCTGGGTAAATTCAGGATAATTTAATGCTTCTTTTAACATCAGGTAGATATCATAAGGTGTAGTATAATGGTTCTCATCCTGCAAGCCATGAGGATTTGTAAAATGAGTTCCTGTACAGCCCAGCTCCCTGGCATAACTGTTCATCATTTCCACAAAGCCTTCTGTAGAGCCACCGATATGCTCTGCAATAGCGGCTGCTGCATCATTGCCGGAGTAAACCAGAAGACAGTGAAGAAGCTGATCCATAGTTACCTGGTCACCAGCCCAGAAACCACAGACCTGAGAGCCTTCTTCCAGATTCAGGTTCTCCTGGGTAATGGTCACCACATCATTCATATTGCCATATTTCAGTGCAAGCATAGCTGTCATTATCTTTGTAATACTTGCAGGATATACCTTCTGTAAAGCCTGCTTGGAATAAAGTACCTTTCGGTCATCCAGGTCCAGAAGGAGTCCCTTCTGTTTTTCGCCAAGAGAAACACCGTCCATAGGGACATCAGATACAACTACGCACAGATTTTTTGCAAAGCTGTCAGCGCGCAGATTGTCAGAATCAGTAAGCTTTCCGGAAAATTCCCTGGAAGCTGTATAAGGTTCATTTAACTGACTGAATATATTTTCATTTCGGAGCAGATAAATAACTCCGATTCCAGCCCCGCAAAGTGCGCACAGAAGAATCAGCAGAAGAACGGTATTTCGTATTCTCTTCCTTCTTGCGTTACGGTACTTTGTGGATTTACGCCTGGAATTATTTTTTTTTGCAGCTGTCATAAGTATTCCTCTTTCTTATCAATTTCTTTTTTTCTGAGTTCTTTATTATACGTGCTGCTTTGCAAACCTACATTCATTACCAGCCCCATACCGATATACAGACTGACAAGAGAGGTCAGACCATAACTGACAAAAGGCAGCGGCGTACCGGTATTAGGCGCCAGTCCCGTTGCAACACAGATATTCAGAAAGCTCTGTATAGCTACAATACTGCCAACTCCACAGCAGACGATCTTTCCGGAAAGGTCCTTGGCTCTCAGACTCATTCTGATACATTCTATGGAAATCAACAGAAGCAGGATAACAAGTGAAGTGCACCCTATAAAACCATACTCCTCTCCTGCAACTGCAAAAATAAAGTCTGTCTGGTTCTCTGCTACGAAGTTACCTGCATTTACAGAGGATACCTGGTCATCTCCTGTGAATTTCTTCCCTACCAGCTCGCCGGAGGCAATGGCAGTTTTTGAGTTATTTTGCTGTTCAATATTCTCCTGATATTCTTCGTTTTCCGGATAAAGGAAGGACATGATACGGGTTCTCTGATAATCCTTAATCAGTGTCTGATCCGGCTGCACAACAATGGATAGAAAAATGATCAAAAGAGGGACTGCGATCAGAATGGCGCCTCCAATGATCTTGTAGCTCAGTCCTGCCACATACAGCAGGATACAGAAAATAATAGTTACAGTAATTGTATTCTTCATATCCGGCTGTGCATAAATAAGAGCCAGCGGTACTGCTAGGAGAACTACGGATTCAGCCAATACCCGGAAGGTATTGATGTCATCCTCATGATCCATGAAAAATTTAGCAAAAAACAGTATAATAATAATCTTGGATAGTTCAGTAGGCTGAAAACGGAAACCACCGATATCCAGCCATCTGGACGCACCACCGGCTTCACTTCCGAATAATCGCACGCCGATAAGCATAAGCAGGTTAAATCCATACATGATCCACTGGAAATTCAGGATCCAGGAATAGTCCATTAATGACAGGATCACCAGAAGCACAAGTCCCATCGCCACACCCAGAAGCTGCTTGTTCCGGAGATCTGGTGATGCACTGGCTACCAGCTGTACTCCAAACAAACTGATTGCTGTCAGGAGAATTACCAGTTTGAAATTGTAAAAACGTAGCTTATACTGTTTAATCATAAATTTATCTGTCCTTTTTTGTTAACACAGGAATATATGCCATGAGTACCGGCGGTTCCTGTGAAATCTGTATTTTTACTTTATTCTCCTCAATGGTTACATACTTCTTTACTGTATGTACCAGGTCACTTTTTAACATTTTCATCATTTGTGGAGAGCATTCTATGCGTTCTGAGATCAGGAGAAGCTTCATTCTGTCACGGGCATATCCTGCAGAGCGCCTTTTTTCATGTAAAAAGGTCTTCATGGGAATTCCCTCCATAAATATTAGTCTGAAACAATATTAATATCTCTTAAATAATCTTGAGAACATTCCTTTCTTCTGTCTGATGTCTACAAATGGAACATCCTCACCCATAAGCCGCTTGCAGATATTACGGTACTCCTCTTCTGCCTGGGAGCTTTTCCCGGAAAGAGGTTCGCCCTGATTAGTTGCAACCACGATCTGTTCATCATCCAGAAGTGTTCCGATCAGGTCAACTGCAAGAATTTCGGTTACATCGTCAACAGACATCATATCGCCCCGGGCAATCATATCCGGACGAAGGCGGTTTATGATCAGGTGGATATCCCGCAGGTCATTTGCCTCCAGAAGGCCGATAATACGGTCAGCATCGCGGATTGCAGATACCTCCGGCGTAGTTACTACAAGAGCCTTATCAGCCCCTGCAATGGCGTTTTTAAAGCCCTGTTCGATCCCTGCCGGACAGTCCAGCAGAATGTAGTCAAACTCTTCTCTTAAATCATCGGTCAGCTTGATCATCTGCTCCGGTGATACAGCAGTTTTATCCTTAGTCTGAGCGGAAGGCAGCAGATACAGCTCAGGATGACGCTTGTCCCTGATCAGAGCCTGCTTCAGGCGGCAGCTTCCATTTACTACATCCACCAGGTTGTACACGATCCGGTTCTCTAATCCGAGAACAACATCCAGATTACGAAGACCGATATCTGTGTCCACAACCACAGTTTTCTTCCCCATCATAGCCAGTCCGGTTCCAATATTGGCAACAGTAGTTGTCTTTCCAACACCGCCTTTTCCGGATGTAATGACAATGACTTCACCCATTTCTTCTGATTCCTCCTAAACAAAAATGTTCCAAAATTCTGGTATTTCTCTTACGGATATGCCTGCCGGAGCACTTCCGACAGGCATGATCATTACTTAGTCATTCGATGTATCACTGGTATCTGTAGAAGCAATACCTGTGAGAATAGAATCTTTATCTGCAAGATTGTACATATATTTAAAAATATCATTAGCAATCAGACATGCATTACCGGAGCTGTAACCATTTGCAATACGGATGGCAACGGCGTACTCCGGATCGGATGCCGGTGCATAACCGATAAAAAGACCGTGGTTAGGATGGCGCAGATCTAACTCAGCTGTACCGGTTTTGCCGGCTACCTCTATTCCAAGACCGTCAAACTGTGAGTGTGTCTGAATTACACGACGCATACCGTCATGGATTACATCCCAGATATTTGAGGAAATATTTGCCACATCCTGAATCTCCGACTCATATTCCTGTATTACATTTCCCTTAGGATCAGATATTTTATCCAAAAGTGTCAGCTTAAATACATTCCCGGAGGTAGCCATAACAGTGGCATAACGAGCCAGCTGTGATGTGGTAAACAGGTTATTTCCCTGTCCCATGTAAGATGGAACTGCCTTTGCATCGGAAACCTTTGGCGTTGCCTCAGAGAGTTCGATTCCGGTCTTCTGATCCAGACCGATCAAAGAGGCGTATTCCTGAAGCTTGTTCAGACTCTGTACTTCTGAAAATTCATTATCACCAACTTTTCCCAGCTGAAAACCTATCATATTAAAGAAGTAGTTACAGGACTGTTCAATTGCAGTACGGATGTCGAGGCTTCCGTGGCCGTTTCTGTACCAGCAGTTAATTGGCGGATCGACATAATCAAAGGTTCCGGTACATTCAATATAAGTACCTTCATCAATAACGCCCTCTTCCATTCCTGCGATTGCAGAAAGCAGCTTCAAGGTAGAACCCGGAGCAGTCGTCTGCTGAGTCGCTTTGTTAAAGAACGGACTGGACTGGTCAAGAGCCAGCTTGGCATAATAATCTGTATCCATATCATTAGTAAGACGATTATTGTCATAACCGGGATAAGAAACTAATGCTACAACATCTCCTGTTTTTACATCTACAACTACTGCAGATGCGGAGCAAGGCATTAATGCCAGCTGTGCAGGTTCTATTTCCAGATTATAGATCTTATTGATCATGAAATCGTATGCGCCCATTGCTCCGGATGCCAGACTTTCATATGTGCCGTCTTCCTTGTCCAGAACACCCTGTTCGTAAAGCACCAGACAAAGCTCCTGCCCGGAGATGGTATCCTCCAAAAGCATATATTTATAAAGCAGTTTGGAGAAACCGGTATCTGTGCTGAGATAATCAATAATATATGAAGTCAGCGCCTGATAAATCTCCTGGGAGTCCAGATATTCACCCTCTGGGGAAAAGCTGGTGATATCGATCCAGCCCTGACTTGTGGCATAAGTCAGGTAATCCTTAAGGCTGATGCTTTCTTCTGTCGTCCATGCCTTATAGATATCATCTGAGGTGTCTATGGCATCCTTGGAAATAATCCCAAGAGTATCTCTAAGGAGATCATTACAGATATAAGACAGGTATTCCTGTGTCTCCGCATCCTCATCTTTGTATGCAGGTGGATTGGAGCCATTCAGCTTCGAGCTTATTGTATCAAAAACTCTCTGCTGCTTTTGTTGAAATTTGGCATATAAATTTTTTTCTGTAGCAGAGGCATCTTCGTCACTGAATTTATTAATGTCGATCACACTGTTGGAAACCAGGGCATTATATACATCATAAATAGGAATACGTATTTGGCTGGCATCTGTTACATAGGTATAATCAAAGGTTTTCGCAGCATCTATTTTCGTCAGAAGCACACCGGCTATACGCTGCTTCAGAATCTGGTAGATTGCAGACTGCCAGTCAGTTTCAATTGTAAGCTGTACATCATTTCCAGCAATTGGTTCTACCTTGGTGTCTTCATCAATTTTCAGAACCTTTCCAAGATTATCAACGGAAACAGTTTCTTTACCGTCGGTTCCCTGAAGTGTCAGCTCCATGTACTGTTCGATTCCTGCTTTACCAACAATGGCGTCATTGGAATAATCAGGATTCTGTTTGCGAAGCTCTGCCAGCTCCTCAGAAGAAGCCTTTCCTATGTAGCCGAGAATCGGTGCCATACTTTCATCATCAATATACTGGCGGATAGAATCTTCCACTACATCGATTCCCTGAAGTCCTGTTTTATTCTCCATGATAGCGGCTACCGACTTCTCACTTACGTTAGTGGCAATGGTAACCTGCATGTATTTTTTGAAGCTGTTGGTATTCAGTTCATATCGGATAGTGGCAATATCCAGAATTTCCTGTTTGGTGAGAGTAAGAGGCAGTCCATGAGAGGTCAGCTCGTCCTCTGTATATGCGTTGTCACCATCCAAGACAATGGAGAATTTCTGGGTGCCAGTAAGAAAATCCATCATCTGGTCAGCGGTTGCACTCTTTTGTTCATCCTTCAGATCGTCAATCAGAGCCTGTCCGTAAATATCTGCACGGAAACGGTTCAGGGTAAATCCCTCTGCAACATCAAAGGCATACTCTCCATTTTTATCAACAACAATATGAAAGGAATGTGTGATATCATCTCCATTATTGTGAAGGATCTTCAACACCTGATAAGCAACACCATTTAAGGTAAGGTTCTTTTCCCTTGTGGAAGTATACGTTCCGTTATCCTCAAGCGTCAAGGAATAGGAAAGGACGTTAGACGCAAGGATATCCCCGTTTCTGTCAAGAATATTTCCGCGTGTGCTCTTAATTACACGCTCTTTGGTCGTTCTTGCCTGAAACTTGCTGATATAATCTTCTCCCTGGATAATCTGAAGGTCAAAGAGCCTTCGTACCAGGATAACTGACATCAGTACAAAGGTCAGAATCAGGACGGTTGTTCGTTTTAAACTGATTTTCTTGAAAATTCGTTTTATTTTAGTACCCAAATTGACTCACTTTCTTTCCTGGTTATGTTCATGTAGCGATAGTTAATGTAACGGAAAATCCGGTATACAATCAAGGTAATAAATACCGTGTAAAACATTTCCGGGATGATGATCCTGTACAGGTAGACACGAAGTCCTAGCCGTCCTCTGAGAAGAAACTGAAGCCCGTAAACGGACAGATTGTACAGAAGATCCGCAATAGCTGCCAGAACCATAGGAACCTTCACATCATCATCATAATAGATCCTGTGTGCATATCCGCTTAAATAGCCGATATACATATAAATTAAAGCATAAAAGCCAAATATGGAGCCAAAAAACAGGTCTATAAAAAGCCCTGAGAAAAAGCCGGTCCAGAGACCGCTTTTGCGTCCTCGCATAAGTCCCATGGAAATACACAGAACCAGCATCAGATTAGGCGTTATAGAACCAATAGAGATCAGATCCATAATCGTACACTGCAGAAGAAAACAAATTATAATTGTAAGAAAAAACACGATCTTACTCTTCATCTGCACCCTCCTGTTCATCTGAAGCAGTGTTGCCGTCAGAACTCTCTGTTCCGGAATTATCCACTGACGAAGTTCCATCTATCATATCCTGCTTATTGACAGTGATAACAAACACATCCTTCAGGTGAAGGAAATCCACAGGTGTAACGATAGTACCTGTTTTTGTCAGGTTATTACTGTCTACCTGGACCTCACTTACATAGCCGATAAAAAGTCCTTCTACAAACTTTTCACTGATATTAGAGGTTACAATACGTTCTCCTACTGAAACCTTGCCTTCCTGATCATAAAGCTGCTCGAAGCGGAGCTTTCCTTCATCTATAAGCTCCAGATCACCAGTTACGATACAGTTATCTGAGGTGCTTACTGTCATGGCACTTACACTGCTGCTGTCGTCAATAATGGACCGGACTGTAGCCCAGGATGCACCTACCTCTGTGACAATCCCAACAAGACCTTTGCCTGCAATCACGTTATTGTCAACCCGGATTCCATCGTTAGAGCCTTTATTGATCATAAAGGTGTCATACCAGTTGCCGGGATCCTTGGAAATAATCGTGGCTGCAACCTTAGGATAGTCTTCATAGGTCTGGTCCAGATTATAAAGCTCCTTCAGTCTCTGGTATTCACCCTGATCCTGGATCAGCTTATTGTTCTGTGTGGTAAGGCTATCAATTTCTGCTTTCAGCTCTTCATTTTCAAAAAGCAGATCCTGCTTGTCTTGAAAGCTGTCTCTCATGGATTTGATCATGGAGCCGATTTTCTGAATGCTTTTTTCAAAGGGAACTATAACGATCCCTGCAGTCTCCTGCAAAGGTGCTGTAGAAATGCCGGAGGCAAAGGTGGCTACAATACAGCACAGGCAGAAAAAGGTCATGATTGCCAGCAAATGTTTACTTTTCAGATTAATACGAAATCGGAATTTTTTCTTAAGGTTTTTCATGAAATGGCACCCCTAAAAAATCTATAATTTTCTTTGTGTAATGGGCTGAGCCCACTTGCGAAGCTCTTTGTCATGAATGATCTTCTCAAGTCCCTTGACTGAGGAGGTCTCATAAAGATCTGACAGGTTAAAGGAATATCCGGTATAGCCTGACAGATATGTATCAATATGGGAAATTCTGGTGCTTCCGCCGGTGAGATAAATTCCCTCTTTGGCTATATGATAGGAAATCTGGGGAGGAATACGCTCCAGAAATACCTTCATCTGAGCTCCAATCTCATTGACACAATTCATGATCCCTGCATTTACCACATAAGCAGAGATAACTTCTTCTCTTGGAAGACCAGATACACTATCAATCCCTACAACCTTACGTGCCTGCTTATGCTGGTCCGCAAGGCGTCCCATTACCAGCTTCAGGCGTTTACCTGTGCGGGTACCAATCTGCAGATTGTAGCGCTTGCGTACCTCACTGCACACAGCCTCATTCATCTGGCGCCCACCGATAGGAATTTTTTTACTGATGATGATCCTTCCACCGGTAATAATGGAAAAATTGGTACTCTGGGCACCAATATTTACGATCATGCTTCCTGCGTTATTTTCCAGATCCACGCCCATGGCAATGGCATCCGCAATGGGGGCCTCTACCATATAAACACGGTTCTTCCGCAGCCAGTGACCGTTTGCCACCTGGAAATAAGCTCTTTTCTCGATGGCTGTCATATCAAGAGGTACAGCAAAATACATAACAGAACCTATTCCAAGAATTTTATCAATTTTTCTCATCATACTGTAAAGTACGATTTCCTGCAGCTCCAGATTGGCTATCATACCAAAAGCCATCGGCGAACTTACGGAAATGTCAGAAGGTGCTTTTTCAAACATTTCATACGCTTCGTTGCCCACGGCTATGATTTTGCGGCCCTTGGCTGCAATCATGTTTTTCTCAATGTAGCTTTTATTTCGAATCAGGGAATAAACCTTGACAGAACTGCTTCCAAGATCTATTCCGTATGTTTTTTCAAACAGCATATATCTGTCCCTTCATCATTACTGTCGGAGAAAAGCATCACTGTTTTTCATAAGCAAGCAATCCCAGTTCTCTGAAGCTTACATATTTATGATCTCCGATTACCACATGATCCAGAAGCCTTACCCCAAGAAGCTCTCCGGATCTGTAAACCCGTTCTGTGATTTTTATGTCATCGTCACTGGGTGTAGGATCTCCGCTTGGATGGTTGTGGACAAGAATCACACTTACAGCATGAAACTTCATAGCTTCCAGAAAAACCTCTCTCGGGGTGATCAGAGTAGCATTTACGGTTCCCCGTGAAAGTGTCTGTTCACCAATGAGATGATTTTTCCCATCAAGCAGCATAACAATCAACACCTCCTGCTCTTCATGCCGGAGATGCTCCATATAGTATTTTGCTATTGTGATGGGATCATTAAAAGAAAGTCCCGGTCTGGCAACTGCAGACGCCATCCGTTTGGAAAGTTCCCCGATACATTTCAGCTGGATGGCCTTGACCTTTCCGATTCCATTCACCTTCATCAAATCCGGAAGGGACATGTGCATAAGTCCCAGAAGGCCCGGATATGAGGTATCTTTTGTAAGACTTAAGATTTGATTGGCAAGTGCAAGGGAATTGTTTCCCGGAACACCGCTTCTCAGGATTACTGCCAAAAGCTCGCTGTCGCTAAGCACAGAAGGCCCTCCTTGCAGACATTTCTCATAAGGGCGTGAAGACTCTGGCAGTTCTTTGATGGTCTGTTTCATTTCATTCATGTAATTTCACCTGCAGTTCTCCAGGGCTGACAGGTACTCAAATGTAATGCAGACTCATTTTAGCATAAAAAAGGAGAGATGTATACTCTCTCCTAAAAATTTCTGAATTTTTTAGAAATAGCTTCGGCTACTTTTATTCCATCCATGGCAGCAGAGGTAATTCCTCCGGCGTAGCCGGCACCCTCGCCGCAGGGATAGATTCCCTGATAATTGGCTTCAAGTGTATCCTTATCCCGGACTATGCGTACCGGAGATGAGGTTCGGCTCTCTACGCCGGATAACACCCCGTCCGGACGGTCAAAGCCCTTGATTTTTTTCCCGAAAGCCAGAATTCCTTCTTCAATGGAATCTCCGATTTCTTTAGGAAAAATACTGCGAACATCACCAGGAATAAAGGCTCCCTTAATGCATGGTGCCACGTCTTTAAGTGCAGTGCTTGGTTTATGCTTCTGATAATCCTCAAACAGCTGTACCGGCACTTTGCCATTTCCTGCTTTCCAGGCTGCACGTTCCAGATTGCGCTGAAATTCCACGCCGCCTAAAGGTCCCTCTTCAGGAAAATCAGCTGGTGTCACGGACACGATCAAGGCGCTGTTTGCATTGCGGCTGTCTCTGGCCTGATAACTCATGCCGTTTACTGCCAGCATTTCAGCTTCAGAGGATGCATTTACTACATAACCTCCCGGACACATGCAGAAGGAATAGACACCACGGCCATTTTTACAGGTGTGTGTGACTTTATAAGCAGCAGCCCCCAGCTTATCGTTTTGTTCTTCTCCATAAAGAGCCAGATTTATCATAGACTGTGGATGCTCTATACGAACCCCTACAGCAAAAGATTTGGGCTCCATATAAAGTCCTTTTTTCTCAAACATGGCAAAGGAATCTCTGGCACTGTGACCTACTGCCAATACACAAACCTGTGCCGGAATCCTGGTGTTATTATTGATTTCAACTTCTTTTAACTGGTTATTTTCGAAGATCAGATTTGTCACTTTGGTGCGGAACTGGAACTTTCCACCCATTTCTTCAATTTCGTGACGAAGATTTTCAACTACGTTTACCAGCACATCTGTGCCCAGATGAGGCTTTTGCTGGTAAATGATCTCAGCTGGGGCGCCAGCTTGTACAAATCGTTTCAAAACCTCATGGTTTCTTCCGAAAGGATCCTTTACCAGAGTATTTAATTTACCATCGGAGAAGGTACCGGCTCCACCCTCTCCAAACTGCACATTAGAATCCGGATCCAGAACACCGTTTTTCCAGAAAGTTTCAACTGTTTTCTGACGGACATGAGCTTCCTCACCCCGTTCCAGAACTAACGGACGATACCCTGCTTTTGCCAGATACCAGGCACAGAAAAGTCCCGCAGGACCACTGCCAACGATTACCGGTGGATAATTCAGAGTTGTATTTCCAGCGTCCGGAAATCTGTAATCGGCCTTCTTGGTTAACATAATATTATTATTGCCAACCTTTCGGACGATATTGCTTTCTATATTTTTGTCTGGTAAAGAGATATCTACTGTGTATACAAATTTTTTGTCATCTTTATGACGGCAATCCAGGGATTGCTTTACAATATCATAAGAGAAGCTTTCATTTTTCAGGCGTAAGGCCTTACGGATCTTATGGTGTAATTCCTCCTGGGTGTGATCGATTGAAAGCTTTAACTGGGTAATTCGGATCATGCTGCTTCTCCTTTTGGGGATTCCTTATCATCTTCCTGCATTTATTCCGGCAACATAGCCACTGGACCAGGCCCATTGCAGGTTGTAACCGCCACATTTTCCATCTACATCCAGAAGCTCTCCTGCAAAATACAGACCTTGATTTATTTTTGATTCCAGTGTTTTTCTATTGACCTCTCTGGTATCTACTCCACCGGAGCACACCTGAGCCTGTTCAAAAGGCTGAAAGCCGGTTACTTTTAGTGGGTAGCTATAAATAGCTTCTTCCAGATCTTTGGCTGCCAGAAGCACCTTTATAAGTTTATCTGGGAAAAGACCTGTGAGGAACTCTTTTTTTCCTTTGTATGGTGCATTTTCCTTACGTGTTTTCAGAAATTGCTCCAGCTGTTCTCTGGAAAATTCAGGAAGGAAATTAAGATTTAAGGTAACTTTTTGTCCCTGTCTCAGGGCCCGGATTCCGTAGCGGCTGATCTGAAATACCGGGATTCCGGATACTCCATAGTCGGTTAGCTGCAACTCACCAGCTTCTTCTGCGATTTTTTCTCCGTTTACAAACAGGGTAACCCGTCCTTCTGTACGAACACCTGCCCAGCCGGAAAAACCTGTATTCTTGCATTTCAGGGCTGTTAAGGCTGGAAGAGGCTCTATGATCCGGTGTCCCAGTGCAGCAGCAATTTCATAGCCACTTCCGTCAGAACCGGAAATAGCCGAAGCCTTTGAACCATTTGCAAGGATCACAGCATCGCCCTCATAGATCCATCCTGCTGTGTGAAGCTTCCAGATGTTATTTTCTACAGATAAGCTCTGGACATGCTCGTTGGTTTTGATTTTTACACCAAGGCTTCTGGCTTCCATGCACAGTACCTCTGCTACGCTTGCTGCCTGTCCACTGTGTGGGTAAAGATAACCATTATTTTTATTTACAGGATAGATTCCCAGCCGGGTAAAAAAGCTTACGGTGTCTTCCACAGAAAATTGTTTCAGAACTTCCTGCTCAAAGCCAGGATTTTCGCTTCTGTAAGCGTCAGGCTGTACCTGGGTATTGGTAAAATTGCATTTACCGTTTCCAGTGGCACAGATTTTTTTGCCTGGCTTTTCATTCTGCTCCAATATAGTTACGGCAGCCCCGTTTTGGGCAGCTGTAATGGCAGCCATCAGCCCGGAGGCTCCGCCTCCTACTACGATAACACGTTTTTTATCCATAATTTTCACGGTAATTTTACTAAATTCTGATCAACCAGCTTCTGAAGAGACATCATTACTCCAAGCTTTGCATGCTCCCAGGTAAGTCCACCCTGGAAGTATACAGCGTATGGCTCTTTTACAGGACCATCTGCGGAAAGCTCAATTGAAGAGCCCTGTACAAAAGCTCCGGCAGCCATAATAACCTGACTGTCATAGCCTGGCATATCCCATGGCTCCGGATCTACATAGCTGTCAACCGGAGCTGCTGCCTGAATTCCCTTGCAGAATGCGATCAGTCTTTCCGGGCTGTTTAAGGTAACTGCCTGAATAATATCCTGTCTTGGCTCTGTGGAATCCGGAACAACGCCAAATCCAAGTCTTTCATAAATATTAGCTGCAAAAACGGCACCCTTTAATGCACCCTTGGTCACCATCGGCGCCAGGAAAAATCCCTGATAGAAAGAGCGGTTTACACCGAGAGTAGCGCCAACCTCAGCGCCAAGTCCTGGACATGTCATGCGGTAAGAAGCATTTTCTACGCATTCTTTGGTACCGGCAATATAGCCACCGATAGGAGCGAGTCCACCGCCTGGGTTTTTGATCAGAGATCCAACAATCATATCAGCGCCAACATCACTTGGCTCAATAGTGTCAACAAATTCGCCGTAGCAGTTATCTACCATACAGATTACATCTGGCTTAATACTTTTAATGAAAGCAATAAGTTCTCCAATCTGTTTTACAGAAAAGGATGGACGAGTCATATAACCTTTAGAACGCTGAATTTCAACCAGCTTTGTTTTTTCATTAATAGCTTTGCGGATGTTCTCGTAATCAAAGGTACCATCTTCAAGAAGATCAACCTGTCGATAAGTAACACCATACTCTGCCAGTGAACCTTTAGATGGGCGGATACCGATTACCTCCTCTAAGGTATCATAAGGCTTACCTGCCGGTGCCAGCATCTCATCTCCCGGACGGAGATTTCCGAAAAGAGCAATAGCCAGAGCGTGAGTTCCGCATGCAATCTGTGGACGCACCAGACAAGCCTCTGTGTGGAAGGTATCTGCATAAACCTTTTCCAGAGTGTCACGGCCATAGTCATTGTAGCCATATCCGGAGGAAGAGCCGAAGCATTCTTCACTGACGCGGTTTTTCTGCATGGCAAGAAGTACCTTCATCTGGTTGTATTCAGCAGTTTTATCAAATTGTTCAAAACGATCCTTTAAGGATTTCTCTATTTCATAACAAAAATCGTAAACCTGGGAAGAAATTCCCAACTGTGCGTATAATTCTTTCATATTAAATTTCTTTGCCGCTTTTTAGGCGGTATTCCTCCATATTCTAATCGTTGTCCTATTAACCGGACCTTTTGACCCCTTTGATACCAGATTGCTACGTGCTTTGGCACTTGCATCGGCTTTTTGATCTTTTGACCCTGGTATCATCATATTATTTTCTTAGACTTACAGATTTCCAGCATATAATCAAGCATTTTAGTATCGTCATATCCAAACTGGTCTTTATTTATCCATTCAGTCTCCGGTTCTCTTCGAAACCAGGTCAGCTGCCGCTTTGCAAAATGTCTTGTGTCACGCTTCAGAATCCGTACAGCCTCATCCAAGGACATTTCGCCATCCAGATAAGCCAGGATTTCTTTGTATCCCAATCCCTGCATGGAAACCATTCCTCTGTGATACCCCATGTCCTTCAGCTTTTGAACTTCAGCTACCAGTCCTCCGGCCATCATTTCATCAACACGCTTGTCAATGCGCTCATACAAAAGCTCCCGCGACGCATTCAGTACAAAATAAGTCAGATTATAAGGGCTTGTCCTCTCCTGCTGTTCTTCATTGTGGGCAGAAATAGGGCTGCCATTCTGATGATAGAATTCCAGGGCACGGATCACACGCTTTAAATTGTTTTCGTGTATGTCGCTGGCACTTTTGGGATCAACCTCTGCAAGCATCCGGTGCAGATAAGAAGCACCTTTTTCCTGGGCAAGGCTCTCCAGACCGGCGCGGTATCCGTCATCCTGCTCAGCCTGGGTAAAATCGATGTCCCGGGTTACTGCCTGGATGTAAAATCCGGTTCCTCCTACAAGTATAGGAATATGGCCATTGGCATAAATCTTTTCCATGGCATTCTTTGCCATTTGCTGGAAACGTACAATGTGAAATTCTTCATCCGGCATTAATTCATCTACCAGGTAATGAGGAATTCCCTGCATTTCCTCAGGCATAATTTTTGCAGAACCAATATCCATATATTTATAAACCTGCATGGAATCTGCTGATATGATCTCACCGCCAACTGCCTTTGCCAGGGAAATGGACAATTTGGTTTTTCCTACTGCCGTAGGACCGGTGAGGACAATAAGAGGTTTTTTCATAATCTCTCCTAAATCAAACAATTCGTTTGAATTTCTTTTCTATTTCTGTTTTGGTCATGGCGATGATCGTTGGACGTCCATGAGGACAATTATATGGATTGTCCAAAGTGAGAAGCTCGTCGATCAACTTATCTGCCTCCTGTGGAGACATTTGATGATTACCTTTTACAGCTGCTTTGCAGGCCATTGTGGCAAGTCTTGCAGTAAATAGATCAAAGGCATCCTTAGCCCCCTCTCCTCCAAGGCTATCCAGCATTTCCAGAAACAGCTCTTCTTCATGGAAGCCGTACAGATTAGTTGGAACTGCACTGATACAGTATTCCCGGCCGCCAAAGGGTTCAATCTCAAAACCGTATTTTGTGAAATATTCTTCGTTGGCTTTTAATTTGGCTTGCTCGTCAAGATTCAGGCTGACCACAAGGGGCGGGCTTAAATACTGTGATTCAATAGTTTGTTCTTTAAAGTGTCTGACAAAACGCTCATAGTTTACTTTTTCGTGGGCGGCATGCTGGTCTATGATATAGAATTGGTTTTCAAATTCTACCAGCCAATAGGTGCCAAAAAGCTGTCCGATCAGTTTATGACGGCTTCTGGATTCCGGGGCAAGAAGCTTCTCCTGGAAAAGCTCTAGCTGCTGTGGCTCCGGTAAGGGTTTCTGTACTTCAGGCGGAATCTCTGGAACTCTGGGTTTCTGTACTTCAGGTGGAATCTCCGGGCACTTGGACTGTTCTTCTGGAAGAGTCTCCGGGCACTTGGACTGTTCTTCTTCTGGAAGGATCTCCGGGCACTTGGGCTTTTGTACTTCTGGAAGAGTTTCCGGAATCTTGGGTTGTTCTGTTCTTCTGGTGTCTGCTTCTGTAGCAGCTTTCAGGGTTCCTGCAAAAAGAGCTTCCTCTTCTTTGCTAAAGGGCTTTGCCTGATAAATTGCCTGTTCCCGAAGTATATTGCTGGCTTGAGGTACAGAACTGTTTTTTACGGTATTATCAGGAGCGGGTACTGTTCTTCTGCTTTTTTCGAAAGGTTCCGGAACTGCTCCACGCTTTACTGCTGCAGTCTTTGCTTCCCGCTCTTCTTTTCCTACAGGAACAACCGGAATCAGTTCCCTGTGAAGAAGTGCATTGTGAACAGCTTCGTAGACAGCGTCGTATACCTCTGCGCCTCTTGCAAAACGTACCTCCAGTTTTCGTGGATGGACATTTACATCCAGATCATTTCCAGTCATCTGGATCTGTAAAGAGACAAAGGGAAATTTGTGTTGCATTACAAAGCCCTTGTATGCATCTTCAATGGCTTTTGTAATTATATTGTTTTTGACAAATCTGCCGTTTACATAGTAATTTTCAAAGCTTCGGTTTCCTCTGGAAACTTCTGGCTTCCCGGCATATCCCTCAATTTTCATGAAATCATTTTCATAAGAGATTTCCAGAAGTGCTTTCGCCATATCACGGCCGTATACACTGTAAATAACATCCTTTACGTTATAATTACCGGAGGTATGCAGCTTCACCTGTTTATTCTGAATGTATTTAAAAGAAATTTCAGGATGGGAAAGAGCAAGCTGTTCCATCATAGTGCCAATATAATTTGCCTCTGAGGAATCTGATTTCAAAAATTTGCTTCTGGCAGGTGTATTGTAAAAAAGATTCCGCACCAGGAAAGTGGTTCCGTCGGGAGCGCCCATCTCCTCCAGGCACTGTTCCACGCCTCCCTCGATCACATAACGCACACCACTTATGGCAGAGGGCGTTTTGGTGATCAGCTCTACCTGGGAAACAGCGGCAATACTGGACAAAGCCTCACCACGAAATCCCAGTGAGGCTATGTTTTCCAGATCTTCTAC
>CAKRVL010000030.1 GCA_934408705.1 uncultured Blautia sp. | reverse complement strand
CAGGCTGCCACTATTGACGGCTGTAACCGCGTACATGCCCTTTTAAAGATCCTCCTGCCTGTTGCTGCACCTGGTATCGTTACAGCGCTTATTTTCGTATTTATCAACGCCTGGAACGAATATACAGTAGCGCTGACACTGATTTCCACCGACACCTTCAAGCCTCTGACTGTGGGTATTAATATTTTCAACGGCTACAATATGATTGAGTGGCAGTATCTGTTTGCTGCATCTCTCTATGCAATTGTTCCTGTTGTAATTCTTTTCGTTGGAATCGAGAAAAATCTTGTTGGAGGACTTACTTCCGGCGGTGTCAAGGGTTGATTTTTATTTTTTTCCAAGTATAATAGAAAAAGATGCGAACACAAGAAAGGGTTGCTCATGGCAGCCCTTTGTTCATGCCAAATAATCATGAAAATTCAGCATATTTCACAGTTTTTTTAAATCGGCTGTTTTACCCTTGACTTTTCTGTGAAATACTGTAATATTGATATTGCACAACATCTAGTATGTTTTGATATTTTAAGCACAATATATGGAGGGAATTTATGATATGAGTACAGAGGTCAATGCTAACGTCATCAAGCGAAATGGCGTTGAAGTTATTTTTGATAAGGCGAAGATCATTAACGCCGTAGAGAAAGCGAATGAGGAGGTTTCCAAGCTTCACAGGCTGAGTCACTACCAGATAACAGCCCTTGCTGATACGATTGCCAATCGTGCTCTTGAGTCCTCCCACGCAGTAAATGTAGAAGATATTCAGGATATGGTTGAGACCGGCATTATGGAGATGCGCGGTTATGAGGTTGCCCAGAAGTATGTACGCTACCGCTATAAGAGAGAGCTTACCCGTAAGTCCAATACTACAGATGACAGCATTCTGGCTCTCCTTGATCAGATTAACGAGAATGCCAAGCAGGAGAACTCCAATAAGAACCCTACCATTAATTCCACACAGCGTGATTATATGGCAGGTGAGGTCAGCAAGGATCTGACCATGCGTGTTCTTCTTCCAGAGGAGATCGTGAGAGCTCATGATGAGGGTATCATCCATTTCCATGATTCCGATTATTATGCACAGCGTGAGCATAACTGTGATCTTATCAATCTGCAGGATATGCTTCAGAACGGCACTGTTATCAGCCAGACACTGATCGAGAAGCCACACAGCTTCTTCACCGCCTGCAACGTTACCACACAGATCGTTGCTCAGGTAGCAAGTAACCAGTACGGCGGACAGTCCTTCTCTCTGGCTCACCTGGCTCCATTTGTAGATATCAGCCGCCAGAAGATCCGTAATAAAGTAATCGAGGAGCGTAAGGCCTGCGGAGAACCCCTTGACGATGAGATCATCCAGAAGGTATCCGAGCGCAGACTTATGGATGAGATCCAGAGTGGTATCCAGACTATCCAGTATCAGCTGATCACTCTTATGACCTGTAATGGCCAGGCTCCATTCGTAACTATCTTCATGTATCTGGATGAGGTTCCGGAGGGACGTACCCGTGATGATCTTGCCCTGATCATTGAGGAGGTAATGAAGCAGCGTATGCAGGGTGTTAAAAATGAGCGTGGCGCCTGGATCACACCTGCATTTCCGAAGCTGATCTACGTTCTGGATGAGGATAACATCCATGAGGATTCCAAGTACTGGTATCTCACCGAGATTGCTGCAAAATGTACTGCCAAGCGTATGGTTCCTGATTACATTTCCGCTAAGATAATGCGCCAGTTAAAGAATGGCAATGTTTATACCTGTATGGGATGCCGTTCC
Organism: uncultured Blautia sp.; assembly: GCA_934408705.1. GTDB lineage: Bacteria > Bacillota > Clostridia > Lachnospirales > Lachnospiraceae > Blautia_A. The sequence goes on along the minus strand of CAKRVL010000030.1, from coordinate 23,822 downwards.
TTCCTCACCGTTGAGGAGAAACAGAAGAATCCGGATGGCTCATATAAGTTCTACGGTCGTTTTAACCAGGGTGTTGTTACCATTAACCTTGTTGATGTAGCATGCTCTTCAGAAGGCGATTTTGACAAATTCTGGGATATCCTGGAGGAGCGCCTGGAGCTCTGCCACAGAGCTCTCCGCTGCAGACATGAGCGTCTTCTCGGCACAGTTTCCGATGTTGCCCCCATTCTCTGGCAGTATGGTGCACTTGCACGACTTAAGAAGGGTGAGACCATCGACAAGCTTCTTTACGATGGATATTCCACTATTTCCCTTGGTTATGCAGGCCTTCATGAGATGTGCATGAGAATGTACGGAAAGCCGCATACAGATCCTGAGGTTCGTCCATTCGCCCTTAAGGTCATGCAGCGTCTCAATGACAAATGTGCCCAGTGGAAGGCAGCTGAGAACATCAGCTACTCTGTATACGGTACTCCTATGGAATCCACCACATACAGATTTTCCAAATGTCTCCAGAAGCGTTTTGGAATCATTCCGGGAGTTACCGATAAGAACTATATTACAAACAGCTACCACGTTCACGTTACTGAGGAGATTGATGCATTCTCCAAGCTGAAATTCGAGTCCGAATTCCAGAAGCTTTCCCCGGGAGGAGCTATCAGTTACGTAGAGGTTCCTAATATGAAGCAGAATATTCCGGCTGTTCTCTCTGTTATGAAGTTTATTTATGACAACATCATGTATGCAGAGCTGAATACTAAGAGTGATTTCTGTGATGTATGCGGATATGACGGAGAGATTCAGATCAAAGAGGATGAGAATGGCAAGCTTGTCTGGGAATGCCCGAACTGCGGTAACCGTAACCAGGATAAAATGAGCGTTGCCAGAAGAACCTGTGGATATATCGGTACACAGTTCTGGAATCAGGGCCGTACACAGGAGATCAAGGACAGGGTATTACATCTGTAAAGAGGACCAGCGCTATGAACTATGGAAACATTAAATCCTACGACATTGCAGACGGAACAGGCGTACGTGTAAGCCTGTTCGTGTCTGGATGCCGGCACCACTGTAAGGGCTGTTTTAACGCTCCTACATGGGATTTTAACTATGGTGAACCATACACAAGGGAGACTCAGGATAAGCTTCTTAAGCTCCTCTCTCCCGACTATATCGAAGGCTTCTCGCTTCTTGGCGGTGAACCCTTCGAGCCTGAGAATCAGGAAGTGCTTGCAGATCTTTTGGAAGAGATTAAGCGCACCTATCCTGATAAGTCTATCTGGTGCTACAGCGGCTATTTATTTGACAAGGATATGATTCCAGGGGGCAGCATTTACACCCCATATACAGACCGCATGCTTGCCTGTATCGACATTCTGGTGGATGGAGAGTTTGTACAGGAGCTAAAGGATCTTTCCTTAGAATTCCGGGGAAGCAGCAACCAGAGAATACTACAATTAAAAAATGGAAAGCTGATAAAGGAAGGCCTGTAATATAGGTCTTCTTTTTATTAAAAGGGCTCCAAACATAGCAACAGGGTGGGATTCATATGAATCCCACCCTGAAATCTGGCATAGAGCCTTTTTGTTATACTTTATTTAGCTTTTACTGCTTTTACTTTACTGTATGAAGAATGGATCGGAACGCCTGCTTCGTTGTTTCCAACGGCACGAACCTTGTAATAGTACTTGGTTCCGGCTTTCGCCTTCTTATCAACATATTTAACAGTTGAACCCTTTGTAATAGTTCCTACTAATTTATATCCGGATTTCTTCTTTGTAGAACGATATACTTCGTATCCGGTAGCATTAGTAACCTTCTTCCAGCTAACAGTTACTTTCTTCTTAGCAGCTTTAACTTTTACAGTTGCAGGTTTCTTAAGGCTTGCAGTTGTGATCTTCGCTACTGCTGATTTACTATCACCACTCTCAGCTTTATAAGCATCATCTGTTACGTTTTCAGAATAGTTATATGCTTTACCATTCTTATAAGCAACTACATAATAGTAATAGTTAACACCAGCCTTTGGTCCTTCATATTCTGTATTGGTAGCACCATCAACTGTATAAGTGATTGGACGATCTACAAATGTAGTGGTCTTCATTTCAGCTTCTTTTGCTTCTCTGTAGCCACTTACTCTTGTGGAATCAGCTACATACCATGTAAGCATCTCACCATTCTGATGAATATAGGACTTAGAGTCTTTATTATACAGATTCCAGGAAGATGTTGTTCTGAATACGCGATAATAATCTGCGCCAGCAACTGCATTCCATGTTACAGTAATGCTTCCGTCTTTTGCATTTGCAACTGCCTTAACGCCAGTTGGAGCTGCAACAACAGGATTAACAGTCACTTCAAGTCCATTAGTGTATTCATTTCCACTAAATGCACGTACACGATATTCAGTAGTCTTCTCAGCTGCCGGGAACATATAGGAGCCTGTGGAAGCCTTCAAGGTCTTAATTGTCTCATAACCACCTGTCTCTTCGTTGTATTTCTCAACTACATATCCCTTACCTGTATAAACCGGCTGCCAGCTAAGTTTTACTTTACCATCTGCATACTGAATCTGATCGCCAACCTGTACCATATTGAATTTAAGGCTTGCATATGCATATTCATCAATATAATACTTCTTATTTCCAACTGTCTTATATGCTCTTACATAATAGTTATAGGAAGTGCCACTTGTCAGCTTCTTATCTACATAGGAAGACTTCTTAGCGCTTACTGTCTTAACAAGAGTATATTTATCAAAGCCATTTCCTCTGCCGGATGAGAACTCTGATGTTCCTGAATACCCTGTGCTTCTGTAAATTTCATATCCTTTAGCGCCTTTAATCTTGGTCCAGGATACCTTTACGGAAGTTGCGCTCTTCGGAGTTGCCTTTAACTTAAGTGCACCGCCCCATGTAGTTGCCTGAGTATAAGCCCATGCACCATATGTGGTCTTGCCTGTTTCTTTATCATAGTAATACGGTCTTACACGATAGCTATAAGCTGTATCAGATTTCAGTTTGGAATTCTTATAAACATTGTCAGTTGTCTTAGCAATTGTTCTATATTTCTTTCCATTCTTTCTCTGAATCTGATATCCGCTTACTAAAGCTCCATCACTGGTATCATCCATTCTCAGGGTAACTGTCTTAGCTGTGATCACAGTGCTTGCAACACTGATTCTCGGAAGAGATGCAGTTAATGTAACGACATTTGTAAATGCACTATATACCTGAGCTCTAGTTGCTGCATTTGTATTCTCAACACGTGCACGGACATAATAGGTCTTTCCTGGTGTTAACTGAGAGAAATGTAATGTAACCCTATTGTCATTTCCATATTCATCATGAATTACAGTTGCCTTGGATGTAGATGCAAAATCCGGTGTGTCAGAATACCAGTACTCTACAGTTTCATTTTTTCTAATGGAGCCTGTATATGTAAAGGTATAACCATCTGCAGTTTTCTCTGCAAATTTCAGATTGCTGATGGTAGATGTTGCTCTGGATACAGTAACAGTAACAACGTTGGATGGAGTACCGTAAACCTTCTTACCATCTTTCATGATATAACTGATTGCTCTTACATAATAAGTACCCTCTTTTAAGTTCTCAGCCTGGAGCGTAGTACTATTATCAGAGCCTATAGCCCAATCCTCCTCAGCTGCATTGGCTTTGTCCGTATACTGAAGCTCGTAATTATCATCCTCTGCAAGAACTGCATCAAAGCGGAAATTGAAACTGTTACTATTAGTTTTGTACAGAGTAAGACCGGTAATATTCTTTGCAGTCTTTTCTGCAGCTGTAGTAAATGCTACACCAACTGGATTAATTGCCTTCACTTCTTCCTCTGTAGGTCCATTTGTACTGCTGACTGCACGTACATAATAGGTCTTTCCAGCTTCCAGAACACCTTTGTCCTTAGAAATTCTTAACTTAGGAAGTGTAGCTTCAACATAATCCCCGTAATATTCCTGTTCCCATTCTGTTAAAACAGAACCTTCTGTAAAGGAAGCATCGGTAGCAAGCTGATACCAAACGCTGCCCGGTTTTACATTTGCACTAAATGTAAAGTAATAATAATCATCATCTGCATATGCATACTGAAGATCCGTAATTACCTGAGCTGACGGAACTGTATAAGCAGCTGACGGAGCTGACCAGTCACCCTTTAAGGTTTCGCTGATTACCTTTCCATCAGCATCCTTCGCACTGTATTCACGTACTGCACGAACCTGGAAGGTATAGGTCTCACCAGGTGTCATTGCTTTAAGCTCTTTACCGGACGCATCCTTCACAGTGTCAAGAGCAACACCTGCGCTCTTCGCATATGTTAACAGATCAGAAAGCTTATTTAATGTATAAGAAGGATGATAAGCTCTACCTAAACCTGCGTTCTTATAAGTGTAAGCGATTGTTCCGTCTTTTTTAACTCTTGCACTTTCTACATATTCACGACCAGCAGAATCCTTTACAAGAATCTCATAATGGTCTACATTCTCAATATAATTCCATGCTAATGTAGCACCTGCAAGTGTACTTTCATCATAATCAGCAGTAGTCTTAATTGTAAGTCCTGTAACGGCTGCTGGCTTTTCATTAATTCCTGTATCCTCTGCATCTACAGTATATGTATATGGATTAGACCACTCACCATAAACTGCTTCACCCTTCTCATTGTATTTGACAGCACGAACAGAAAGATTATAGGTCTGTCCACTTTCAAATGCAGTAACAGCTTTGCCTGTTGCCGGATAAATAACCGGTACTAATGCACCATCTACAGTTGTATAGGTATAAAAAACTTCATCATCAAAGCAATATGAAGCATAGGATGACTCAGCATACACACCTTTATTATCTACTGTATTAGTAAAATACTCACGTCCGGATGCATCAACAACCTTAATCTGATACTTCTTAGCATTCTCATCAGCATTCCATACTAAACAATTTTCTTCATAGTCATCGTCATATTCATATTTTAAACCGGAAATCTTCTTTAAGCTTGTATCTTTCTCTGCTTCATAAGTGAAGGAGAATGCATCTGTCCAATCGGAATACTGTTTGGTAGTTCCATCTAATTTACAATTATAGGTACGTACACGAACAGAATATGACTTGCCGCGCTCGAACTTAATCACCTCAGCCTTATCGGTGTAATATGTATTACGAACATTAAAGTAAGAAGAACCTATTGTAAATGTCTTGCCATCAACTTCTACTTCATATCCGTAAGCCTTATCAATAGACTTCCAGGAAACTACACCATCTTTATAATTAAGGTTACCTGTTTTCTCCGGTGCTGCATTATCAGTGAATGTGGCTGATACTTCATTAGACCATGCGCTGACTAATTTCGCATCTCCTTCGCCAACACAAGCACGAACTTTAATGGTATATGGCTTGCCAACTACAAAGGCTCTTAAACTCTTACCTTCTGCATCCTTTTCCACTTCATAAAAGCCACTGTCGTTCTTCTTGTAGGAGTAAGCATAAATACTTCCTAAATATTGATGATCCCACGCATCACAATATTTGCCGCCTTTTTCTGAATCATAGCCTTCAAAATATTCTTTACCATCAGCATCTTTGATAGCAATTTCATATCTTACATTCTGCTGCTGTTCTCCGCTGATGGAAATACTATTATCTTTAACGGAAATGGAAACCTGTTCCGGAGTGGCTAACGCTGCTTTCGTATAGGTTACAGGATCTGACCACTCGCCGTATGCTGTTGTATTGTCTTTACTATTGTAGTTTACAGAACGAACAGAAACGGTATACTTACCACTTTCAAGAGAATTGAACCGCTTACGATTGCCATCCTTGTCTTTCTTATAATCAGCAACACTTCCATCTGCATTCAGCTTATAGCCATATCCAGAAATATTGGATACATGATAAGAAAGGGATGGTGTTGACTCATAGTCATCCTCTGTTGCCTTATTGTTCTCATCAAAATACTCGTCCAAATACACATAACCAGCTTCATCAGTAACCTTAATCTGGTATCTGTCAGCTTTCTGATCTGCATACCAGGTTAACTTATCTGGCTCATCCTTGTCAAACTCAACATGACCAACCTTACCAGGTGCTTCTGCATCTGCTGCGATAGTATCATCTGTGCTTCCATTCACTTCTGCTTCTACTGCTTCACTGTCACCGAAACCATCCTCTGTAACAGCAGCAACTGCACTTTCATCGCCAAAACCATCGGCCTGTACGGCTGCCTCTGCATCTTCGCTGACAACTGGGGACTCTGATACAAAATCTCCTCCATCTGTGAAATCTGACGCCAGAAGTGGAGTCGGAGCGGATGTTGCGGTCATTGCAGCTGCGATTGCAATGGCAACAGACTTATTGAGTGTTTTCAAATCTCTCTTCATACATTTCCCTCCATGAATTGAAATTGGTAAGATAAAAATTTGTTAATATGTAACAAAACAAATTATATCCTATTACTCTAATTTAGGCAAGTGTTTTGTGTAAATTTTTTGTATTTTTTGTGTCAAATTGCAACCATTGTCATATACAAGTATGTTTTATCTGATATTTTTGCTATTTTCTGACAATTAATTGTTTTCTTTATATTTTAGACAATTTTGGTAACTTTAAATTTTTTCAGAATTTTTCCATTTTTTCAATTTCAGACAGAATGCTGTTCATCTCATACCGTTTCAGCTGTTTTCTCAGCTTCTCCATATGAATATAGAGACGTAAGTCCTCTAATTCTTCCTCTATTTTAATATCCCGCTTCATCGCTGCAAGCTGTTCACTTAAATACACCATGTCTTTATTAGTTTTCAAAGCTTTCAATGGACTTCTGCTGATTCCGAGACTTTCCTTCCAGAAGGTGTTTAGTTCCTTTTCCTTCTTCGCCACACCTTCGCAATCCTCTATAGCTTCATAAATTGCATCTAAGCTTTTGTACTCTGCTACCAGAGGCGCTGCTGCGGAGGACACTCCCTTGCATCCGGGGATTCCGTCGCCCGGATCACCTGTGATTGCAAGAAGTGCCGGAATCTGCTCCGGATAAACGCCCTCCTCGGAATATACGATTTCCGGAGTATATTCAAATACATTAGAAGGAAGTGCTTCATATCCCTCTTTTCCATACAGACCATACGCATCCTTCAGTCCCTCCAGCTTATCCCTGGTTACAACTCTCCACATGCGGGTATAAGGACTTACCAGCTGAAAATAATCGTGGTCTTTCGTCAGAACATATGTCTGCAGTCCGGGCCCCTGGAATTTTTCCACAAGGGACGCAGCGTAATCGTCAGCTTCATAGTCCATACTCATAAATACCGGACAACCAATTTCTTTTAGAAATTCTTCCATCTGCATAAACTGCTCTTTCAGAGGCTGTGCTGTCTCCTTCCGATTGGCTTTATAGAAGTCAGCGCCCAGCTGGGTACGTCGGAAGGTATCTCTTGTCATATCAAAGGTAAACGCTACATATTCCGGCTTCACTTTTTTATAAACGGCCAGAAGTGTGCGCAGCATAGTGAACATGGCATTGGTATACTTTCCATCAGAAGTATGCAGGATCTCAGAATAATGCTTCTCCTTCTCCTCTTCCGTTTTTGCAAAAAGAATAGTTTTCGGTAAATTCCCATAATAGGATGTGGACAGCATAGAAGAGCCGTCAATAATTAAAAATTTTGGCATAATAATTTCCCTTCTTATAAATGATCATCGCATTAAGTATAGCATAATTTTGCTATTTAACAAAAAAAATAAATATTTTTCAAATTTCGTGTTATTTCTCCCTCTGGCTTTCGTATATATAGTGAAGGGAGCAGGAAATAAAATTATTTCTGATATCCCCTTTCTACGTAGAACTTGAGGAGGTACTAATGAAAAGAATAATTTTAATCATATTCGGTATTGTATTTACGATCATTACCGGATTCGGGCTGCTTATTTGCATGATAAATGGAATTCCAACCTTAGAGCAGCCAGCTGCAACCTTTTATCTGGTGAAGGCTATCATATTGTCCTTCGGATTTCCATTGCTGGCCTTTGGTTTCTTTTCACACAGCTTATGGCTCAGACATCAGATTGAGAAAAGAGATCAGTTATTACAGCATATTCTCGAAGAACTAAGAGAGTCTCACCAGTCCAGCTACAGTGATTTCCATGATGACGCTTCCAGAAAGTCCAGGAAGCTTAAAGATTCCATCACCTGTCTGCTCTGTGCATTTGCCCAGGATTCAACACTCAGTAAAAAGGATCAGAAGGATTTACTGGATTTCATTGACAAATTTAAGTGAGGAACTTGCATGCTTTTAATCTGTATGAGCATAGCAGGAACAGTGCCGCTGGTACTCTGTTCATTGCTATTATTGATACAACGGAAAAACTTTTCTTACCGGCTTGGCCGGAAATTGGTATTTCTGAGTCTGGCGGGATATTTATTCCCGTTTCAGGTGGTGAAATATCTTATGCCTACGGATGTGTTGGAAGAGACTGATTCTATCGTCAATATTTCCAACTTTATGAACTTTGATAATAAAGAAGCGATTTCTTATAGAGGAATCTCAGTCTGGATGTCCAACTGGATTCTTGTGATCGGAGTATGCTGGCTACTTTTGGTGATCGGCTTCAGCATTTACGAGATCATAAAATACCAGTGGCTCACGCGAAAGCTTAAAAGGATTGCCGAAACGAGAACCTGCTTCTTACCCGGGATCGGAGATGTAGAATATCGCATTTCTCCTCAGGTTCCAGCACCTTATACCATCGGATTCTTCAGACCTTTTATTGTTGCCCCAAAGGATCTTGAAGATTCCAGATTGTCTGAGATGATACTCCGGCATGAGTATTCCCACCTGCGCTGCCATGACTCAGCTGTAAAATTGGTCTGCTTGCTAGTCATTTGTCTTCATTTCTTTAACCCGTTAGCACTGCTGACACTTTTGCTTTACACTGGTTTTTCCGAAAACCTTGCAGACGAAGCCGCTACCACAGGTTCTTCCTTAGAGGAGCGCAAAGCCTATGCAACTGCTCTTGTGAATCTTTCCGCGAAGGACAGACAGGTTCCTGTAGTCTGGAAAAATAATTTGTTAGGGGAACGATACACCATAAAAAGGAGAGTGGAGTTTATTATGACAGGAAATAGAAAAGCATCTAAAATTGGAACTGTTGCAGCTATAATGGCTTCTGTGATTTTAAGTGGAACTACAGCATTTGCCTATGCACCAATGCAGACAACTCGTGATAACACTGACGTTACAGAATCCTTCGATGAACTTTCTTTCGTAAAAGCTTCTTCTGATGATATTTTAACAGATTCTCAAATACTCTTTACCTATCCTGATGGTACTGTAGAAGCATTAGACAATTCTGATCTTGGTACTCGTGCAATTATATGTATCCATGATTTTGAATCCGGTTACGCAGATGCACATAAATCTAAGAGCGACGGAGGCTGCACTGTCCGTACCTACAAGGCAAGAAAGTGTAAAAAATGCAATCATGTAGAACTTGATGAATTAATCAAAACAACCACATATGTAAAATGCCCGCACAAATAACACCCGCACAATCTATAACCATTGGTAATCCATTCCTGAGGATTTAAAAAGCGAAAAAAATATCAATAAAATATAACTCAATTATATCATTTCCATTATCATGCTCTTTCGTCCAATACCACAGGGCGAAAGAACAAAAGGAGCCAGGATCAAGCGTTTCGCTCTTCCCGGCTCTTGTTTTATAATTCTTATTATCTTGTAACTGTTCAGAGCCAACCTCCAAAATGCTACGCATTTTACACCTGTTTTATGAAATTTTGCTTGGCTCTGAACAGTTACATTTTCTTTATAATTCCAGACTTTACATTCCCTTCAGCTGCCTGTGCACCTTACGTCTCACGAACACGAAGCATACCGCCTGCATCACAATAGTAATGGCCCATGACGCCGGATAAGAGATAAAAAGAGTATACAGGCTTCTGTACCGTGGGAACACTAAGAATATCCACACAATTCTGGTTCCAACAGTACCGATAATAGAAAGGATCATAGGCACACCGGAATGCCCCATTCCGCGGAGGGCACCGGGAAACAGATCCATGATTCCACACAGGAAATAGGGCACCGTAGTAATAGAAAGGATCTCCACACCACAACGGATAACCTCTGCATCCTCTGTATAAATCTTAAGTACCTCTCCTCCAAATATATAAGAGCCGCAGCCCAGCACAATAGCGATCACGAAGGAAAGTATACCGCAATCCAGCAGTACCTTGTCCATTCGCTTATATTTCCCCACACCATAATTCTGGCTGGTGAAGCTCATACACGCCTGGGTAACAGCGTTTACAGAGGCATACAAAAATCCCAGAATATTATTGGCAGCTGTGTATCCAGCCATGGCAATGGAGCCAAAGGAATTTACAGATGACTGCAGCAGCACATTTGAAAAATTAATAACCGTACTTTGTATTCCAGCCGGGATACCCACCTGAAATATCTGCACCAGATAATACTTTCTGATACATAATTTGGAAAAACGAAGCTGATAGCTGCCATCCGTCATATACAGACACCGAAGCACCAGAAAACAGGAGATCAGCTGGGAAATCACCGTAGCAATAGCAACACCTGCCACCCCCATATGTAATACAATTACCAGGAACATATTCAGCAATGCATTTGTCACACCTGCCACGATCAGATACATAAGAGGACGCTTGGTATCTCCAACTGCACGAAGAATCGCTGCGCCATAATTATAAAGCATGAAAAATGGCATTCCCAGAAAATAAATCCTCATATACAAGGCAGACTGGTCAATTACATCTGCCGGTGTCCCCATAAGCTCCAGTGCAAATCTGGAAAAAACCAGCCCGAATACAGCCATAAAAAGCCCGCTGAGAAGAGCAAATGTAACTGCTGTATGCACTGTCTCAGACATTTCTCTGCTTCTGCCTGCAGCAAAAAATCTGGCAGCCAGCACATTGGCTCCAAGGGATATACCAATAAAAAGGTTAATAAACATATTAATCAAAGCTGTGGTAGATCCTACAGCTGCCAGTGCCTGGCTGCCAGAGAACCGTCCTACCACAATAATATCCACCGCATTAAACATCAGCTGCAATATTCCGGAAACCATAAGTGGAAGCGCAAATGATACCAGCTTATCCATAATAGTTCCGTTGCACATATCAATTTCGTATCTGTTCCTGCTCAACTCTATCACTCCCTCATCAATCATAAAAGGCTTCCGGATTCCTTGTAATTCTCTGAAAGCCATTTTTCAAGCACAGAATAAATCACATCCATATCAATAGGTTTCGTTATGAAGCCGCTCATTCCACACTCAGCAGCGCGACATTCATCCTCACGGAAAACATTTGCAGTCATGGCGATCACCGGCATGTTTTTCCAGTAGCTGCTCTCCCCAGCCCGGATCCGCTTCGTAGCCTCATAGCCATTCATAACAGGCATCTGGATATCCATAAAGATCAGCTCATAGAAATACTCTGGCTGTGCAGCCAAAAGCTCCAGCGCCTCCTGTCCGTTCTTCACTGTATCTACAATAAGCCCGGGCTCAGTCAAAAGCTCATAAGCAATTTCCTGGTTCAGGGCATTATCCTCCGCAAGCATGATCCTGCGCCCCTTAAGGAATGTCAGATCACGCTGTATTTCACCTTCCCGGTCTGCGGCTCCTGATATCCTTCTATCATGCCCGGCATCATCCACCAGTGTAAGCTCCAGCTTTACAATAAAGGTACTGCCCTCACCAGAGCTGCTCTCCACTTCAATATTACCGCCCATCTGCATAATAATAGACTTCGCAATGGACAATCCCAGACCGGTTCCCTGAATCACATTTGTCATGCTGTTATCCTCGCGGGAAAATGGTTCGAATAATTTCTCCTGAAAGGACTTTGACATACCGATTCCATCATCCTTTATTATAAAGGTATATCCCGCTTTTCCCGTCACAGGACTGCTGCCCTGGAGGACCTTTACAAGCACATGCCCATTCTCATGCGTATATTTCACTGCATTTGAAATCAGATTGATCAGAACCTGGCGAAGCCTTACCGGATCTGCTATTACATGGTCGTTACGGATTCCTTCTATATCCATATCGAAAATAAGCTTCTTCTCCATAGCCATCGGACGACATACACCATCTATGATCTCCATAGTCTTAGTCAGATACAGTGGCTCCTCCTGAAGAGCTACATCCCCACTTTCGATTTTTGACATATCAAGAACTTCATTGATCAGCCCCAAAAGATGTCTGGAGGAATTGTCGATCTTTTTCAGACAATCCAGAATTCGCTCCGGCTCATCCAGATGATTCATGGCAATCTGTGTCATACCCAGAATTCCATTCATAGGAGTACGGATATCATGTGACATACTGCTAAGGAACACACTCTTCGCCTTATTCGCCTCCTCAGCTGACTTGTACGCATCCTTCAGGCTGTTCATCATCTGCTCGTTACGGCTGTGGCTCTCCTGCACATCTGTAGCGATCACAGTCATCATTGTAGGCATGGCATTCTCATCATCCAGACAAATAAACTGAAAGCGCACCCACCGGTATATTCCTCTGACCTTCACCCGGCCCTCACATTCGTAGCTTCCATCCTGCTCCATAAATATACGGGAAAGCTCTGACAGCTTTACTTTCAAACGGATTTTCTCCCAGTCAGAGACCTCCATGTTCGGCGCAAGATACCGTTTCAAAAATTCTGGATAAAGTCCATCCGGTATTTTTTCATCTAGCATTCTCCGGCTTCCACGATAAGAAACCTTATATTCTCCGGACAGCATATCCACATACAAAATAATCAGCGAATTCTTTGCAAGTGCTCCGAGAAGCTGACGATTCTCCTCCCCGCTTTTATGGAGGAAATCAAGAATAGTATCTCCATCACTGATCTGCTGATCCTCTTTCTCATCCCAGCTCTCCATATCAACCCGGAAGTGTATTCCTTCTTTCGCATTCTGATCCACAGCCCTGCTATATACAGAATAGCAGGTTCTGATCCTGCCAGGTCCTGTCAGATACTGCAGATCCCCCTGCAGCTTCTGATCCTCCTGAAGAAGCTCCACAAGCTCCGGACAATAAATAGAGCCCTTTCCCCTATGAAACTCCTCAAGCATCTGAGGCAGCTTCTTTCTTTGCTTATAGCTTCGGCTTACAAAATCCGTTCCAGCATCCAGGCAGTCACTGATATGTAATATTTCTATAAGGAAACGGATTTCGGACTTACTGTTATCAAACTCTGCCGGATAACCCATTTTTCCATCCCAGGATTTGTGATGGCCCAGAACTGCTTCACTGTATTTACAAAGGGAAGGAATATCCTCAAGGAACTGGGCACCAGCTGCTGCATGGTGAATAAGATTCTCTTTCTCTCGTGCAGTCAGCTGCCTGGACTGCTTATTCACAACGGATGCCAGCTGGATCATTCCAATATCCAGAAGCCAGGCCGCCTGAGACACAAAATCCAGTATATTTTCCTGATTTTCCAGCACCTCCACCACGTTCTCACATCCAAAGGTCCCAATCAGAAGCTCCGGCTTCTTCTTAATCACCCCGATCAGGATGCGTCTGGCAAACTGCTCCACCATTGCACTGTGCAGGGCGGTGCTCTCGTCACGGCTTACCATGATCTGCATAAGCAAAAGGGTATTTACTTCGTCTTCTGAAGCATATTTCAGGATTTCCCCCAGAGAACGCCACACTACATCATTCACAAAGGTATCGTTCTCAGTTCTTGACAGGCTTCTGATAACACGCACATAATTTGACACGCAGAATTCCCGGATATCAGATCGTCCGTGATATTCATCTTTATATTTCTCCATCAGTTCCAGAATTGTAGGCAGATGATTAACCACCACCTGAAAATAACGGCTGTCAGAAAAACCAACACCCTTCTGGCTGTCCAGGCTGTCATTCTTCATGCTGTATTCACAGAAGCTCCTGTAATCCTCCAGCAGCTCCGTACAGGTAAGCTTGCCCAGATAAAACTGGCTCAGTTTGTAATTACAATAAATCTCATCCAGCATTTCATAAGGGTTGGGATTCTTCGCAAGCTCTCTCTCATAATACTCTCCCAGCACCTTTACTGCACGGGAAAGAAGAGTCTGGTCAATCTCCTTTTTGGAGTATTGAAGTACAGAATTTCCCAGAAGATCATAATTCAGCTCTTTAATGATCCCATCAAAATCAAACCGCTCTCCATCCAGGGCGCGTATTTTCTCATCATTATAAAACGCCAGTGCCTCATCAATGTACTGCAATATTTCACTGGCCGTTCCAAGACTGAAATTCATAATGATAACAGGCAGATTATAATAGGAGAAAAAAATCCTCTTTCTTACCTCAGGATCACTGATCTCAAAATATCGTGGCGTGAGCGCACGCAGTCTTTTGAAATATTCCATGCCTTTTTTGCCATCTTCGGTGCAAAAGGGACGGTTGTGCATATTTCCCAGAAGATTCAGTGTCCAGATATAGGAATCCAGATTATTATTTCTCTGAAAATAGCCATCCAGAATTTCCAATATCTCCAGCATGGCTGGATTATCCTCAAAGCCCTCAGTATCGGCAATACGGATCTGGTGGAGAAATTCTTCTGCCAGCTCATCATCCATCCAGGCTTCTCCATCCAGAAACGGACGGATATACAGATTCAGAAGCGCCTCATTCTCAATGTAAAGACGGCGCATAGTCCTGGATTTATTCTTAAGGTTCTCGATCCATACCTCCTGATCCTCTGCCTCCAGAAGCCCCTCCTGGATCTGATCCTCTGCCTTCAGATTCTCTTTATATTTTGTATAAAAATGAATAACATTTTCCCGGGTAATCATTTTTCGCCTCGTTCTGCACTGCGGCTGTGATTTCTTTTTTTACACTGATACATCCTTTGATCTGCTTCCTTCACCATATCTGCAATTTTACCTTCTTTTTCCTGGAAATCCACGATGCCATAGGAAAAACTGATATGCCGTATTTGTCCATTAATAGAAAAGCAAATCGGCGCAGTTTCTAAAATCTCTTTCATTTTATTTTCAAGCTCATCGGCCTTCATAGATGACAGTATCAGAAATTCATCACCGGCATACCGGTACAACAAATCCCCCGCCTGTATAACGCGGCTTATATTCTTTGCAAAATGTGCCAGATATCTGTCTCCATTCTCATGACCATGACAATCATTCACCTCTTTCAGATAGTCAAGGTCAATGAAAGCAAGGCTGCCCTCCCGATGATCCCTGATAAATCGTCTGCTGTTACGATCAAAAGCGGCACGATTCAGGCATCCGGTAAGGGTATCTCTTTCCAAAGACTCTCTCAGGTTAACGATTCTGAGCTCCTCCTTCGTCAGAAGCCATACCATCTGGTCATAATTCTCTTTCTCATGCTCCAGTGCATTTATATACAGCCTTTCAAACTCAGATGCCCTCTGCCTTATTTCTTCCTTCTCACTTCTGTAGGCAGCTGTACGCATGGCCTTATAAACCGGGCAGAAGCTTCCACTGAAATTCATAGCGTTACGGATATAGGTACCGATACGGACAACATCATCCCATCGTTCCTCCTCGGCCATGACCTGAAGAAATTCCGCAAAATAACAGACACAAAAGCTTAATGTATCTCTGGCTCCTTCTCCTGCCTCCATCTTCTTCATATAGGAATTAAATTCCTCTGCGATCAAAGCCTTATTTTCCTGCTGATGCAGACGCAGATACATATCTGTAAACTCCTTCTGAAGCAGGAAAAATTCTCTTCCATCCTCAGGAATATCTTTTCCTGATAAAACCTCCTGCATTCCTCTGGCAGCTGACTCCGCACCTTCCAGGTTACCCATTCCGATCATCACATAAACCTTACTGTCATAATATACCAGTTCATTCAGAATATCAGAAGACCAGAAATCCGTATCCGGAGCACATGGATCCAGTCTTGAAATATCCATCATCTTCTCCAGGTAGATATCTGCTTCTTCGTAAAGGCCGCAATCTGAAAATGCCGCTACGATAGTATTATATACAGATTTCAAAGGTTCCCTTAAGGTATAGCCTGAATTAGCATATTTCAGCCCATATTCCACGATTTTAGGCGGAAAGCCAAGGCAAAAATAAAGGCGTACAAGTGCCAGGTATAGCTGTGTTTTCTCCTTAGAACGCTCCAGATGCAGCCCCGCCTCTCGGCAGATTTCAATCATAGGATAGGCATATTCGCGGTAATTACAGGTGAAAATACTGTAGCTGATCACATAAATCTCGTCTACATATTCCGTAAGCGCCGAAAGCTTCTTCAATTCATCCACACATCCGGCAACATCCTCTTTATTCCATTGTCTTGATCTTATTTTGTTTTTAATTTCCTCTGCCCTATACATATAAGTTCAACTCTCCTGCAAATCAACTACAACTGGAAAATGTCCAGACAAAATAGAAGGACTTCTCCTTCATATAACGCCTGGACAGTTGCGACACTTAATAAATTACACAGTCTCTTCCCTGTTTTTTCCCAATATACAATTTATTGTCTACATTTTTCAGAAGGGTGTCAATATCTGAACGGAAATCATTCTCTTCCACTCCAAAGGTCATGGTGATAGGAATCCATTCCCCCCTCCAGTCAAAAGGAGAATTATCCAGCTTCATACGAAGGCCGTCAAGGAAACGACATATCTCATCCCCATTCTCTCTGGGAAAAAAGAAGATAAACTCCTCTCCGCCCCAACGGCAAAGTCTGGCTCCGTCTGGGAGCTCTTCACTTATCCTTCTGGCAAGCCACATCAGCACTGCATCCCCGCAGTCATGTCCCCACTTGTCATTGATTCTCTTAAAAAAGTCAATATCGCCCATACCCAGGGTAAAAGCCATCTCAGGCTCCCTCCTGCGCTTCTCTGTAATAAACTCAAGCATCTGACGACGGTTCCACAGGCCTGTAAGCGGATCTGTACCAGCCTGCTTCTTAAGCTGTTCATTATACAGCACCAGCTTCTTCTCCACAGACTCCACATTGGAGCTGAACATGCTGCAGACTACAGCCATCAGTATGAAAGTAAGGATCGTATTTATGATCTGCAACACAACTGTTCCCAGCTCTGTCAGCTGCAGCACAGATGCCTCTCCCCTGCAATATAAAAACAGGCCAAAACGTACTGCAAACAAAAATACAGTATATCCAATCTTATATCCCAGAGAATTATAGATGGAAAAATATACCAGCACCAGCATCTCAAACATCAGATGCTGTATACCACAGTCCCAGCCATACAAAACCACAAAAGCCACAATCCAGCCCAGTTGCAGGCTGACACCTATAAGCACACAGGTGTGCACCCGCAGACGATAGGTTGCATAAAAGGCTGCTGCTGTAAGTACACAAAAAATATAGCCTGCACCTGCATCCATCTTCGAGCCCAGAATATACAGGATCCCGGGAATGATCAGGAAATATATTCCCAGGATCAACAGAATGATTCTGAGAAGAAACAATATACGCTGCGGTTCATTCTCATGAGCCGCTTCTCTCTTTAATATGGAGCAAAACTTACGACAAAGCCCTCCAAACATTACAATACGCCGCCTTCCCCGACAGTGATTAATTATATTAATGTTCCCATATAGTAAAAGCCCTTGCAGGTATCAAGACGGACATTTACATATTTTCCAAGGAGGTCTGGTGTACCCTGGAAATGAACCAGCAGATTATACTGGGTTCTTCCTGTAAAAATACCCTTTTCTTTACTTTCAGTCTCAACCAGAACCTCCTGAACTTCGCCCTGGAATCTGGAGGAAACCACTCTGCCTTTATCCTGAACCAGCTTCAGCAGACGGTCGAAACGATCCTTCACCACATCCTCCGGAACCTGATCCTCCATCTTAGCAGCAGGAGTTCCGCTTCTCTTGGAATAGATAAAGGTGAATGCTGTGTCAAAGCAGGATTTCTCAACTACATCCATTGTCTCCAGAAAATCCTCTTCTGTCTCTCCCGGAAATCCTACAATAATATCCGTAGTCAGGGAAATATCGGGAACTGCCTTACGGATCTTCGCAACCAGATCAAGATATTTCTCCTTGTCATAACGACGGTTCATGATCTTCAGGATACGACTGCTTCCAGACTGCATGGGAAGATGCAGATGATGGCAGACCTTCTTACTCTTGCTCATGTATTCAATAAGCTCATCTGAAAGATCCTTAGGATGAGAGGTCATAAAACGAATTCTCTTCAGGCCTTCAATCTGCTCTACCTTCTCCAGAAGCTGGGCAAAGGTTACAGGCTCCTTCAACGTCTTTCCGTAGGAATTTACGTTCTGTCCAAGAAGCATAACCTCCGTAACTCCATCAGCTACAAGTGCTTCTATCTCCTTCACAATAGCCTCGGGCTCACGGCTTCTCTCCCTGCCTCTTACATAAGGCACGATACAATAGCTGCAGAAATTATTACAGCCAAACATAATATTCACACCGGATTTAAAGGAGTAGCTGCGCTCTGTAGGAAGCTCCTCCACGATCTTATCTGTGCCCTCCCAGATGTCAATAAGCTGGCTGTCGCTGTTCTCCATCTCGTAGAAAAGCTCTGCAAATTTAAAAATATTATGGGTTCCAAATACCAGGTTGACGAATGGATAGTCCTTCCTGATCTTATCTACAACCTGCTTCTCCTGCATCATACAGCCGAACAGGACGATCCTCATATCCGGGTTGGATTTCTTCAGGCTATGCAGCTTGCCAAGACGTCCATAAACCTTAAGATTGGCATTCTCACGGACTGTACAGGTATTATAAATAACAACATCGGCATCCTCGGTATCCTGTCTCTTAAATCCAATCTCATCCATAATTCCTGCTACAACCTCAGACTGCTTCTCATTCATCTGGCAGCCAAAGGTCTGAAGACAGTAAGTAACTGGTCTTCCCAGCTCCTGCTCTCTCAGGGTTATCATAGCAGCCAGCTTGGCCATATAATAATACTGACGGTCTGTATCATCCTGAGGCGGTGTAACACTTATATCAATTTTACTGAAATCAATCTCATTAAACATATGTTTTCCCTTTCATAAGAAGAGCCCCTGATTCACGGGGCTGTTCCAATCATTCGTATTAAATATTTTAGCTTATTTACACTATTTTGTCTAGTATATTCCATAGGTGATTCCAATAAAATATGCTTGATTTGGTTAAAAAAAAGCCCCGGGAAACCATCTTAACAGTTCCCGAAGCTTCTTATATAAGGGAAAATTACAGTTCTACGTAATGTCCCTCTACTTCACCGTTTACTACATAGTATGCCTTATTCTCTTCTGGTTTAACGTAAACTTTGATATCCTGGATGTCTTCTTCTTTCTTTCCGGTCATCTCGATCCAGGCCTTTTTAATATTTGCTACCACATCCTTGGTAGTATACTCTTTGCCATTGTACTGAACAAAAATTTCCTCAGCAACAACAGCTGCCTTCTTAGTAGTTCTTCTTGCAGGCTTCTTAGCCTCTGCCTTAGGAGCAGCAGTCTTAGTAGCAGACTTAGCAGCTGCCTTGGTAGTCTTAGCAGTTTCTTTAACAGCCTCTTTAACTGTCTCTGCTGCAGCCTTTACAGTCTCTTCTACTGCTTTCACAGTTTCAGCAACAGGTGTCTTAACAACCTCAGCCTTAACCGGCTCAGTCTTTACCTCTGCTGCAGCTGTAGCCTTAACCTCTGCTGCATTCTTAGCTGCCTTCTTGGCTGCCATTGTCTCTGCCTTTTTTGTAGTTCTCTTTGTAGCCATTATAATAGCCTCCTTGACGGTGAAAATATTCTTCGATTTCGCTTCTACGATAGAATACTACGAATCAGTTTTTTTTGCAAGTTTTTGGAATTTTCCCCTTGACAAGCAATTTCCAAGGATTCATAGGTAAAATTTCACAAACGGAGCCTGTCAATTTCAGCAAATCTCCGGGTACAAATCTCAAATTCCTGATATTTTTTGTTTTTCTTCACAGTTATCACCAAAAACATTTTTGTTTTTTGGATTTTTTTCGTCATCTATTCCCCATTAAAACCCTACAAGCCAAGATTTTCAAGGTCATATTTCATATAAGAATTCAATCTTTCTCTCAGCTTTTCGTGCTGTGGAAGCATAAGCTCCCTGTCCAGATCAAGGATTCCCCCGGCAGCATCGCTGGCAGCCTTTAACACATCTGCATCCTGATAAATATCCCCGATTCGAAACTCCATCTGGCCGCTCTGACGGATTCCGAACAGATCACCTGGACCTCGAAGCTTCAGATCCTCTCCTGCAATAAAGAATCCATCGTTAGACTTATTCAGAATCTCCAGACGCTTTGAAGTTTCCTCATCTTCATTACCATGCATAAAAATACAGTATGACTGATATTCCCCACGCCCAACCCGGCCTCTCAGCTGGTGAAGCTGTGCAAGTCCAAATCGTTCTGCATTTTCCACCATCATTACTGTAGCGTTTGGCACATTCACTCCTACCTCAACTACAGTTGTGGATACCAGCACCTGGATCTCGCCATTGGCAAAACGCTCCATAATAGCATTTTTTTCCTTGGGCTTCATTTTTCCATGGAGCATTTCCACTGTAATATCTCCCGGAAAAACCTCTTTCAGGTGTGCAGTATAGTCAGTAACATTTTCTCCGTCCGTTCCCTCGCTTTCCTCTACCATAGGGCAGATCACATAAGCCTGCCGGCCTTCTCTTACCTGCCTTTCAATAAAGGTGTATGCCTTTGGACGGTAGGATGTGCCAACCACACAATTCTTAATAGGAAGACGCATAGCAGGAAGCTCATCAATAATGGAAATATCCAGATCGCCATATACAATGATCGCCAACGTTCTGGGAATAGGGGTAGCACTCATAACCAGCACATGAGGCGCATTTCCCCTGGTAGTCAGCGCTTCTCTTTGCTTCACTCCGAAGCGGTGCTGCTCATCGGTGATCACAAGGCCCAGATTTTTGTATACTACCTTCTCCTGGATCAGTGCATGGGTACCGATGATCACATTAGCTTCCCCGGAGCTGATCTCCCCATAAATCCTTTTTTTCTCCTTCTGTGTAGTGGAGCCTGTAAGAAGGACAGCCCGGCAGGAGGTGATTCCCTGCTCCTCCATTAATTTGACAAAGGCTTCAAA
Organism: uncultured Blautia sp.; assembly: GCA_934408705.1. Lineage (GTDB taxonomy): Bacteria > Bacillota > Clostridia > Lachnospirales > Lachnospiraceae > Blautia_A. The sequence goes on along the minus strand of CAKRVL010000030.1, from coordinate 2,684 downwards.
ATGCTGGTTCGCAAGCACCTCTGTAGGCACCATCAGTGCCGCCTGATAGCCATTCTCTACAGTAAGAAGCATAGCCAGAAAAGCCAGAATGGTTTTTCCACTTCCAACGTCCCCCTGAACTAGTCTGGACATAAGCGTGTGACTGCAAAGGTCTCTTTCAATCTCATGCCAGGCGTTTAGCTGCGCCTTCGTAAGCTTGTAAGGAAGCCCTTCTATAATCTGTTCTGTAGTCCATACAGGCTTCATAGGAAAGGCATTGGGTGCTTCTTCAGTTTTACCCTTCAGAATCTGTACAGCAAGGATAAACAGCAGAAATTCATCAAATACAAGGCGTTTCCTTGCCACAAGAAGTTCCTGCATGTTCGCCGGAAAATGAATAGCAGAAATGGCATAATTATCGTCTGCAAGGTGATAGAATTCTTTTATTTCATCCGGAAGGAATTCCGCCTGTAGCCCCTGCCCCTCAAGAACCTGATGCATCAGCTTAGTGATCAGCTTATTCGTAAGCCCTGCTGTGAGTCCATATATTGGCTGCATGCTGTGAAGGATCTCATCATAAGCTGCAGGAGTGAAAATTTCCGGATGCTCCATCTCAAGGCGTCCTTTTTTCCTGGAGACCTTCCCCCGCAGGATAAAACAGCTGCCTTTCTTCAAAGTACTTTTAAGATAGGGGGCATTAAACCATACTACCGGAAGCCTGCCTGTAGTATCAGCCACAGTAACTGAAATCACCTGAAGATTGCGAATCTTATTTGCATAAACTCCCGTGGTGATCGTGGCGCGGATGGCAGCAACTGAATTCTCCTTCAAAGAACCGATTTCCTCCGGTGATTTGTATATATCGTAATTTCTGGGATAATAATGAAGCAGATCATCTGTTGTGATAATACCCAGCTTCTGAAATAATTTTTCTGTTTTCTCACCTACGCCTTTTAGCTCCCGAAGAAATGCTGACACTTTTTTCCTCTCTTTCCTGAAAAAAGGGACGGAAAATTCCCGTCCCAATTTCTCTTTTATCTTTATTCAACAGAAATAATGTAATAATAAATCGGCTGACCGCCCATATTTACCTCTACTTCGCAGTCCGGATATTCTTCCTCCAACTCTTCTGCAAGCTTCTGGGCATTCTCCTCATCAGTATCAGCACCATAATAAATACTGATTACTTCTGAATCCTCGTCTACCATAGCTGCCACCATCTCTTTGGCAACATTCTCACGGCCTTTACCTACTGCAAGGATTCCGTGATCACCGATTCCCATGATATCACCCTCATGGATCTCTTTCTCATCCAGTCTGGTATCGCGGACTGCATAAGTTACCTGTCCGGTCTTAACCATAGATACAGCTTCCATCATGCTTTCCAGGTTCTCTTCCCCTGTCATCTCCGGCTGGAAGCTGATCAATGCTGTGATTCCCTGCGGAATAGTCTTGGTAGGAACTACTACGATCTCCTTATCCTCAGTAAGGTCTCTGGCCTGATTTGCAGCGAGAACAATATTCTTATTATTCGGGAAAATATAAATAGTATCTGCATTTACACGATCAATGGCATTAAGCATGTCCTCTGTACTTGGGTTCATGGTCTGACCGCCCTCAATAATGTAATCTACATTCAATTCTTTAAACAGTGCAGAAAGTCCCTCTCCAACGGAAACACTGATGAAGCCGTATTTCTTACGCTCCATGGCAGCTCTGGCCTGGGCATCCTTCTTCTCCTGCTCTTCCTGCTCCTTAGCAAGCTTCTGGGCATCCTTGATCAGCTTCTCCTGATGCTCCTCACGCATATTATCAATCTTCATACGGGAAAGGGCACCGTAGGTAAGCGCCTTCTCAAATGCCTCACCCGGATGATTAGTGTGTACATGGACTTTAACGATCTCATCATCTGCTACCAGAACAACTGAATCACCAATAGACATCAGGAATTCTTTAAAGCTATGAACCTCTTCATCCGGAAGTGGCTGATCCAGAAGAATAATAAACTCTGTACAATATCCAAATTTAATATCAGCCTCAGCCTGTGGAGAAATCTTAGTTACAGAAGGTGCCGGTGCAGACTTCTCAAATGCAGAATAGTCGATCTCCTTACCCAGATATCCGTCAAAGGCTCCGCGGAAAACCTCCAGAAGTCCCTGTCCCCCTGAATCTACTACTCCGGCTTCTTTCAGAACCGGAAGCATCTCTGGTGTACGGGCAAGAGTTTTCTCTGCATGCTCAAAAACAGCACGGAAGAAAAGCTCCAGATTCGCTGATTCCTCTGCAATCTCAGCAGCCTTCACAGCAGCTTCACGGGCCACGGTAAGAATTGTTCCTTCCTTCGGCTTCATAACAGCCTTATATGCTGTTTCCACACCTTTCTCCATAGCTGCTGCGATCACAACCGCATCCATCTTGGCGTGTCCCTTAGTTCCCTTAGTAAAGCCTCTAAGAAGCTGGGAAAGGATAACACCTGAGTTTCCTCTTGCTCCACGCAGGGAACCGGAAGAAATAGCCTTGGCAAGTGTCTCCATGTCAGGATCTGTAAGGCTGCTTACCTCAGATGCAGCTGACATGATTGTCATTGTCATATTTGTACCCGTATCTCCATCCGGAACCGGAAAAACATTCAGCTCGTTGATCCATTCTTTCTTCGCTTCCAGGTTCTTGGCTCCTGCCAGGAACATTCTGGAAAGTATCTTGGC
>CAKRVL010000029.1 GCA_934408705.1 uncultured Blautia sp. | reverse complement strand
TCAGCAGCTCTTCCAAAGGAACGTCAGGGAGAGGTTTACCACAGATATGTGCTGGCTGTCTATGAAATGATGGAAAGCCTGGTACAGAGATACCCGAATCTTCTGTTTGAGTCCTGCTCAGGCGGAGGTGGAAGGTTTGATGCAGGAATGTTGTACTATTCTCCGCAGATCTGGTGCAGTGACAATACGGATGCAATAGATAGACTGAAGATACAGTATGGTACGTCATTTGGATATCCGGTCAGCAGTATGGGGGCACATGTCAGTGTATGTCCGAATCATCAATCTGGCAGGAATACACCATTTGAAACAAGGGGAATTGTCGCATCGGCAGGAACCTTCGGCTATGAACTGGATCTGATGAAAATGTCCGAAGAAGAGAAAAAGATGGCCAGAGAACAGATTTTGAAATATAAAGAAATGGAACATCTGGTACAGTCAGGAGATTACTATCGACTGGTAAATCCATTCGAAAATAACAATCATGTACTCTGGCAGTTTGTATCAAAAGACAAAAAAGAAACAGTTGTATGTGGTGTAAGGTTACATAGCGAAGCAAATCCATATATTTATCTGTTTTATCCACAGGGACTGGATGTGGAAATGAAATATGAGGATGTGGCAACTGGTAAAAGATACACAGGTGCGGCACTTATGAAAGCAGGACTTCCGCTTCCTTTGACAACAGGCGATTATCAGCAGATCAGATTTGTATTTAAAGCAGTGGAAAGATAAAAACAGGGATGTATAACGATTTCCACTCCTGTTGTAGTTAATATGTTTCCCACCCTGAGCCCTGCTTATTGGTATTGTAAATGTTTAGTAAATAGCTTAAAATAAGAAAAAAATAGGGAGGTATTATCAAATGAAAAGAAAACTATGGAAAAAGCTGTTTACAAATGGATTTCTGATTTCTGCACTGGTTGTATCCGGCGGAGTATCTGTATGGGGACAGGCAGAAGAGACAACTATTTCTGCTGAAAGCGATGAAGATCTGCAGCTTCTTTTTTCAGAAGCAGTGAAGGATGCAATGATCATTGATGAAGATGAAATTCTTCCTGTAATAAGTCTGGATGAAGGAGAACCTTATGCTGTTTATGATCAGGAAGGAAGAATTCTTCTTTATACATTTCATAAATATCCGGACAGTTATCCCGATGGAGCTGATGTAAAACTGGAATGGGGAAATGTATGGACCTTCACAGGCGGAGAATTGGAAGACTGGTATAAGGAGAATAAAGAAGATGTAACAGACTGGCAGACGAGAGTAAGGGAATTAATTGGTCTGCGTCCGGATAACGAATCAAATTATTTTACTGCCATGTGGGTAAAACCGGAAGATGTATTCCGTCCGGCATATGTTTCAGATATTGGAACCATCGAAATGACAGATTCTTTCCCGGAAGAGGTTAATGAGGAATATAAAGAGTGGTTCGATGCAAATATTATCTCCAGTTATTTTGACGGAGAATATCCATGGACAAGACTGGGCTATACATATGACTGGGCTGATAACGGGGAAGAGTATGGCCTGTCGGAGTTTATTGTCAAAAAAGGCAGTGATGTAAAAGTAGCCTATACTGTAGATCTGGATGAGATGCTGAAAAAACTGGACAATGATTCCTGGAACCCGGAAGCATAAAATAGTGACAGTGAAGTATGTATGTTCGAAGCTGTCTGAGTGCGAAAGTAAGTGAAAAATCCCTGTGAAGCTGTAATATACGCCATGCATAGCTTGGGAAAGAGTTCCCTCGCTGTAGGGCTGTCGCCCTATAAAATAGCAAAAAAAGACGCCTTTGCAAGTAAACTAGCAGGGCGTCTTTTTTCACCATTTTGCATGGCTTGTAGGCTTCACAAATTCTTCACAAAAAAATTAGCACTCATCTCTTGACAGTGCTAACAATCGGTGTTATATTAATAACCGTAATAAGGAAATCATTATAAATGCGCAGCCCCTGCGAGTTACTTTTTTAAAGAGCCGCGGAAGCTGCGCTTTATATTAATATCAGCTGAAGGAGGAGAGCCTATGAACATCAGCAAATTTACGCAGAAATCCGTACAGGCGGTTCAGGATCTGGAGAAGGTTGCATACGAATATGGCAATCAGGAGATTGAACAGGAGCATCTGTTATATACCCTCCTGACTCAGGAAGACAGCCTGATTCTCAAGCTTATTGAGAAAATGGAAATAAATAAAGACTATTTTATTGATACTGTGAAGAAGGCTCTTGATGCCAAAGTAAAGGTATCCGGTGGAGAACTCAGATTCGGACAGTATCTGAATAAAGCCTTGGTAAACGCAGAAGATGAAGCTAAGGCAATGGGAGATGAATACGTATCTGTAGAGCATCTTTTCCTGGCACTTCTGAAATATCCAAGTCCTAGCATGAAGAAAATCTGGAGTGAATTCGGCATTACCAGGGAACGTTTCCTTCAGGCACTTTCCACAGTGCGTGGAAATCAGCGTGTGGTAAGCGATAACCCGGAAGCCACATATGATACGTTGAATAAATATGGTGAGGATCTTGTAGAAAAGGCAAGAAGCCAGAAGCTGGATCCGGTTATCGGACGAGACAGTGAGATCCGGAATGTGATCCGTATCCTTTCACGTAAGACGAAGAATAACCCGGTTCTCATCGGTGAACCTGGTGTTGGTAAAACAGCAGCAGTAGAGGGACTTGCACAGCGAATTGTAGCAGGAGATGTGCCGGAAGCACTGAAGGACAAGAAAATTTTTGCCCTGGATATGGGTGCCCTGGTAGCCGGTGCCAAATATCGTGGTGAATTTGAGGAACGTCTGAAAGCAGTTCTGGAAGAGGTGAAGAAGAGCGAAGGTCAGATTATTCTCTTTATTGATGAGCTTCACCTTATCGTTGGTGCTGGTAAGACAGATGGCGCAATGGATGCCAGCAATATGTTAAAGCCAATGCTTGCCCGTGGCGAGCTTCACTGTATCGGCGCTACCACATTGGATGAGTACCGTCAGTATATTGAGAAGGACGCTGCCCTGGAACGTCGTTTCCAGCCGGTTATGGTAGATGAGCCATCTGTTGAGGACACTATTTCCATTCTCCGTGGCTTAAGAGAGCGTTACGAGGTATTCCACGGGGTTAAAATCACAGACAGTGCACTTGTTGCAGCTGCAACACTTTCTCATCGTTATATTACAGACCGTTTCCTCCCGGATAAGGCAATCGACTTGGTAGATGAGGCTTGTGCCCTGATTAAGACAGAACTAGACTCCATGCCTACAGAACTGGATGAGCAGCGTCGTAAGATCGATCAGATGAAAATGGAAGAACTGTCCCTGAAGAAAGAGACAGATAACTTAAGTAAGGAACGTCTGGAAGAGCTCCAGAAGGAGCTTGCAGAAATGCAGGATTCCTTTAATACCCAGAAGGCACAGTGGGAGAACGAGAAGCATTCTGTAGAAAAGCTGCAGAAGCTTCGTGAGCAGATTGAGGATATGAACAAACAGATTCAGATCGCAAGGCAGAATTATGATCTGGAGAAAGCTTCTGAATTGCAGTATGGTGAGCTTCCGAAATTACAGCAGCAGCTGGAAATTGAAGAGCGAAACACCAAGGAAAGCGACAGAAGTCTTGTGCATGAAGTTGTTACAGACGATGAGATCGCAAGGATCATTTCCCGTTGGACCGGTATTCCGGTAGCCAGACTGACAGAAGGAGAGCGTGCGAAACTGCTCCATCTGGAGGATGAGCTTCATAAACGTGTGATCGGCCAGGATGAAGGTGTGCGCCGTGTAACAGATGCAATCCTTCGTTCCAAAGCAGGTATCAAGGATCCCACTAAGCCAATCGGTTCCTTCCTGTTCCTCGGCCCTACAGGTGTTGGTAAAACAGAGCTTGCCAAAACTCTTGCCCAGACTCTTTTTGATGATGAGCAGAATATGGTGCGTATTGATATGAGTGAGTACATGGAGAAGTATTCTGTATCCAGACTGATCGGAGCGCCTCCGGGATATGTTGGATATGAGGAGGGCGGACAGCTGACAGAGGCCGTTCGTCGTAAACCATACAGCGTTGTACTTTTTGATGAGATTGAGAAGGCACATCCGGATGTATTTAATGTACTTCTGCAGGTACTGGATGATGGTCGTATTACTGATTCACAGGGCCGTACAGTAGACTTTAAGAATACGATTCTGATCATGACTTCCAATATAGGATCTCCGTATCTGCTTGATGGTATTGATGAAAATGGTGAGATCAAAGAAGAGGCTCAGAAAGAGGTTATGGATGATCTTCGCGGACACTTCCGTCCTGAGTTCCTTAACCGTCTGGACGAGATCATTCTGTTTAAGTCATTGACAAAAGAGAATATCGGTAGTATCGTTGACCTGATGGTAAAAGAGCTGAATGACCGTCTTGCAGACCAGGAGCTTTCACTGGAGCTTACAGACGCAGCCAAGAAGGACGTAATCGACAATGGTTATGATCCTGTATATGGTGCAAGGCCATTGAAGCGTTACCTTCAGAAATATGTGGAGACACTTACTGCACGTAAGATCCTTTCCGGTGAAGTTCACACCGGTGATACGCTGGTACTGGATGTGGAGAATGGAGAATACGTGGTCAAAGTGAAGTAAAGAAACGAAGGAGACCTTATGATACCCAAAGATCCCATGATTCTGCTTAGTTATGTAAATACTCAGCTGAGAGATTATTATGATTCTCTGGAGGCTTTATGTACCTGCCGTGGATTAAACAGAAAATCTCTGCTGGAGAAGATGGATTCCATTGATTATCATTATGACGAAGCAACCAATCAGTTTATCTGAGATGGCAATCACTTAAAAATCAGATACCGTCTGCTTAATCTGTGAAAACAGATTTGCAGGCGGTATTTTTTCTGCCCGGCTGTTTCCTTAATTTGCGAAATATTTAGCCTGACAAAATAAAAAAACATTTAGAAGAAATTTATACTGCTGATTAAATCTTAAAAAAGTATAAACTGCACAAAAAACACTTGCGTTTTTTGTGAGAAAGTATAAACTATAAAATTAGTCGTCTAACTAATAAGAAGAATGCAGCAAGTGAGGTGAGAATTTGGAACGTGATAATGATAAAAGTATTCAGCGTATGATAATGGAAATCAGCCGTCTCTATATGTTGAAATGCTTTGGAAGACTACAGAAGCTGGGAATCCACCCAAGGCAGATGCCTATACTGGCTGTTTTGTGGAGAGAAGATGGCTGCAGTCAGAAGGAATTGGCTAAGAAGCTGGATGTGAAGCCACCCACAGTAACGGTAAGTATCCAGCGTCTGGAAAAAGCCGGTATTATTTTTCGTCGCCAGGATGAAAAGGATCAGCGTGTGAGCCGCATTTACCTTTCCGAAGAAGGAAAGTCTATTATTGAGGAAGGAATGCGCATGGCAAAGGAAGGAGAAAAACAGGTTTTTGCCGGCTTTTCTGAAAGTGAGCTTTGCCTGATGAGAAGATTTTGCATGCAGATCAAAGAAAATATTCAGGCAATGCCGGGACCGGATATTTCCACGGAGGAGATAGCTATGGGGCCGTTTTGCCATAAAGAATAACTGATTAAAAAGAAAGGACAACCAGGCATGATTAAATTAATGAAATATCTGAAAAAATCAGCAGGCTACATCGTCCTGATCATCGGACTGCTGTTTTTGCAGGCTTACTGTGATCTGTCTTTGCCAGACTATACCTCAAAGATTATTAATATAGGTATCCAGCAGGGCGGAATCCCGGATGGTGTTCCAGAAAAAATGAGAAAGAGTACCATGGAAAATCTGCAGGTGTTTATGGATGAGGAAACACAGGAAAAGGTTCAGAACGCCTATGTTCTGGATGGAGAGGTGTATGAACTGAAGGCTGAGGTCAAAGGGGAGAAAAGAGAGGAAGTAAATGATCTTTTGTGCAAACCACTTATGATGTACACTTCCTTTGCTTCTGGTAATGAGGAAGGCAGTCAGATGTTTTCTACATTGCCAGAAGGAACAGATCCGATGGAGGCTCTTGGGACTATGCCAGCGGAAGCAAAAGAGAAGATGCTGGAAACAGCAGATGAGAAGCTGTCTAAAATGCCGGAATCTATCCTTACCCAGGCTTCTGTAAGCGGAGTAAAGGCAGAATACGAAGCGATGGGGGAGAACCTGGATGCGATTCAGATGAATTACATCAAACTTTCTGGAATACGTATGATTCTTATGGCATTGATCATTATGCTGGCAGCTGTGTGTGTCACCTTCCTTTCAGCAAGAGTGGCTGCAATACTGGGACATGACTTAAGAGACAATGTATATCGCAAGGTTATCCATTTCTCAAGTAATGAATATCACAAATTTTCCACAGCATCCCTGATCACCCGAAGCACCAATGATGTACAGCAGGTGCAGCAGGTTATGACTATGATGTTCAGGATCGTTCTGTATGCTCCTATTCTTGGAATCGGAGGTGTGATTAAGGTTCTCCAGTCAGATTCTTCTATGACCTGGATCCTTGCCGTGGCAGTGGTTTTGATCCTGCTTGTGATTCTCATGCTGTTTCGTATTGCAATGCCCAAATTTACCAGACTGCAGATCCTTATTGACCGTCTGAATCTGGTAACAAGAGAAATCCTTACCGGTATCCCGGTAATCCGTGCATTCAGCCGCGAGAAGCATGAAGAAGAGCGCTTCGAGAAAGCAAATATGGATCTTACAAAGACCAATTTATTTGTAAATCGTTGTATGACCTTTATGATGCCGGTGATGATGCTGATCATGAATGGAGTATCTGTTGCAATCATTTATTTCGGCGCACATGCCGTTGATAATGGAACTATGCAGGTTGGAAATATGATGGCATTTATCCAGTATGCAATGCAGATCATCATGTCCTTCCTGATGATCACAGCAATGTCCATTATGCTTCCAAGGGCAAATGTGGCAGCAGGACGTATCTGTGAGGTTCTTGAAATGGAGCCGTCTGTAAATGATCCGGAGGATCCGGTGAAACCGGAGAGTAAGGAAGCCGGCACAGTAGAATTTGATCATGTAAGCTTTGCCTATCCGGAAGCTGGTGAAAATGTTATCAATGATATTACCTTTAAGGCAGAAAAAGGACAGACGGTTGCAATCATTGGAAGTACAGGAAGTGGTAAGAGTACCCTGATCAATCTGATCCCAAGATTCTATGATGTAACCAAAGGCTGTGTGAAAGTAGATGGTGTGGACGTTCGGAATATGACACAGCATGATCTTCGTAATTGTCTGGGATATGTTCCGCAGAAGGGAGTTCTTTTCTCAGGAACTATTGATTCTAACATTCGTTACGGTAATCCTGAAATGTCAGAAGAGGATATGAAGCTGGCTGCACAGATTGCCCAGTCTGATGATTTCATCGAGGCTAAGCCGGAAGGCTATGATGCACCGATTTCTCAGGGCGGAACTAACGTATCAGGTGGTCAGAAGCAGCGTCTTTCCATTGCAAGGGCCATTGCCAAAAAGCCGGAGATCCTGATTTTTGATGACAGCTTTTCTGCACTGGATTTTAAAACAGACAGTAAGCTTCGTCTGGCATTGAAGGAAAAGACAAAAGATATTACAACTATTATTGTAGCCCAGCGAATCAGTACGATCCTGAATGCAGACCAGATCATTGTACTGGATGATGGAAATATGGCTGGAATCGGAACTCATAAGGAACTGATGAAAAATTGTGAGGTTTACAGACAGATTGCAATGTCACAGCTTTCAGAGGAGGAATTAGCATGAGCGAAAACAGAGCCAGAGGCCCTATGATGGGCGGACATCGGGGACGTGGAATGCACTCCGGTGAGAAGGCAAAGGATTTTAAAGGAGCAATGAAACGTCTTTTTCAGTATATGGAACGATACAAATTCCGTTTCATTCTCATGTTTATATTTGCAATTGCGGGAACTATTTTTAATATTGTAGGTCCGAAAATTCTTGGAAAAGCTACCACAGAGCTTTTTAACGGACTGATAGCCAAGGTAAATGGAACAGGAAGCATTAATTTTGAAAAAATCGGTTTTATTCTCATGTGGACCCTGGGATTGTATCTTACAAGTGCCTGCTTCTCATTTATCCAGGGATATGTGATGACAGGAATTTCAAATGATGTTACTTATAATTTACGAAAAGACATCTCCAGAAAATTCAGCCGCCTTCCTATGAAGTATTATGAGAGCAGGACAAACGGAGAAATCCTTTCCCGTGTGACTAATGATGTGGATACCCTTCAGATGAGTCTGAATCAGAGTATTACCCAGCTGATCACATCGGTTACAACCCTGATCGGTGTGTTTGTGATGATGCTTTCCATTAACGTGTGGATGACGCTGGCAGCACTTCTGATCCTGCCACTGTCCATGTTTATCATTAATTATGTTATGAAGCATTCCCAGAAATATTTCCAGGCACAGCAGAAATATCTGGGAAAAGTAAATGGCCAGATCGAGGAAAATTATGGTGGACACAATGTGGTCAAGGTTTTTAACAAAGAAGAGGATGTAGTTGCAGAGTTTGAGAAGGATAATCAGAAGCTATACGAATCCGCATGGAAGTCTCAGTTTTTCTCCGGAATTATGATGCCTGTCATGCAGTTTGTAGGAAATATAGGATATGTTATGGTTGCACTTCTTGGAGGATGGTTCACCATCAAGGGTGCTATTGAGGTTGGTGATATTCAGTCCTTTTTTCAGTATATCCGTAACTTCACCCAGCCTATCCAGCAGATCGCACAGGTGACAAACCTGCTTCAGTCCTCAGCGGCTGCTTCTGAGCGTGTATTTGAGTTTCTGGATGAGCCGGAAGAGGAGACTACCAGAGAGAATCCGGTATCCATTGAAGGCTTGAATGGAAATGTGGAATTTGATCATGTAAGCTTTGGCTATGATCCGGAGAAAATTATTGTCCATGATTTTTCTGCGAAGGTAAAGGATGGCCAGAAAATTGCCATTGTAGGTCCCACAGGTGCAGGAAAAACTACTATGGTCAAGCTGCTCATGCGCTTCTATGATGTGAATAGCGGCTCTATCAAGGTGGATGGACATGACGTAAAAGACTTTAACAGAAGTGAGCTTCATGAGATGTTTGGAATGGTTCTTCAGGATACCTGGCTGTTCTCAGGAACCATTATGGAAAATATCCGTTACGGCAGACTGGATGCTACAGATGAAGAGGTGATCGCAGCGGCCAAGGCAGCCCATATCCATAACTTTATTATGCAGCAGCCAGGGGGCTATAATATGGTTCTGGATGAAGAAACCAGTAACGTTTCCCAGGGACAGAAGCAGCTTCTTACCATTGCAAGGGCTATTCTTGCAGATAACAAGATCCTGATCCTGGATGAGGCAACCTCTTCCGTTGATACAAGAACAGAGGTACAGATCCAGAAGGCGATGGATAATCTGATGAAGGGCAGAACCAGCTTCGTTATCGCTCACAGGCTTTCTACAATCAAGGATGCAGATATGATCCTGGTAATGAAGGATGGTGACATCATCGAGCAGGGTAATCACGAAGAACTGCTGGCGAAAAAAGGCTTTTACGCAGATCTTTATAACAGTCAGTTTGATAAGACACAGACAGCATAATTTGTCTATACTTTTGGCGGCAGATAATGTATAATGGAGCAAAGTTTCCGCCAAAGGAGCGTATATATAATGATAATTGACAATAAAGACGGAGCAGCTTTTCTTGCATACGTTACAGATAAATTAGAAACCAGGATCGCCAGCATCAGCCAGTCTATTCTGGACGGTCAGAAGGATATCGAAGGAATGCACGAATACTACTGGGAGAATTATACAGAGATGGACCAGTATGGTTATGAAAACTTTGATAACCAGCAGGCACTTCTTCATCAGATAAATGCTAACGAACAGCAGATCCATATGAGAAAAAGATTTCGCAAAATGCTGGCATCCCCCTTTTTTGGCAGGGTGGATTTCCTTTTCCAGGGGGAAGACCAGCCGGAGATTTTTTATATCGGAATCGGGAATTTCGCAGAGGAGGCAGGCCGTACCCCTTTGATCTACGACTGGCGTGCCCCTGTGAGTGGCCTTTTTTATGACTACGACAAAGGTCCGGCATCCTATGAAGCTCCTCTTGGAACTATCTATGGAGAGATTGCCTCTAAATGGCAGTATAAGATCCGGAATGGACGTATGGTTTACCAGTTTGAGAGTGATGTGAAGATTGATGATGAGATTCTCATGGCAGAGCTTGGCAGTGGCGGCAGTGTGGCATTGAAAAATATTGTCCGCACCATCCAGAAGGAGCAGAATGCCATTATCCGGAATACAAAGGATAAGATCATGGTGATCCAGGGGGCAGCAGGCAGTGGCAAGACCTCCATTGCCCTGCACAGAATTGCATATCTTTTGTATCATGACCGGCAGAATCTGAAATCCTCTAACATTCTCATACTGTCTCCGAACAGCATCTTTTCCGATTATATTTCCCATATTCTTCCGGAGCTTGGAGAGGAGAATATTAAGGAAATGAGCTTCGACCTTTTTGCTTACAGACAGCTGAAGGGGATAGCATCTGATTGCGAGGATCGCTACGATCAGATTGAGCAGAGCCTGAATTATCCGGACCAGCCTTCTCTTTATAGGGAAAAGCAGTCGGGAGAGTTCCTGAATCAGATGGAAGGCTACCTGGCCTTGCTGGAAGACGGACTGATGAATTTCCACGATGTGGAATATAAGAATTTTATGAAAAAAGAAGAGGAGATCATAGATCTTTTCTATTTTAAATTCCAGGATATTCCTCTGCTTTCAAGAATGGAAGCTGTTGCAGAGAATTTTATAGATGAGATAGAAACTCTTCGTGATAATGACATGGATGAAGAAGAACGTGCTCTTGTCATGGAGAAATTCATGAATATGTATGAGACACAGGATATCTATGTGATCTACAGCCGTTTCCTGGAGGAAAGCGGTTATCCGGGGCTTTCACATGTACAGCTTCAGGACAGAAGGCTTCGTTACGAGGATGTATATCCGGTACTTTATATGAAGTACCGCCTCCTTCGTCAGAACAGCCATAATGGAATCAAGCATCTGGTTGTAGATGAAATGCAGGATTATTCCAGACTCCAATATCTGATCATCAGGATGATGTTTCCGTGCCGAATGACCATTCTGGGAGATAAAGCCCAGACTATGGAGGATGAGCATCAGGATGTACTTGGCTTTTTACCGAAAATTTTCGGGAAAGATATCCGACGGATCGTTATGAATAAAAGCTACCGGAACACGATGGAGATTGCCTCTTATGCCAACCGGCTTGCAGGAATTACTGATATGGAGCTGTTCGAACGTCACGGTGAGCCTGTAGAAGAGCTGGCCTTTAGTGGAAAGCAGGCTATGGAAGCTGCTCTGGATGAAATTATTAGAAAGCTTCAGCTGGGAGAGGAACAGTTTGAAACAGTCGCTGTGATCCTCCGCACGGAAGCTGAAGCGAAAAAGGCTGCAGGGCTTTTGAAGGAAAAACTGGAAGAAACCGGTTTTGACACCGAGAATCATTTTTCCTATCTGCATCGCGACAGCACCAGTTTCTGCAAAGGACTTACAGTTACTACCTTCTATCTTGCAAAAGGACTGGAATTTGATCAGGTATTTTCGCTGTTTCCATCTGAAGATCAGAGCCCTCTGGCAAAGCAGGGGCGGTATATTGCTGCCACAAGGGCGCTTCATAAATTGCATATGTATGAGTATGGAAAATAAATATTACAAAAGTATGACGGATAAAGTGTATAATGCGATTTGCTAATAAAAATGTATAAAAAATACAGCTGAGGTTTATAATATTTTCACAGGAAATTTAGCTTACATGCCTGGAAATCCATTGACAGGCATGTAATAAAACTGTAAAATATAGCCCAAGGGACGTTATAATAAGGTTACTGTTTATGAGAAGAACAGCAGCGAAATAAGGAGGATACCATGAAGAATAAAAAGATTATAGCAATCTTAACTATAGCAGTTAGTATTTCAGCAGCTGCAACAGGCTGCAGCTTTGGCGGAGGAGAGCCTGAGGAGCAGGTGGTTGTAGAGTCAACTCCTACACCGGAACCGACTTCCACTCCGACTCCGGAACCAACTATCGCACCAGATGTACAGGACAGCACATATACCTCCAGTAATGGGGCTGTATCTATCAAGCTTCCGGATGCTACATGGGCGAATAAAGCTGATGAAGCCGACATGCTTAGCTTTGAATCTCCTGAACAGGGTAAGATACTGATTCTTCATGGACAGGGTGAAGAGGATATGGCTTCTGCCATGCTTCCGGATACCCAGGATCTGGCAGTTGCACTGGAACAGGCTTCTGACCTTGCACAGGGCACTGATTTTGAGATACAGGATTATACCGCTAATGATGTAGAAGGTGTAGGCGTTTACGCTTATACTGTTAAATATACTGATCCGGCCAAGAGCGGCGGATACACCTATGCGATCCACAAGATTTATAAGAGTGCTGATGAATATTATAATATCTGCGGATCTGTTGTAGACGAGGGCTCTTATGCAGGGGTTAAGGCTGCTGTTGACTCCTTTGGAATTGCCGGCGAGTCTTCTTTGAAGGCAGCAGCACCGGTACAGTCCACTGATAATACAGCTGATGGTACTGCCCAGGGCTCAGCAGATGGAACAACAGATGGCACACAGTCCGGCAGCACAGATGGTTCTGGCGACGGAACGATCACGAATTCCGGTGGATTTACCCAGGAGCAGCTTACAGATACGAATCAGACCAGAACTATTTACCGTAACTCTGACGGACATCCGCTTGTAATCACTCCGGATGGAAATGGCAACTGGGTTGATTTCGATGGAAATACCTATCGCTTCGCCAACAACGAAGACGTTTATGATCAGAACGATGTAGATTATTACTGGCACGGTGAGGGTGCAGACGTATATTATATGCCTGTAGAGTAATACTCACAGTATCAGAAACAGCAGAATGTTAACTTACACGGACACAGCTACCCGGGAAGGATGGCTGTGTCCGTGATGGTTGGAGGGAATATGGATAATTTTCAGGCTTATGGAGAATTTGCCAGAGTATACGATATGTTTCAGGACAATGTGGACTATGAGGCCTGGGGCAGATGGCTGAAGGAGCAGCTTGATGCACAGGGAATCACAGAAGGGCTTGTTCTGGATCTTGGCTGCGGTACCGGAACCATGACAGAGATACTGGCGCAGGCCGGCTATGATATGATAGGAGTGGATAATTCCGGAGAGATGCTTGCTGAGGCTATGGAGAAGCGTGCGCAGTCCGGACAAGATATCCTGTATCTTCAGCAGGATATGCAGGAATTTGAATTATATGGAACAGTGCGGGCTATAGTAAGCGTCTGTGACAGTCTGAATTACATAACAGAAGAAGATGAACTGGAGCATGTGTTTGCGCTTGTGAATAATTATCTGGATCCTAAGGGCATCTTTCTGTTTGATATGAATACGATTTATAAATATCAGACGATGATCGGTGACACTACTATCGCTGAGAACAGGGAAGAAGGAAGCTTCATCTGGGAGAACAGCTATGATGAGGAAACAGGAATCAATACTTATGAGCTGGCGCTTTTTATCCCAAGGGAAGACGGGCTTTATGAGAAAGACGAGGAAATCCATTATCAGCGGGCTTATTCCCTGGAGAAGATTAAAGAGCTTATCAGAAAAGCAGGAATGGAGCTTCTTGCAGTGTATGATGCTTATACCCTGGAGCCTCCGAGAGAGGACAGTGGAAGACTTACTTTCGTGGTAAGGGAGCATGGGAAATAAATAACGATACAGATTGGAGAAAACATATGAAAGATTATATTATCCGCGCAACTGCGGCGAATGACCAGATCCGCGCATTTGCAGCGGTGACTACAGAGATGGTGGAAACTGCCAGAGCGGCTCATAATACAAGCCCGGTGGCTACAGCAGCACTGGGAAGACTTTTGACAGCAGGAGCTATGATGGGCTCTATGATGAAGGGGGAAAAGGATGTTCTTACTCTTCAGATCAAGTCCGGCGGTCCTATTCAGGGAATCACAGTAACAGCAGACTCTCAGGGAAATGTTAAAGGCTATGTGGGAAATCCTAATGTGTGTATTCCGGCAAATGCAAAAGGCAAGCTGGATGTAGCAGAGGCAGTCGGACCTGGTTTCCTTACAGTTATCAAGGATATGGGACTGAAAGAGCCATATAGCGGACAGGTTATGCTTCAGACCTGTGAGATCGCAGAGGATCTGACCTATTACTTTGCAACAAGCGAACAGGTTCCATCAGCAGTAGGCCTTGGGGTACTGATGAATAAGAATAATACAGTCCGTCAGGCAGGTGGATTTATCGTACAGCTGATGCCTTTTGCTGAGGAAGAAGTAATCTCAAGGCTGGAGCAGAATGTGCAGAATATCAGTTCTGTCACTAATCTTCTGGAAGAAGGTCATACTCCTGAAAGTCTTCTTGAGAAGGTTCTGGAGGGCTTTGACATACAGATCAATGAAAAAACAGATACACGTTTCCACTGCAATTGTACCAAGGAGCGTGTGGAGAAGGCTTTGATCAGTATTGGCAGGAAGGAACTGAATGAGATGATCCAGGAGGGGAAACCAATTGAGATGAACTGTCATTTCTGCAATACCAACTATACCTTTACTGTAGAAGAATTGAAAGAAATTCTTAGAAAGTGTAAATAAGAGGACCAGGATATGAAACAGGGATTTATCAAAGTAGCGGCAGGAACGCCGCAGATTACAGTTGCAGACTGCAAGGCCAATACCAGTGCAATTCTGGAACTGATCCGTGAAATGGAAGAGCAGCATGCCAAGATCATGGTACTCCCCGAGCTTTGTATCACAGGCTATACCTGTCAGGATCTTTTTCTTCAGAGAAGACTGCTGGACAGCGCCTGGGAGAGCCTTCTTGTCATTGCTAGAGAAACAGAGGATGTGGATGCTCTGATTTTTGTTGGTCTGCCTATGCGTCTGAATGGCAAGCTTTATAATGTGGCAGCAGTATTGAATCAGGGAAATATTATCGGATTTGTTCCCAAGACTTATATTCCTAACTATAACGAGTTCTATGAGCGCAGGCATTTTGCTTCTGGTGAAGACGTATGGACAGATGTAACTATTGGTGAGGAGAGTGTTCCGTTTGGAAGCAATCTTATTTTCACCTGTGAGAGTCTGCCGGAACTGACTGTAGGTGCAGAAATCTGTGAGGATCTTTGGGCGCCTCAGCCTCCCAGTGTGAATCTTGCCCAGGGTGGTGCCCACATTATTGTTAATCTTTCTGCCAGTGATGAGACAGTGGGAAAAGCGTCCTATCGACGTGATCTGGTAAGAGGACAGTCTGCAAGACTGGTGTGCGGATATGTTTATGCCACAGCCGGAGAGGGTGAATCTTCTCAGGATCTTGTGTTTGGAGGACATAATCTGATAGCTGAGAATGGCAGTATTCTCGGGGAATCCAGACTGTTCCATAACACTGTGATCTATGGGGAAATCGATGTACAGAGATTGTCTGATGAGAGAAGAAGGATTTCTACCTACCCGGCGTCAGACAGTGCAGATTTCCAGCTTGTACCATTTGATGTGGAAGTTGAGGAAACCTCTCTTACAAGAAAGTTTGCTCCATCTCCCTTCGTGCCTTCAGATAAGGAAGAAAGGGATATGCGCTGCGAGGAGATTCTGAATATTCAGGCAATGGGCCTTAAGAAAAGAATGAGCCATATACACTGCCAGAAGGCAATGGTAGGTCTTTCCGGAGGACTTGACTCTACACTTGCTCTGCTGGTAATTGCCCGTACCTTCCAGCTTATGGAGCTGCCCCCAAAGAATATCCACTGCGTTACCATGCCATGCTTTGGTACTACAGACAGAACTTATCAGAATGCCTGCAAATTAAGCCATTGTCTTGGGGCTACACTTACTGAGGTAAACATTAAAGAAGCAGTAAATATTCATTTCCGGGATATTGGTCACGATCCTTCTGTGCACGATGTAACCTATGAGAACAGTCAGGCCAGAGAGCGCACCCAGATCCTTATGGATATGGCGAATCAGGAGGGTGCGCTTCTGGTTGGAACAGGAGACCTTTCTGAACTGGCTCTTGGGTGGGCTACTTACAATGGTGACCATATGTCCATGTATGGCGTGAATGCCTCTGTTCCTAAGACATTGGTAAGACATCTTGTCCACTATTATGCCGATACCTGCAAGGAGAAGAAGCTGGAGGAGGTACTTCTTGATATTCTGGATACTCCTGTAAGCCCTGAGCTTCTGCCTCCTAAGGATGGTAAGATTGCGCAGAAAACAGAGGATCTGGTCGGCCCTTATGAGCTTCATGATTTTTATCTGTATTATATGCTTCGTGCAGGCTTTGAGCCGGATAAGATTTACCGTATTGCCTGCCGTACCTTTGAGAATATCTACGATAAAGCAACGATCATGAAATGGCTGAAAACCTTTTATCGAAGATTTTTTGCACAGCAGTTTAAGCGCTCCTGTCTTCCTGATGGTCCGAAGATAGGAAGTGTTTCCCTTTCTCCGAGAGGTGACCTCCGTATGCCCAGTGATGCAAGCGCAAGGATATGGATGGAAGCACTGGAGGCAATTGAAGAATAAAACAGATTACTTTACAGGCGGAGAACTGACATGGTTCTCCGCTTTTTTCAGTGCTTCCTCAATGGCGGAAATAAGCAGCTGGGATGTGTATTTACGGTCAGTGGAATATTTTAGGTCATCCAGGGACTGGCTGCTGGTGATCTGGCTGGCCAGAGATTCCAAAGAAGGCTTTACCAGCGGAAACATGGCGGTGGTGCTTTCACTGATATTTACCAATTCAATAGACTGTATACTGTCCTGATCCACTGTAACCTCTACATCGAAGGTGTTTTTATTCAGGGTAAGTGAAGTGCGGTAAACTCCGGGGGTATACTGTCCTTCCCCCACAGTAGCCGCAGGCTGTTTCTTTCCGGGACCGAACATGAAATAGATCAGTATCCCCAGCAGGACTGCAAGAATGAGAAGAGCGATGGTATACACCACCTCCTTCATATGTAACACAATGATCCTGGTTTTCGAACTCATGGACTGCGCCTCCTGTTTTGCATTTATAATGGAAAAATGATCCTGGAAAAAGAGATTAAAAGAACCGTAGCTTACTTATTCTATCCTATTATCAAAGAAGAAAAAATATGATAAAATAAAAAAACATAATGACTATTTTATCTGTCAGAAGGAGGAGAGAACGTGTCCCTGCAATTTATTATCGGCAGCTCCGGCATAGGCAAAACTCACTATGCCTGTCAGCATATTATCCGGGAATCCATAGAGAACCCCCAGAATCTTTACTATATCATTGTTCCCGAGCAGTTCACCATGCAGACTCAGAAGAATGTGGTGGAGATGCATCCGGGAAAAGGAATCCTGAATATTGATGTGCTCAGCTTCCAGCGTCTTGCCTACCGCGTGTTTGAGGAGGTTGGAGGTGCAACGGAGGTGCTTCTTGACGATACCGGCAAAAGCATGGTGCTTCAGAAGCTGGTGCAGCAGCATAAGAAAAATCTTCCATATCTTGGCAGTCAGATGAATAAGCCTGGGTATTTGGATGAGGTGAAATCCCTGATTTCAGAATTTATGCAGTACGATATCCAGGAAGAGGAGTTGTCGGAGCTGGTTGAAAAAACAGGCCAGAACTCTCTGCTTCATATGAAAATGCAGGATGTAGGGGTGCTTTATCAGGCTTTTCTCCAATATCTGGAAGGGCATTATATGACTGGTGAGGGAGTTATGGATGCCTTAAAAAAGGCTGTCCCGTTTTCCAAAAAGCTGAAAAATTCTGTTCTTCTTCTGGATGGCTTCACTGGTTTTACCCCGGTGCAGATGAATGTGATAAGAGAGCTTCTTAATGTCTGTGACAAGGTGCTGGTGACTGTGACTCTGGATGCAAGGGAGAATCCGTTACAGAAGGGAAAGCCGCACCAGCTTTTTTTTATGAGCAGAAAAATGATACATACTCTGTCGGGACTTACCAATGATCTGGATGAGCCGGTTCTTTTAAAAGAGGCCGGCCAGGGACGCTTTGGAGCTTCTCCTGCTCTTGGCTTTCTAGAACAGCATCTTTTTCGATATCGAAGAGCTGTTTATGAAGAAGACCAGCAGGAGATAAGTGTTTTTGCAGCAGAATCTCCTGTGAAGGAGCTGGAGGAAACGGCAAGAAGAATCAGGCGTATGATCCGGGAGGAGAATCTGAAATATGGGGAGATTGCGGTGATCACCGGTAATCTGGAAGCTTACAAAAGCATTGCTTCCCAGGTCTTTGATGAATCAGGAATACCATATTTCCTGGATGAGAAGCATACCATCCTTATGAATCCATTTATTGAGTATATCCGTGCAGCATTGGAGATGGTAACGAAGGGCTTTTCTTATGAGAGTGTTTTCCGTTATCTGCGCTGCGGCATGTCCGGGCTTACCAGGGCACAGGTGGATATGCTGGAGAATTATGTGCTGGCACTGGGGATACGGGGTTATGGAAAATGGTCTGAAAAATGGATAAGAACATATCGGACTATGAATACGGAGGACATTCAGGTTCTGAATGAATACCGTGAAAAATTTTTAGACGAGGTACAGTCCCTGGTACAGGGCTTTTCCGGTGGAAAAAAGAAAGTATGTGAATATTGTTATAGTTTATATCAGTTTATAACAGATTGTGAGATCCAGAAAAAACTGAAGGCGCAGGAGCTCCTTTTCCAGAAAAAGGGAGAAAAAGCACTGGAGAAGGAATACGCACAAATATATGGGATTGTTATGGAATTGCTTGACCGGATGGTGGAGATCCTGGGAGAGGAAGAGATTACGAGAATAGAATTTACCCAGCTGCTGGAGACAGGCTTTGCCAAGTCGAAGGTTGCTTTGATCCCACCCAGTATGGATCAGGTACTGATCGGTGATATGGAAAGAACACGTCTGAAGGAGATTAAGGCATTGTTCTTCGTGGGGGTAAATGAGGGAAATATTCCGAAAAATACAGATTCAGGCGGGATCCTTACACAGATGGACAGGGAATTTTTTGCAGGTGAGGGAATGGAACTGGCACCAGGACCTAAGGAACTGATGAATACTCAGCGTTTTTATCTATATCTGAACCTGACAAAGCCAAGCAGGTATCTTTGTCTGTCTTACTGCTTTTCTAATGGGAAGGGAGAGCCTGTAAGTCCGGCATATCTGATCCATAGTATCCAGGCGCTTTACCCCCGGCTTATTGTAAGAAATGCACAAGCTGAGGAATTTACCCTGAATGGTATGGAGCTTCCGGGAACTGGTATTGAATGCTTTCTGAAGGGGCTTTCTGAAGGCGCTGTGGGAAAAGGAGATCCTTTCTATTGCGAACTGTACAACTGGTATCTTATGAGTCCGAAATATGGGACATTAGTAAGAAAGCTGGTAGATGCTTCCAGAACACGTAAGCCAGCAGATGTGATCAGCGAAAGTGTGGCAAAGGTTTTGTACGGGGAGATATCTCCATACAGTGCTACCAGGCTGGAACGTTATTCTGCCTGTGCATTTGCTCATTTTCTGCAGTATGGTCTGAAGCTTACCCAGAGGGCAGAATATGAATTCCGTGCTATGGATATGGGAAATATTATGCATAAGGTTCTGGAAAAGCTGTTTAAAGAGATTAAGAAGGAGAAGCTTTTTCTGAAAGAGCTATCTTCCGAAAAAAGAGATGAAATTGCAGACCGTCTGGTAGAGATTGTAGCTGCTGACTATGGAAACACTATTTTGAAAAGCAGTGCCCGTAATGAATATATGATCCAGCGTACAAAGCGGATGGTGAGAAGAACTGTCTGGGCTATCCAGGAACAGCTCAGATCAGGAGAATTTGAGCCCGAGGAGGTTGAAGTGTCTTTCCAGGGAGGCAGAATTGACCGGGTGGATACCATGGAGACTGAGGACGGCAAGTTATATGTGCGTGTGATCGATTATAAGACCGGAAACACATCCTTTGACCTGGTTTCTTTGTATCATGGGCTGCAGCTGCAGTTAATGATCTACATGGATGGTGCCCTTAATGTGGAGAAGAACAAGCATAAGGATAAAGAGGTGATTCCGGCAGGAGTATTTTATTACAATATTCAGGATCCTATGATCAAAGAAAAAATAGATGCAGATGTGGAAAAAGTCCAGGAGGAGGTTCTGAAAAAGCTGAAGATGAATGGTCTTGTACAGGCAGACCGGGAACTGGCTGAAAAAATGGACAGTACTCTGGTTTCTTTGCCAGTGTCCATTAAAAAGGATGGCAGCTTTTATAAAAGCTCTTCTGTGGCAACAAGAGAGCAGTTTGATCTTCTGAACCGATATGTAAAAACAAAGATTTCCCATATCAGACAGTCTATTGTGGAAGGAGATGCCCAGGTTTCTCCGTATGCACTGGGAACGAAAAATGCCTGCACATACTGCCCTTACAGTAGTGTATGTGGCTTTGACATGAAAATACCGGGCTATGAGTTCCGCAGGCTGAAGAGCTTTACAGACGAGGAGCTTTGGAATGCTTTTGAGAAGGAGGTGAACCAGTAATGGCAGTAAAGTGGACGAAGGAACAGGAGCAGGTTATTAATTTACGAGGCAGGAATATTCTGGTCAGCGCTGCTGCTGGTTCAGGTAAGACAGCGGTGCTTGTACAGCGTATTCTGAGCAAGGTCATGGATCCTGAGCATCCGGTAGATATTGACAGATTGCTGATCATGACCTTTACGAGGGCGGCTGCCGGAGAGATGCGGCAGAGAATCGCCACAGCTCTTGAGGAAGCTCTGTATGAGAATCCGGATAACGAGCACCTTCAGAGGCAGACCACTTTGATCCATAATGCGCAGATAACCACCATAGACGGTTTTTGTGCTTATGTGATCCGGAATTACTTTCATCTTATCGGCCTGGATCCCGGTTACAGGACAGGGGAGGATGGGGAATTGAAGCTTCTGAAGGAAGATGTAATGAAGGAGCTTCTGGAAGCCTATTATGCCAGTGGAGATGAGAAATTCAAGTATTTTATTGAGTGCTATGCTTCCGGCAAAGATGATGAAGGAATTAAGGGGCTGATCTATTCTCTTTATGATACAGCCATGAGTAATCCTTACCCTGACATATGGCTGAAAAAATGTATGGATAGTTATGAAAATACAGATATTAACACTATTAAAACATCAAAATGGATGGAATTGTTATGGAAAAACGTATCCGAGGATTTGAACCAGGCAAAAATGCTCCTCGAGGAGGCAAGAAAACTTTGCGGGCTGACAGGAGGCCCCTATCTGTACGATGATGCCTTGATATGTGATCAGCTTCTTATCCGGGATGCAGAGGAAAGGGTGAAAGCCGGAGATTTTGACGGAGCAGGTGCGCTTCTTGGAAAGCCTTCTTTTGCAACTCTTTCCAGAAAGAAACCGGAAGTGCCGGTGGATGATGACTTAAAGGAACAGGTAAAGGAGCTTCGGGAAAATGCAAAAGGAATTTTAAAAGATATAGGAACCCGGTATTTTACAGTGAAGGAAGAGGAGCTTCCCCAGCTTCTTGATGCCTGCAGGGAACCTGTGGAAATGCTGGTGGAGCTTACAAGAGAATTTATCCGCATGTATGGTGAAAAAAAACGGGAAAAGAACATTCTGGACTTTAACGATATGGAGCATCTTGCCCTAAATATCCTGGTAGAGCGTAAAGATGACGAGGTACGGATGAGTCCGGCTGCCCGTGAGCTTTCCCTAAAATATGATGAAGTCATGGTAGATGAATATCAGGATAGTAACCTGGTACAGGAAATGATCACAAACTGCGTATCTGGCTGGGCGGATGGAAGGAAAAACATTTTTATGGTAGGGGATGTGAAGCAGAGTATTTACCGTTTTCGCCTTGCCAGACCTGAGCTTTTTATGGAAAAATATAAAAAGTACAGTTTAACGGACAGTGAGGAACAGAGAATTGACCTGCACAAAAATTTTCGAAGCCGTTCCCAGGTCCTGGATTCTGCCAATTTTATTTTCCGTCAGATCATGGGAGAGGATCTGGGAGGTATTGCCTATGACAAAGCTGCCGCTCTTTACCCTGGAGCGCAGTTTCCGGAAGGAAATCAGGAGCGTTTCCTTTCTACAGAGGTGCTTCTTGTGGAAAAGGATTCTGAAGAATTAGAGGAACTACCGGAAGGACAGGACAGAGTCGAACTGGAGGCTCTTGCCATTTCTCACAGGATCAGGGAAATCGTAGGCAGGGAGCAGGTTCTTGATAAAGAAACTGGAGAATACAGGCCTGCCCGTTATGGTGATATTGTAATTCTCCTTCGCAGTGCCTCAGGGTGGTCAGAAACCTTTACTGAAGTGTTATCTGCCCATGGGATTCCGGTATATTCAGCTTCAAAGACCGGCTATTTTTCCGCTCTTGAGGTGGTTACTATTTTGAATTATCTTCAGGTCTGTGACAATCCGTTGCAGGATATTCCGCTTACAGGTGTTCTTCGCTCCCCCCTTGTTGGCTGTACTACACAGGAGCTTGCTGTGCTGAGAAAAGAGTATCCGGATGGAATGATCTATGAGAGTGTACTAAGCTTTCTGGCTGACCATGAAGAAAATAACGCAGGGGATAATAGCAGCCTGTCAAGAGAGGCATGGGAGTGTCTGCGTGAGAAGCTGGAAAGGTTTATTGATTTATTAAATGAAATGAGAGATCTTGCAGTGTATACTCCTGTCCATGAGCTGATCCTGGAGATACTTCGCAGAACAGGATATGGCAGCTATGCGAAGGCTTTGCCAAATGGTGCACAGCGAAGCGCCAATCTTGCCATGCTGGTGGAAAAAGCTATGGATTATGAAAAGACAAGCTACCGTGGGCTGTTTAACTTTGTACGATATATTGGACATCTGCAGAAGTATGAAATAGATTATGGAGAGGTTAATCTTGCCGGTGCGGGAGATGGTTCAGTAGAGATCATGACCATCCATAAAAGTAAGGGACTGGAGTTTCCAATTGTGATCCTTGCAGGAATGGGAAAGCAGTTTAATACGCAGGAGCTGAAAAGTAAGCTTCTTATTCATTCAGATCATGGGCTTGGAGTTGATGCTATTTTACCTGATCGCAGAATGATCGTTCCAACTCTGCACAAGGAAGTGATCCGTCGGAAGCTTAAGGAGGAGGCTCTTGGAGAAGAGCTGCGTATTCTTTATGTTGCCCTTACCCGTGCCAAGGAGAAGCTGATCATGATCGGAACCATAGGAAATCTGGAAAAGGAACTGCGCTCTTTATCCAGATTAAGGGAAAATTATCAGGAGCTGCTTCCTGCCGGAATGAGACGAAGCGGAAATACGTTTTGGGATTATGTGCTGCCTGCACTTGCCAGACATCGTTGCATGGATAGTCTGTATCAGGAGTTTGGCCTGTTGCCTGAGTGTGACAATCCTTTTTATGAGGATTCTTCTGAGTTCCAGGTAAAGAGAATCACAGCCCGGATGCTGACGGAAGCAGAGGTGGTGGAGCAGGTATCCGGTCAGATAGAGGATGATATTCTTGAAAACTGGGATAGCGGGAGAACCGTAGATTCCGGAATCAGGGAAGAACTGAAGAAACGGTTTGAATACGTGTATCCTTACGAGTATCGCAAGGATATTCCGGTAAAGGTCAGTGTGTCAGAGCTTAAGAAAAGAAGCTATCATGAGGAGGCTGATATAGAGGAGGCTGCCTTTTTTGAGCCGGATATCGTACCGCTTATTCCACGTTTCATTGAGGAACAAAAGGCGGAAGAGGAGTTTACTGGTTCGGCCAGAGGTACTGCATATCATCGTGTTATGGAGTGCTTGGAGTACGATAAAACGGACAGTGACAGACAGCTGGAAGAGCAGATCACAGCTTTGATCCGGAATAAAAAACTATCTGAATCAGAAGGAAACTGTATCAGGATTTCAGACCTCAGGTTTTTTGTAGAATGCAAGCTTGGTCATAGAATGAAAATAGCTGCGTTATCCGACAGACTATTTCGTGAGCAGCCCTTTGTAATATCCTGCAGTGCGGCTGAAATTGATGGCAGCTGGGATCCTAAGGAACGTGTGCTGGTACAGGGAATCATTGATGCTTATTTTCTGGAAGAAGATGAAATCGTTCTGGTAGATTATAAGACAGACCATGTGAGAAAAGGGGATGAAAAGAAGCTGATAGACCTGTATCATACTCAGCTGGAGGATTATGCCAGGGCACTTCAGAGAATGACCGGACGAAAAGTGAAGGAAAAATACATTTATTCTTTTGCACTGAAAAAGGCAATATTGTTATTATAGTTGTAAAATTTTGCAAAAAAAATGGGGGACGCGGTATACGGCATCCCCCATTTCCAGCAAATGGGAAAATTTAAGTAAAACAGATGGGCATTTAAACCCGCCATCCTGCCGGGTATTTATTTTTTAAGGTTCCGTTAACCAGCTTTCCGAATCCTAAAGGATATCCTTCTACACAAAGCAAATGCCATCCTTTGGCGTGTGCTGCTTCATCAGGCTCAATAATAAGTGTCTCTCCCTTCAGGTAGCGCTCCAGTCTTGGATCATCTACAGAAAGAGAAATTACAGCTTCGGCTTCATCCTTACGAAATGCCAGAGCCAGTGGCTGGGAAGGCTCAAAACGATTCTTTTTCAAATCTCCAAGATAGAGTCCATTTCGAATAAAGGTCAGACCTCTGAAATTACAGGAAACAGCAGGAAGATAATAAACCTTATCTGCCCGTACCTCAACTCTGTTCCAGTCAAAGGGCTGTCCTCCCAGAGTCTTCATTCCGATCTCCTCAAAAAACATTTCTATATATTTCCGGACATCTGCTGACAGACGCACATTTTTACCGGCTCCAGCCGATGGACCAGCCAATCCTTCTTTTTTGAGAAGTGCCAGGAAATGTCCTTCTCCTTGCATTTTATGTGGAAAGATGCGGATACATTTCTCCAGCTGTGGATTTCCATCTCCCCACTTAGATCTGCCGGTGGAAAAGCCTTCATAACCTTCCATTGAAACAAGAGAGAGCTGGGGACGCTCACGAAGAAGCCAGGAAATAACCTGCTCATCCTCGGCAGGTGCAAATGTGCAGGTGGAATAAAGGAGCAGTCCTCCAGGCTGCAGCATATCCGCGGCATTCAGGCAAAGCTGTTTCTGAATCTGGGAAAGCTCCTCTGACTTTTCCGGTGTCCAATCCCGGGCAAGTGCCTCCTCCTTACGGAACATACCCTCTCCGGAGCATGGTGCGTCCAGAATGATTTTGTGGAAAAATTCAGGAAAATTCTTTGCCAGCTTCTCTGGCTTTTCATTTGCCACAAAAAGGTTCGGTATTCCGAAAAGCTCCAGATTCCGGAGCAGAGCCCTTGCTCTTGTCGTGCTGATATCGTTGGCAACCAGAAGCCCTTCTCCTCTTAATGCAGAACCGGCTGCTGTTGCCTTTCCGCCAGGAGCAGCACACATATCCAGCACATATTCTCCAGGCTTAATGGGAATACGGGAGGCCGGTGTCATGGCGCTTGGCTCCTGAAGATAGTAGAGTCCGGCCTGGTAAAGGGGACATCTGGAAGGCCGCACATCTTCATCATAAAAATATCCGTTGGAAATCCAGGGAATTCTTTTTACGGGAAAAGGAACTATCCTTTCAAACTCCTCGCAGGAAATTCTGGCTGTATTTACCCGGAGTCCATAAGTACGCGGCTGTTCATAAGCTGCCAGGAAGGCTTCATAGTCTTCGCCAAGCATGTCCTTCATTCTGTGAAGAAAGGCCTGTGGCAGAACTGATAATTTATCTGAATCCATAGGGAAAACTCCTTATTTTTGTATTCTGATTTAACAGTATAATAGATGAGCAGGTATAAGTCAAACACATAACTGCAATTGAGAAAATCAGGGATTTTATAAAAATATAGTTTGTGTTACACTATAGCGTGGTATCATATGAAAAACAAAGTAAAGCGACAGGTTTGATAATATGGAAAGATATCTTGAAATAAAAGCTGCAGAGCCTTGTAAAGTGGAAGATCTTCTTCTCATTCAGGCTAAACTTACCAGGAAGCAGATCAGCCAGGCAAAATTCAGAACAGGAGGAATCTGTAAAAACGGGAAACAGTGCAGAGTAACAGAACGTGCAGTTTCCGGAGATGTGATACGGGTTTGTCTGGAGATGAAGGAAACGGATTCCAGACAGCTGGAGTCACCGTCAGAAAAGTCATCCGATTTTTCAGAAAACCTGCAGATCCTGTATGAGGACCAGGATATTTTGGCTGTGAATAAACCTGCAGGAGTAGTGACTCATCCATCCGGAAGCCATTACAGGGATAGTCTTTCCAATCAGATTGCAGCTTATTTTCGAAGCAAAGGGGAAGCTACCCGAATTCGTTCTATTGGAAGACTGGACAGGGAGACCTCCGGGATTTTATTATTTGCAAGAAATCAGGTTGCGGCGGCAAGACTGCAGAAACAGCGGGAAGAGGGAAGATTGCAAAAAACATATCTGGCGATTGTGGAGGGAAAATTTCCGGAGAATGGTATCCGGAAAATCGAAATCCCAATTGCCCCGGATCCGGATGATCCTGTGAAAATGGTGATTTCCCCGGATGGTACACTGCCGGGAAGTAAAAATGCAGTTACTTATTGCAAGGTGGTGAAAAATTACTCAAATAAGTCTCTTATACAGCTCCATCTGGAAACAGGGCGAACACACCAGATCCGCGTTCATATGGCAGGTCTTGGATATCCTCTTTTAGGTGACACTTTGTATAATGAAAAGAGAAACCAGGAATTGTTTAAAAGGGCTGCACTTCATGCCTGGAAGCTTGTTTTTTATCATCCCTTTTCAGATGAAAAAATTGTTCTGGAAGCGCCCTTTCCGACTGATTTTTGTTTATTTTGTTATCATTAAAGGGAAATTATATTTGATATGAAGGAGAAAGAGATATGCAGAAGAAAAGAATATTGTTTGGTATACTGCTTATCTTATCAGTTGTAATGACTGGTATTTGGGGTTCTTACACTGCCAGCGCAGAAGCAGAAACAGAAACCTTTACCAAGAAGAATGTGGTGGTACTGGATCCTGGTCATGGAGGAGCAGATTCCGGATCCTATGAGGTACATAATGGACATGTGTATAAGGAATCAGTTATTAACTGGAAAATTGCCTGTTACACCATGGAGGAACTGAAGAAATATCCGGATATAGAAGTTTATATGACACGTACCAAAAATCAGAATAAAGGTCTTGTTTCCAGAGTACTTACAGCAAAATCCTATGGTGCAGATCTTCTGGTAAGCCAGCATGTAAACTCTACCGAAAGTCGTTATGTAAAGGGTGCTTCTGTGCTGATCTCGAAAGGAACATATCGCTCTTATCTGGCTGATAAAGAAAAGCTTTTTGGAAAGTGTGTGATAAAAGAACTGACAAGACTGGGACTGACCAGGAGATATTCCGCTACAGGTGGAATGGAATATCGAATGAGTGAGGATGGAAGCCGTTATCCTAATGGGACAAGAAGAGATTACTATGCTATTGTTGCGCAGAGCGTGGAACAGAATCTTCCGGGAGTGATTATTGAACATGCCTTTGTTTCCAATCCATCTGAAGCCGGTAAATATTTGAAAACAAATAAACAGCTGAAAAAAATAGGACAGGCAGATGCAAGGGCGATTGTAAGTTATTTTAATCAGGTATCCCAAATAGAACCGAAAAAGGACACTGTAATACCGGATAAAAAGAATGGCTGGAAAAAATCCGGAAAGTATTATTATTACTATATCAAAGGAAAAAAACAGAAAAACAGGCTGTTGAATCTGGATGATGGAATCTATTATGTAGACAAAAAGGGACGTCGTTTTTCAGGCTGGAAAACGGTAAATGACGGGCGTTATTATTTCGAAAAGTCTGAGAATGGAAAGGCACATACCGGATGGCTGAACAATGGCGGAAAATGGTATTGTTTTAATACAAAAACCGGTGCAATGTATAAAAACTGTACAGTGAAATCAAGTACCGGCAATGTATATAAATTTGACGCAAAAGGGATTTGCATTAATAAAATCAGCAATGCTGTTTGATGTGCAAAAAAACGCTCCAGATTGGCTGGAGCGTTCAGACTGTAGACAAAGCCCTGCTTTTGCAGGGTTTTGCTATTGTTGGAACCGCTTTTCTGATATAATAAATAT
>CAKRVL010000028.1 GCA_934408705.1 uncultured Blautia sp. | reverse complement strand
AGAGTAACTTTCTCTGTAGTGTCAATAGTAATTACACCACCGAAGGGATCGCGAGGCCCAGTCTTAGTATATGTTCCACCCTGTACCGTATACGTTCCTCCTGAAGTGATCTTTACATTTTCCCCCGGCGAAATCGTATTCGCAGCCGCTGTTCCCACTGTCATCTCACTGCCGCTGCTAAAAAGAGCAACTCCATCCGTAAAGCCTTCTTCCACGGCATCCTCTGCCACAAATTCTTCTACTGATTCAAAGATCACATCCTCATTGTCTTCGCCGTCTCCGAATCCCTGCACGTCCTCTGCCGCCCAAACAAAAGATTCCGGTATCACAGATGTGGTGAGCATTGCTCCTGCCAGGATCGCGGAAAATAGTTTCCGGCTCTTTTTCGCTAATTCGATTTTCTTCATTTTGTTCCTCCCTCCATATTCCTGCTTTCTAATCCATTTCCATGTTCATCCCGCGTCCCATGAGAGCGCTGCTTCTGTCTGATCCGAAGACAGAATAATGTTACTGCCGTTCCCAGTATAAATGCCCCAAGTCCGATCAGAATGTAACCGCCTGCACCGTTTTGAAGTATTACCGAACCATATCCCATTCTCCCACTGCCCCTTTCCATTTTCTTCTATACTATATAAAAGGCACCAAATCCAAAATCCTCTCACTAAAAATGAAAAAAATTCAAAAATTTTTTTCATAGAAAAAACCGCCACATTTCATCTGTGACGGTTTCTAATACTCAAATCCATTTTTTCCCAGGAGCTCTTTTAGGCTCTTTTTGCCCCTGTGAACCAGATTTTTAATCTGGCTTTCTGACCTGCCCATAACTTCTGCGGTGTCCCGGTAGCTCATATCCTCGATATAAACCAGGTACAGGGCTTCCTGGTATTCCGGTTTTAGTTCTTCCATGGCTTCATAAAGCTGCTTCTTCCGTTCATTTTCAAACAGATTTGTATCAGCCAGTACTTCCCCGGGCAGCTCGAAGGGCAGTTCTTCCAATCCAATATGTATTCTGTGTTTTTTGATCGCTTTTCCTGCAAGACGCCTCGCTGTCTTATATAAATAGGCGCGGAAGCTGCCATCCTCCGATACCGGCCGCCGCTTCACAAACATTAAGGCAAAAGCTTCAATCATCAGGTCTTCTGCTTCATGGATATCCTTCACATAACTGTTCAAAAACAAAACCAGAATATCCCCATGCCTGTGCACCAGCTCATCTGCCGCTGTTTTCTCTCCATTCCAGAAACGCTCATACAGAGCTTCATCTGTACTCATATATGCATCTCCTACTGTTTTACAAAACGTTCATCCCTAGTTGCACCAGTAAAAATTCTTTTTATAGTTTACCATCTTTTCTGTTTATATGCTATAAAGTGAAATAAAAAAAGAGACCAGAATTCAAATTTCCAGTCTCTTCCACACCTCTATAGCTGCCCTATTCCCTCATGCAATCATATTATTGATTCCATCGTGCTCGTACAATGTAAATGAATCAACATCTACACATTATCCATTTATCGGAGAGCCACAGAAATCACATTCAGCTACATTTCCTTTTACAATTTTATTAATTCCTCCGCAACATTTACACGTAACTGTAACATACTGGATTTTCGGCATATTCACAGCTGCTGCCGCCGCTCCTGTTGTATTTGATTGCTGCACCTTCTGCTGGGTACTTTTTGCACCAGAACCTATAACAATACAATTTTTCCCAAGATCGATGCGGGCATTTACAAAGTATTTTCTTTTAATCATTAACTCCAGGTTATTCTTTACCACATCCTGAGATGTTCCCATAGCAGATGCAAGGTTTGCAATAGATCCTGATGGATCTTCTGAAATATATCCCACATACTTTTTAAATTCTTTTATCAGTTTACTTCTTTTTCTTGAAAAAAGAATTAAAGCTATACCAATCGCATCAATGATCAAACAAGTAACTAAGAATGAAATTCCATTACTCTGAAATTCAGCATCAGTGAAATACATTATTGTACATAATCCAAATGTAAAAACAATAAACACTCCTGCCAGCATTTGAATAATACTTGCAATTTTACTTACTGCAATTGCAGCCTTTGATCTGTTCATAATTTAAATTCCTCCGTTTTTTTTATTTTTTATTTGATATTTTCTTTTTTTAATCAACTCAGAAACAGATGAAATATAATCCGCAATCTTATCTGAATAAGGATCTTTTTCCAGTTCTTGCTTAATCTTTGCAATTACCTGTTTGATTTCACCATCTACTTCTATATCCACCGAACAGTCTGTATACTTCAGTTGTTCAGCTAACTCATTAAATTGTTTTCCATATTTGGTGTTCTTTTGCAAATAAATAAATTCCTGCACTAATTCATCACATTTTTTTACAGAGCTTAATGTTCTGTTATCTTTTTCCCATACTTCATGTGAGAAGTCTTTAAAAACAAAAAACAAGACCGTACATACTACTATTAGGATAATCTGTATTATCAAAAACATTCGGATGGCATTGGTGTTCATTATCATATAGAGCAATGAAGTGACTCCACCAGCCAGCGCATATCCTATAATACAAAAGCCACACCCGCTTCTCGCCACGATCTGAGAAGAATCCTCCATAAATTCCAGACCTATCAAGCCTCCGAAGAATACGATCTCAGCTGCCAAAAAGAACAATAATCCCAAAAAGACCGAATTATAGCACTGCTCCGGTTTCACTATCATAAAAATAGTAACAGTTGCAAGCAAAACAACTACTCCACCAATTCCCAGCATATATACTCTTCTGTTTTTTTCTTCATTCATAGTCTCTCTCCACATTCTGGACAAAACTTAGGACTTCCCTCAATAACACTATCGCATTTCGGACACTTCTTCACCATTGAATGCCCGCATTCCGGACAGAACTTTGCATTCCTTGACAGTTCTGCACCACATTCCGGGCATTTTCTCGGCAGTTCATAGCCACACCCAGGACATGTTTCGGCTCCTTCTTCCAAATCATAACCACATTCCGGACAAGGATTATATTTTTTTCCACATTCCTGACAAAACTTCATATTCTTTTTCAGTTCCGAACCACATTTACAACATTTTATTATAATCTGCTTAGGTTCCTTTTTTTCTTCTTCTTTGCTTTCCGTATCATATCCACAGCTTCCGCAAAAACGTTGTGACACATCAATTTTCATATGACACTTAGGACATTCTTTAACTGCCGCAGAATTACTTGTATCAATAGATTCTGAAATACCACTAAAAGCGCTTCCTACCGCTTTACCCATTCCAACTCCCATACCAAGTCCCATACCAGCGCCCATGAGCGGAGCTGCTCCTTTGGAATTATTAGCAGCACCTTCCAAAGTATTAAAGGATCGTTCCTGCTGATAGCTATAGCCAATGATATTCATTTCTGCCCGTTTTGCCAGCGCATCTTTTAATTTTTTTACAGCTGGATCATCTTCCGGAACACTAATATCATTTACATAGAAACTGGCTAATCTTATTCCATATTCTTCCATCTCCGGTTCAATGCGATCTTTCATAAATGTAGACAATTCATCTATGTAAGCATTGATTTCCAGAATACTGATCTGTTTTTTTACCACATAAGATGAAATTGCATCTTTCACCTTTGTAATATACAATCCTCTAAAATATTTAATCAATGTCTGCTGATCAAACACCGGCATTGTTCCTACAAGCTTTACCAGAAATTTCTTGGTATCGCTGACTTGAATTCCAAATGTTCCATTTGCTCTTAATGGACAAAAAATCTGATATTTCGGATCCTGAATTTGTATTGGAGTAGCTGTTCCCCATTTTACATCCAGGGAAAATGCTCTATTTACATACCATACTTCTGCCGTAAATGGAGAACGGCCACCAAATGGTAAATTAATAATTTTATTCAATATTGGAATATTAGCAGTATCAAGTGTATGTCTGCCACTTCCAAAAACATCTAACGCTTTTCCCCCTTTATAAAGAATAGCTTCCTGTGATTCATTTACAATTAGCTGTGTCCAGGTTCCCAATTCTTCACTTGGATATTTCCAGGCCAATAAATTTGGCGAACCATCGTATTTGATCACATCAACAATTGCCATTCCTACTTCCTCCCTCTGTTTAGCACTTTTTTTCGTGATTTCGTATCGCAATACTTCGTATTTGCAATAATAATTTTACGTCTTTAAAGCTCTATTGTAAAGTACTTTGTCGAAATATTATTAACGTAATATGGAATTAAAGGAGACTTTCGATTTGTTTAATGTATTAGAAAAAATAACTGAATTGCGTCAAGAACGTGGTTGGACCTCTTACCGACTGGCAAAGCTATCTGGCATTCCTCAATCAACCATCTCTACCTGGTATAGAAAAAATCTTATGCCTCCTATAGACAAGCTTGAGATCATTTGTCAGACCTTTGGAATCACTCTGTCCGATTTTTTTACCGATACGGACATTTTTATTTCCATGACCACCGAAGAAAAAAACATGTTAAAAAAATGGCGGCTGTTAACGCCAAAACAGCGTCAGGCTATCTTAAATATTGTTGAACTTTTGTTAATTGAGGAGTAATTTGATTTTTACTCCTCTCTCCGCATTCTGTTCCTGCATTTCCAGCTATCGTTCCTCATCTTACAAAAGCCCCAGTGCATTTCCCAGCGCTCCTACAATTATTGCGCCAATCGCAATGCACCAGAACCATTCTGTAAAAACGCTCTGAAAGCTGAAATGAATTACTGTAAAAAAGCTGGTATAAATTTTATGTACAACCAGGCCCATTACAATAATCAATATTAGCAATACGATCTGCATAACCTCTCTCCTTACCTGATTATTTAATATTTTCTATATTATAAGCCTGCTGCCTACCGGTTTCATTCACTGCCAGTGTATATTTTGCCAGATTCCTACATTTGCTTTGCACTAAGCTCTTTCTGGTGCTACACTAATCGTACAATATCCCGGGATATAATCCACAACAGATTTGAGGTTAAAAACATGAGTGAAAAATTAAGCACAGAGGTTATCTTTCAGGAAATAGAAAAAAAGGGAAGTGTTGACCGTAATAAAATAGATTTTGTAACACAGGAAGAAATCCTGTTAGACCTTTATCACAAAATAGAAGCTGCAGGACTAAGTGGAAATAAATTTGCAGAAATGTGTGATATCCGCTCTTCCCATTTACATGAATTTTTACATGGAACCAAAAAACTCAGCCGCGATAATCTGATCGTAGTCTGCATTGTACTCAAGCTGAATATTCGGGAAACACGTAATATTCTAAGAAGGCTGCTCCAGGCAGATTTTTATCCGAAAAACGAAAGAGATTTCGAGATCATGTGCGGAATCCGTCAGGGAAAAAACCTGGACGATATTAATGATATTCTTTTAACAAAGGGCCTGACAACACTGAAATAGACAAAAATCTACATTTTCGTTTACACACTATCATGTTCTGCCGTATACTATAAGCATACCCTTATATAACATTACAGGAGGCCCCACATACTATCATGGCATTGTCACAGGAAATGCAGCAGGCATTAGAGAATTATATTGATATGGATTTTCTGGATGTGCTTTCTTCATCCAAACAGAAGAAAGATGGAAATTTCTACAGCACCTATTCTGCAGAATTGCAGCCGGAATATATGCCCCTGGCCTCTGACCAGGGTTCTGTTATCTTAAAAGAAATTTCTCCGATCCAGACAGAAATCTATAAAAAATTAAGCACTATCTGGAACCCCTATACAGAAACAGTATTTGGAGTTCTCACAGTTTCCGGACAGCATCTTGCGGTCAATGAATTTGTCAAAAAGCCTACATGCTTAGACTACTCCTCTCCTGTATTGGCAGAGAAGAGAAGTCTTTCTTTGGAGGATTACATAAATGAGTATGGATGCCTTTCCGAAAAAGAAGCTGTTATTTTTCTGATCCAGCTTTGCAAAGGTCTGGAAAGTCTGGCTTCTTTCTCTTTTGCACACGGAGATGTGGCACCCCAGAATATTCTCCTCACAGACCGCTCTGCAATCGTTCCGGAACCCTACAGCCACATAGAAGGGCTTCACCAGAAGGTGAGCTGTAAGCTGATCGACTTTGACATTACAAGCATATTCAAAAATCACAATCACATGGTTACAGTGATTGCCGGAACCAACCCCTATGCTGCCCCTGAAATTCTGGATTACAAAAATCCCACAGACAGGGTAGACATTTATTCCTTAGGATGTGTACTTACCTTTATGCTTACCGGAAAATCTCCCAAACAGATTTCTTCCGGTGATTTACATACCCTTTGCAGCAAACGGATCCGGAAAATCATCACCAAATGCACCGCGGACTACTCAGGGCGCTACAAAAAGGTTTCATCCCTGCGCCATAAGCTGGAATCCATGATTTCCACTTCCCATTTAACAAAGAAGAAAATCTTTTACAGAAAGAAGAGTCCCCATGGAAGACAACATTAACACCATTCTGCTCCGTCAGCAGGAGCTTGAATACCTGAAAAAACAAGACTGTCCTTCAAAAAAGCTGCTGAAAGAGCTACGCAGGCAGACAGACAGCTCTTATTCACGCAGGATTCTGAATCAGTGCCTGCATATTCATTCCCAGATACAGCTACGGAAATTTTTCCATATGCTGCGAAAAATCCCCATAATCATCCTGGCTCTGTTCCTTGTACTTCCCTTAAGCGCCCCGCTGAAACGCATTACATCCCAACAGGAATTTTCCACTCCTGCTTCTGACAGCGTCATTGAATTTCCCATTGTAAAAGTACAAGAGGCCATTATGGACGGAAAATATGAAGAGGCCAGACGCATTATAAAAGAAAATAATTTCCAGCCGGATAATTTTGCCAATGTCATTTCCTTTTCCAGACTTTATATACACGACAAGGACTATGACCAGGCTGCTGATGTAGTTATTAATTTTATCAATAATACTTATGGCCCCCGCAATGTAAATGAATATTCGTTATTATATAAACAATTAGATGAAGTCAGTAAATTGGAGCTTTCCCCGGAAACACAGCAGCGGTGCGACACCTGTCTAAAGGCCTGCCGGGAATCAGCCGCACGTCTGGCATCCATTTCTGCCTTGATTGATACGAAACGATATGATCTTGCCCTGGAATTATGCGATGCAGAGCACAGAAATGGCACCTGCTATGCTTCGCTTTTTGAATATTATGTAACTTGCTATACCAAACTGGAAAAATATGAAGATTTTGCTGACTTACTCATAGAAATTGCAGAACAGCTTCAGATAGAGGGTGATCTTACCTATACCCTTCCGGACAGATTTCGTGTCCGTACTTGTATGCAGGACATATACTCCCAGGTTTCCGAAGAAACCCGGGACAAAATTGATGCATTGAATTTTTTTACTTCGTAAAATACAGGAAATCCCCGCAGGGCCTTTGATAATTATTGATCAGCTTATTCATGACCTGACCATTATAATACAATGTGGCAGAACCGCCGCCATCCAGGTTGTAAGCATACTGACAGCCATATCCGGTAAAGATATTTACCAGATCCCAATGATTCAGCCCCGAATAGCTGCCTGTATCAGTAACCAGCAGGACGTAAGTTCCCGGCTGTACCATGCCCACAGCAGTTCTCGGATAATACTTGGCAGTCTCAGCCCATGCCGGCTGGGCCTGTCCGTCTTTGATCAGAACCGGTCCGAAATTATAGGTATCCTTCACTCCCTCTTCTAGCAGTTCCTCTCCCTTAAGCCCCTGCTCAGGGGTATAAATAGTGCCATCATATTTTACAGCCATCACACTATAGCTGGTCTCATAATTCCCATAGATCACACCATTCTTAATACACATTCCCAGAGGAGACGGACGTCCGGTCTGATAACTGAAGGCACTTCCGTTTACACCGATGATTCCTCCATTATCGGAAACTGCGCTGGAAGTGGTCTGTCTGGCTCCTCCATAGGTACCGTAGGACAAAGCTGAGCTTAACTGACTGGAATTTCGGATTTTGATCACTGCCACCCAATATGGCACATTGTGTGTTGATTTTCTCCGTAGATCAATCTTCAGGGTACTGCTGGAATATGTATAACGATTATCATTTACCTTCACATTCGGTCTGGTCTGTCCGGTTCTTTGACCGGAATCGTTTACATAATATTTTCCCACCCAGGTATTAGTGGCCAGGGCGCCTGTTGTTTTGTCAAAATAATAACGATATTCCCCTATTTTAACCCAGCCCTTAGCCATTCTGGAATTTGCCAGGAAATAATAGCTCTTCCCCTGATAATTCAGCCATCGGCTGGCAATTGCCACACCGGATTTATTAAAATAATAGGTATACTTCGTTCCCTTAGCCCAACGGTTCCGGAACATCACGCCGTTCTTCCTGTTATAATAATACAGCTTCCCCTTAGATTTCAGCCATCCTGTATAACGCTTTCCATCCTTTGTACTATAGTAATGCTTTCCTCTGTATTTAATTTTTCCACAGAGGAGCCTTCCCTTTGAATTATAGAAATAATAATCTTTTCCTTTTTTTACCCAGCCATGCTTCCTGGAGGTGGTACTTACAGTCGTATTTCGAGCCTTCACATAGGAAGATGCCATAACCGATGAGGTGCATAAAGTGCACAGCAAAAACAGGAAACAGATAAGTCTCAGGCCTCTTTTTTTCAAGTCAATTCCCCCTCTTAAAGCTTACATGCAATAGAAGCTCCCACTGACATAAGCATCCCCCTCACCCGCCGCTTAGTGCTCCGCGCACTTGAAGCGGGGGAATGCTTATCTGCGTTCAAAAGCGGGACAGACAAATTACTTCGTCTGTCCCGCAGTATATTTGCCGCAGTATATTTGCTCCGCTATACATCATTATTATGCAGCAGGTGTCTCACTGTCATCCAGTGTATCGCCTGCCATGTCTGTCTCTTCCTCGAACTCAGCTGCATTGTCCTCCAGCAGCTCCGGTTCCTCAGAAGTAAGCAGATCCTCAAGCCATCCCTCAGGCATTCCGGCGCTGGTCAGATTCTCAGTAAGAACGTCCATGTTTATAGAAGCAGTATATGCCTCAACATCGTCATCATTACTAAAATCATATACATCTGTCAGAGCAGCAGTGTCAAGAGCTGCCAGAGCCTCACCATCATTACCGCCTGTCAAAGAAATAGAACCAAGAGTTGCACCGCTTGCTGCAAGAGCAAGATTCCATTCAACATGATCCTTATCCGCACCGTCAGCTGTAAAAATCAGCTGCATTCCGCCAAATGGATCATAAGAGCTACCATCCTCAGACTCTACCGGTACACCAGAAATGGTATAAGTACCTTTCCAGATTCCATCCTTAGCAGCCTGGGTATCATAACCTTCAACATCTATCGCTGCCCCATCTGCACCGCTGACAGAAAGTACATAGCTTCCACTTAACAGATCTCCGTCGAGAGCACCGCTTCCCTCAAGTGCAAAGGAATCCTCACCTGCACCAAACTGAAGAGAAAATCCTCTGTTATCGCCGTCTGTTGTGCAAAGATAACTAAACAGATCTTCTTCCTGGCCATCCTCACTCAGAGAGATCTGACGTCCCACAACATCTCCTTCGCCGTCAACCCATGCCTTTAAAATAAATCCGGATTCATCAGACTCATCTGCTTCTGTATCCAATTCCTTCTCCATATCCTCAATTGCCTCAAGGAATGTCTCGTAGGTATAGTCCGGATCATTCATGGCAGCAGTCCAGGTTTCAACAATTCCCTTCAGCTCTTCGTCTGTTTTCGCTGTGTCCAGAATCTGCTGGAGCATCGGAATACCCTCAGCCTGTGTCACATGTCCCTCCAGAACATTCAGTTCCTGGCTCACATCACCGGCAACAGCTGCCTGTGTTCCTGGATTCTCAGCATCTGCAACATTGTCAAAAATAATATCACTGTATCTTGTAAGAATGCTGGTAAGTGCATCTGCCTCAGGCAGGTTCTCCAGAGTGGAGAAATAGCTGTTCATTGCATCTGCCATATCCATGCTTGTACTGAATGAAGAATCAAGCTCCTGGTCAGCCTCTTCCACAGCCTCCTGTGTCATCTGTTCCATATTCATCTTGATGTAGCCTTCGTTCAGCTCCGGAATTCTCATATAAATTTCTGAATTCTCTGTATCAAAATAATATTCAACAGTACAGATCTTTGTACCGTTTACATTCACGTCCATACTCTCTGTCATACTCTTATCAGACATGCAGACATTTGCATTAATGGAGGCATCAGTAAGCCATGAAATATCTACAGGAGCCAACATACCAAGGATTGCTTTACCGCCATCATCCAGGCTTACCTTCATCTTTGCATTGCCCTTGACTTCTTCAGTGTTCATCTGTGAAAGGCTCTCTGCATAATCAGCGCCGATCTCCTCGATCATCTTGGCAAATGCAGCTTTCTCTGTTTCCTTATAAGAATCTGCTGCCCAGGCTGTAGACGGCATAGCGCTGATTCCCATAAGAGATGCTAATAAAATTGCTGTAATTCTTTTCTTACTCATAATGTCCTCCTTTGGAATGTTGTGAAAAAAATTTTTGACAAAAAAGTTAATATCAGAATATCATTTGCTTAACTTCTTGTCAATGTCAGTTTCATATTCTGACGATTTCGCGATTAATAAAAAAATCTCAATATCTTTTATATTATATCACTTACTTTTCTTCTTCCTGTATAATGTAGCTATCCAGATTCTCCATATATCTTTGATTACGCTCCACTGTGATCATCACTATATCATCTGGCATATACCGCTCTAACAGCTCTGGTGTAAAATCATCAATCCTTACAAAAATGGTTTTCCCGTATCGATACGGCATATACTTCTCCAGTCTCAGCCGGAAGGAATCCCCGATTACCATCAAGGTCTTCTCATTAGCAGAATTGGATCTGAAAACCTTCAGAATTTCTTCGCCGCCTTCGCTTAACTCCTTTTTCACCCTATAGTGCACACCAACATGGAAGTAATCCAGACCATATTCCCGGTCATCATCCAGCTCCTTATAGCGTCCGATCATTCTGGAAAGATCACCGCGACAGGGGTTTGTGCCCATAAGTACCTGAATCTCATCAATAGGCAGACATTCTCCTGTCATATCCTTCACGATCTTTTCATTCGTTATATATCCTCCCAGATTGTTCATGTGGGTATCGTATTTTCGGAACAGTTGATATTTTTCCGAATATTTGTCCAGATAGTCTGCCAGAAAATCAAACTCTACCTCTGAATTTTCTTTCATATATCTGGCAAAGGTTTCCATTCTGGAATCCCCGATACCAATCACCTTAGGCTTATCCGGCATATACTCCGAATAAAGAGTTTCCTTACTGGGTGCCACATAATAATGGAACTTCGTTACCCCTCTGTCCAGAAACCAGTCCCTTACCTTTTCTATTTTTCTTGCAATCTCAGAGCTTTTTTCCAAAGTATACACATTAGTTTTCTGGTAATCCGCCATAGCATCTTCCCCTTCCCTTGCAGGCAGGTAAAAAAGCCAGTTGTCCTTACCGATTACCACATCCCCGATCTTCGTATTCCGGAAAATCCCTGTGTCAATAAAATTGCCAAACTTCACCAGATCATTTTTGAAGGGAACGTGATCCTTATAATAAGCCTCAAACTGCTGCGGAAATTCTGCCACAGAAGCCAGGCTCACCTCCGGGAAAGCCGCCAGTTCCCTGTTTTCATTATTTTCTGTATCAAAATTATTGGAAAAAGCTGCCCATACTGCGCCCGGCAGAATCAGGCTTCCTATAAATAATCCAATCAGTATTTTCTGTTTTCTCATATTGTTCCTGTTAAAATCTGAAATATATAAAAGGATTGTAGCTGTTGCTTACAAGTGCCGCCACACATAGCCAGAAAATCGCCATACAGGCTGCTGCCCTTGGAATTGTTACCACACCGTTCTCCGGAATTTTCCCATTAAAATGTACTCTGACTTTTTCATACAGCTTCTGCACTCCTCCGGCAAATAATGCTCCTGCAATAATCAGGAAAATCATCTTACTGTCAAGGTATGTCCAGATAAGAATAGTTCCACCATGGGATACAAACATATTCCTTACATAGGTAAAAAACAGTGACAGATCCTCTGCCCTGAACAAAATCCATCCAAAGAAAACAACTGTCATCCCATATCCCCAGCTGATAATTCCCGGCAACTTCTTCAGCCTCTTACCAAGCCATACCCTCTCCAGAATAAGAAACAGTCCATGATATAATCCCCACAAAATAAATGCCGGACCTGCACCATGCCACATACCGGTAAGAAAAAAGACAATCAACAGGTTCCGATAAGTACAGATAACACCCTTACGGTTTCCGCCAAGTGGAATATACACATAGTCACGGAACCAGGAGGATAAAGAAATATGCCATCTGCGCCAGAATTCCTGCACCGAATGGGAGGTATAAGGATAATTGAAGTTCTCCTGAAATTCAAATCCAAACATTTTTCCCAATCCAATAGCCATATCAGAGTAGCCGGAGAAATCATAATAAATCTGCATCATATATAAGACTGCCCCAAGCCACAGTGCTTTCCTGGTCACTGCATAAGGACCATATTTAAAAATTTCATCCACCACCTCGGCAAAAGCATTTGCCAGCAGTACCTTTTTCCCAAGTCCCCAGCAAAAACGCATCACACCTGCCGAAAATTTCTGAATGGTTTCCTTCCGTCCCGTAATCTGCGCTGCAATATCCCTGTACTTCA
This sequence comes from uncultured Blautia sp., assembly GCA_934408705.1. Taxonomy (GTDB): domain Bacteria; phylum Bacillota; class Clostridia; order Lachnospirales; family Lachnospiraceae; genus Blautia_A. The sequence goes on along the minus strand of CAKRVL010000028.1, from coordinate 15,993 downwards.
CAATAGGACCTGCGATCAGCTGGGGAAAAAAGGAAATATACAGAAGCATATGCCCCAAATTATGCTGCGCCTGCACCTCTCCCCGGTATACATCAATCACATATGATAATGCCTGAAAGGTATAAAAAGAAATTCCAATAGGCAGTGCTACAATGTTTAAATATTTGAAATACCCCAGAAGCGCCAGATTGATCACAAGTGTAATCACCAGGATCTGCCTTTTCCTCCCCGGATTCTTCTCTATCAGGATTCCTCCGGTGAAATTCACTGCCACTGAAAACAACATAAGGAAAATATAAACCGGTTCTCCCCAGGCATAAAAAAGCAGACTAAAAAGCACCAGGATCCCATTGCGGATCCTCCTGGGACTTATATAATATACTGCCAGCACAAGGGGCAGAAAAATCCAGAGAAAGAGCATTGAACTGAAAACCATATGCTTCTCCTTTATTATTTACTTGCCATTCACTGTGCAGCATCAGTGGCACAGACATGTTGGCTCTGACGCTCATTATAACATAAAAAACCTTCCGCATACCAGCACCCTGTGAAATTTCACATTCTGATATGCAGAAGGTCTTTTCTTATTCTCTTACCAGATCTTAGAATCTACAGCAGCCTGCTCAATAGGCAGCCCCTTCATATATCTTTCCATAAACATATTGAAGCCCTCAACACCCTCCGGATCCGGATTCAGAGTGCTTCCCTGATTTCCGGCAAATACCTTGGTATCCAGGAAGTCTTCCAGTGTCTCGTTTCCTTCTTTATTCAGGAGATAGGAAGCCAGAACTGCAATTCCCCATGCACCGCCCTCACCGGCAGTCTCCATAACGGAAACCGGTGCGTTTACAGCGTCAGCAAGAATCTGCTGTCCCACACCCTTTGTCTTAAACAGTCCACCATGTCCAAGCAGACGGTCAACCTTCACATTCTCCTTCTTAAACAGAATGTCAAGACCCACTCTCATTGCACCCAGACAGGTGTAAAGATTCGTTCTCATAAAGTTTGCAAGGTTAAATTTACTCTCAGGAGAACGGACAAATAACGGTCTTCCTTCTGTAAATCCAGTCATATGCTCGCCTGAGAAATAGCAGTAGGAAAGCAGTCCGCCGCAGTCCACATCGCCTTCCATTGCCTTATTATATAAGGTTCCGAAAAGCTTATTCATATCTGCTTCTATTCCCATTGCCTCTGTAAACTCACGGAAAATATTTACCCATGCATTCAGATCTGATGTACAGTTATTAGAATGCGCCATTGCAACCGGATGTCCTGATGGAGTCGCAACCATATCAATCTCTGAATACGGTGCGGATAACTCATTCTCGAGAACAATAGAGGCAAATACAGAGGTACCTGCCGAAACATTTCCGGTACGCTTTGCAACACTGTTAGTAGCTACCATTCCGGTACCTGCATCACCCTCCGGCGGGCACATCGGAATTCCGGCTTTCAGCTTACCGGTTACATCAAGAAGCTTTGCACCCTCTTCTGTCAGGCAGCCTGCATCCTGTCCTGCAACAAGACATTTGGGCAGGATATCCCGAAGCTTCCATGGGAATCCATAAGAAGCAACCAGCTCATCAAACTGCTGAACCATTTTCTCGTTGTAATCCTTTGTGATACTGTCTACCGGGAACATTCCGGCAACATCACCGATTCCAAGAACTTTTTTTCCGGTCAGCTTCCAATGTACATAGGCCTCCAGAGTTGCAATATAATCAATATCTTTTACATGTGGCTCACCGTTCAGGATTGCCTGATAAAGATGTGCAATACTCCATCTCTGAGGAATATTGTACTGGAAAAGCTCAGACAGCTTTCTGCTTGCCTTTCCTGTAATATTATTTCTCCAGGTTCTGAATGGAACCAGAAGCTTTCCCTCTTTATCAAATGGCATATAACCGTGCATCATGGCACTGATTCCCATAGCGCCAACACTTGTAAGCTCCACACCATATTTTTCCTCTACGTCCTTCACAAGCTGCTGATAGCAGTCCTGAATGCCAGACCAGATCTCCTCAAGGCTGTAGGTCCATACACCGTTCTCATAACGGTTCTCCCACTCATGTCCGCCGGATGCGATGGGTGCGTTATTTCCATCTACCAGAACTGCCTTGATCCTTGTGGAACCAAACTCAATTCCAAGCGCAGTCTTATTGTCCAGAATTGCCTTTTTTGCTTCTGCTGCTCCCATGTGTAAAATCCTCCCGTTTATCTTTTTTATAAAATGCCGCAAATACGCGGTCGACCCCGCCTCCCACGTATTTACAGACATCTGGATTTTTATTTACGGAATGCGACCTCGTTCCAACGAAGTTCATTCTTAAAGTTACGGATTGTAGTATCTTTGTCAATGTATACAGCTTCGATTCCCATTGCTGCTGCCCAGTCACCCATCTGCTCTGCGGTAAGATCATAAGAGAAAGCAGTATGATGTGCTCCACCTGCAAGGATCCATGCTTCCGCACCGGTTGCCAGATCAGGCTGTGGTGTCCAGAATGCACTTCCTACCGGAAGCTTCGGCATCGGCTTCTCAACCTTCTTACAATCTACATCGTTAATGATAAGACGGAATCTGTCGCCAAGATCAACAAGAGAGGTTGCGATTCCTGGGCCTGTCTTAGATGTAAACACCAGTCTTGCAGGATCCTCTCTGTCTCCCATACTAAGCGGGCAAACCTTAATAGCCTGCTTGCCATCTGCAACTGACGGGCAAACCTCCAGCATATGGGACTGCAGGATTCCCTCTTTACCAGGAACAAGATTATAGGTGTAATCCTCCATCATAGATGTTCCCTTGGCATCCTTCATTCCTGCTGTCATGATCTTCATTAAGCGTACCATGGCAGCTGTTTTCCAGTCACCCTCTGCGCCAAATCCATAGCCCTTCTCCATAAGTCTCTGGATTGCCAGTCCCGGAAGCTGTTTCAGTGCTCCAAGATCACCGAAATGAGTTACAATTGCCTGGTAATTTTTTTCCTCCAGGAATTTCTCGAAACCAATCTCAATTCCTGCCTGTACTGCTACATGACGTCTGAATTCTTCCGGATCTCTTCCTTCCAGAATAATATCATATTTATTATAGTATTCTTCCACAAGAGCGTCAATATCTTCCTTGGAAACAGCATTTACATATTCCGCGATTTCATTTACAGGATAAGCATCCACTTCCCAGCCAAATTTAATCTGAGCCTCTACCTTGTCACCTTCTGTAACAGCTACATTTCTCATGTTATCTGCAACACGGCACACACGGATATGGCTGCTCTCCATAATACCAATAGCGGTTCTCATCCAGGATGCCAGACGCTCCTGAACTCTCTTATCAGCCCAATGTCCAACAATAACCTTGCGCTCAATTCCCATGCGGGTTACCATATGTCCATACTCACGACCGCCATGTGCGGACTGGTTTTCGTTCATGAAATCCATATCAATGGTATCATATGGAATTTCCTCATTAAACTGTGTATGCAGGTGACACAATGGCTTTCTGTATTCCTTCAGACCAAGGATCCAGGATTTTGCCGGGGAAAAAGTATGCATCCATGTGATAACACCAGCACAATCCTCGTCTGCGTTTGCCTCATTAAAGGTTTTACGGATCAGCTCGTTTGTGATCAGAGTTGGTTTCCACACGATTTCATATGGGAACATTCCGGATTTGTTCAGTTCTTCCACGATTATACGGGAATGCTCTGCAACTTTGCGAAGGCACTCGTCACCGTAAAGGTCCTGTGAACCTGTACAAAACCAAAATTTGTAATTTCTTCCTGCTTTCATTGTGATATTCCTCCTGTTTTTATGTATATTTGTTAATATTGTTATTTTTTTGAACATTGTCACTGATAATACTCCGTCAGTTGTACCTTCTTGAGGATCCGCGAATGATCAGCTCCGGTTGGATCAGACGCTCAACTTTACTTTCCTGTTCCGGCACTCCATTGATTTTCTCCAGGATCAGCTCTGCTGCCATTTCCCCAAGCTTTTCCTGAGGATGGGCTATCGTAGTGATTCCTGTACCACGCTGGGCATAGAGAGAATTGTCATATCCTGTAACGGAAACATCCTCCGGAACCCGCAATCCACAAGCTTCAAGCGTCTCGATCACCTGCACAGCGATCTGGTCATTGTAGCAGACAATTCCATCAGGAAGCTGTCCGCTTTTTACCATCTCTTTCACCATCATAGATGGCTTGCTCCGCCGATCCTCTGTATGGAACCACACCACCTGATCCGGATCATAGGCTACTCCTGCCTCCTGCAGTGCTTTTACATATCCCTTATGTCTCTGGATTCCCTGAATATCATCCGCCTTAAAAAAACCGGTAATTCTATAATGTCCCTGATCCAGAAGATACTTTGTAACAAGATAGCCGCCCCTTGCATCATCCATAAGAATATGAGGCTTATCCTTCATTTCAGTATAGATTCCCTGGATAAAAATATATGGTATCTGATATTTTTCCAGATTTTCATAAAGGCCGGGGTGCCGGCAGCTAAGCTGGCTTTTACTTGGCTCAATGATCAGTGCGTCAATATCCTTTTGCAAAAGCTCCTCCAGACATTTCGCTTCTTTCTGACGGCTGTTTCCTGTATTTTTCAGAATGATACTATAGCCTCGCTCAGACAGCACGTTATCTATTCCCTGGATTAATCTTGGAAAAATATAGTCGGAAATATAGGTAGTCACCACCGCAATATTTCTGGACTTTTTCATATGGCGCATTTTCTCTGAGCAAAAGGTTCCCTTGCCGTGACAGGCTTCTATATATCCTTCCTGCTCCAAAAGTCCAAAAGCCTTACGAACTGTATGTCTGCTAAGGCCATACTGCACAGTCAACTGATTCTCCGATGGCAGCTTCTCTCCCGGCTGGATCCGGCCGGAAGTGATTTCCGCCTTCAGTTCTTCCATCAAAGCGAAATACTTTGGTTTTCCGTTTTCTGTCATGGTTTCTTCCTCCTGTTTTTATATTACAACTTGTATGCACATATAGACAAGTTGTTGCATTAAAATAGTGAGCCCTGTGTCAAACGGATATTCCAGGTCCGCTTGACATAGGACTCATAACCGAATAACTGCTCCGCAGTTTATAAGAAGGCGCTTGCAAAAAAACATTTATTACAAAATCCGGATCAAGGCGTCAATATCTTCTGACTTTGTAGCCCAGCTGGTTGCAAAGCGGACAACGGTATGATTCTCATCATATTTTTCCCAGAAACTGAACTTCACCTTTTCTCCCAGCTCCTCCATCTTCTTATTTTCCAGAATAACAAAAATCTGATTAGTGGGGGAATCAATAAAGAACTCGTAGCCCTTCTCTTTCAAAGCCTTTTTCAGTTTTGCCGCAGTTTCAATAGCGTTCTTACTGATTTCCAGATACAGATTGTCTGTGAAAAGAGTGTCAAACTGAATTCCAAGCAGCCTGCCTTTTGCCAGAAGCGCTCCCTGCTGTTTGATCATAGTAAAGAAATGTTTCGGTGCTTTCTTCGGGAAAACTACTGCTTCACCGCACAGAGCACCAACCTTGGTTCCTCCGATATAAAATACGTCTGTGTAATTTGCAATATCTTTCAAAGTCACATCTGTCTCTGCCACCAGTCCGTATCCCAGTCTGGCGCCATCTAAAAATAACGGGATCTCATACTCCCTGCATACACGGGAAATATCTGACAGTTCCTGCTTTGTGTACAGAGTACCATACTCTGTCGGATGTGAAATATAAACCATGCCTGGAAAAACCATGTGGTCATAGCTTCCGTCTGCGTAGTAGGTCTGAAGATAATCATTCAGATCCACGGCAGAAATTTTGCCATCGTTCTGGGGAAGTGGAAGAACTTTATGTCCGGTAAACTCAATAGCTCCGGCTTCGTGAGCATTTACATGACCTGTAACTGCGGAAAGCACTCCTTCGTACCGGTTCAGCATGGACGCGATCACCACTGCATTTGTCTGGGTACCCCCTACCAGGAAATACACCTCTCCCTCGGGACAGCCACAAGCTTTTTTTATTTTTTCCTTCGCCTGATCACAATAAATATCCTGGCCATATCCCGGAACCTTTTCCATATTGGTTTCTACTAATCTTTTTAAAATTGCTTCATGAGCACCCTCACAATAATCATTTTCAAAATACAGCATAATGTAACTCCTTTGATTCATATTTTACTTTTACGATATAACTTTTGATTTTCATGTTATTTCATCATATACCTGTACTGATTTTTTTACAAGCATTGAACTGTTTACAATCTGATTTTTTATATTGACAGAACACACAGGTGTAGACTATAATGACACCAGAAAATTAATATAAGCATCCGATAAAAGGGAGTAGCTGGCATATGGAACCTGTTTATCAGACACAGTAGAACCGGTTCATATATGGATTTTCATGCGTCAGAACGGCAGACAGCTTTTCGTGGGCTGTTGCCCGCAGAGAATTGAAATAGCAAGACTTTTATTACAATATTAACGTATCCTCAGGTATGTATTATTGTAATAAGAGTCTTTTTTTATATAAAAAAGAAATGGAGGAAAACAAAATGGAATTTTTAACAGATGGAATCATGGCTCTTACCTGGCAGCAGCTTGTTATGTTTGCTGTGGGAATCACCCTGATCTGGCTTGCTATCAAAAAGGGCTTCGAGCCGGCCTTGCTTTTGCCGATGGGCTTCGGTGCTATTCTTGTAAACCTGCCTTTTTCCGGAGTTTTAGACCAGACTCTGTCAGGCGGTATTCAGACAAACGGAGTGATTGAATGGCTTTTCCATGTAGGAATTGAAGCATCGGAGGTAATGCCCATTCTTCTCTTTATCGGAATCGGTGCTATGATCGACTTCGGACCGCTGCTTTCTAATCCCTCACTGTTCCTGTTTGGTGCAGGCGCACAGTTCGGAATCTTTGCTGCGATTTTCCTTGCAACACTTCTGGGCTTTGACCTGAAAGATGCAGCTTCTATTGGAATCATTGGCGCTGCAGACGGACCAACCTCCATCCTGGTATCCCAGGTCCTGAATTCCCGATACATTGGTGCCATTGCAGTTGCTGCTTATTCTTATATGGCACTGGTACCCATTGTGCAGCCCATTGCGATCCGCCTTGTAACCACAAAAAAAGAACGCTGCATCCATATGGATTACAACCCGAAATCAGTTTCCAAAACCATGCGTATTGCCTTTCCAATCGTAGTAACGATGATCGTAGGGCTTGTGGCTCCTCAGTCAGTTGCCCTGGTTGGCTTCCTCATGTTCGGCAACCTGATCCGTGAGTGTGGTGTTCTCGGAACAATGTCTGACACAGCACAGAATATTCTGGCCAACCTGATCACTCTCCTTCTGGGAATCACAATCTCCTTCAGCATGCGGGCAGATCAGTTTGTAACAAAAGAAACTTTACTGATTCTGGTAATCGGACTTTTCGCCTTTGTGATGGATACCATCGGCGGTGTCCTCCTGGCAAAATTCCTTAATCTTTTCCGAAAAAAGAAAATTAATCCTATGATCGGTGGTGCAGGAATTTCCGCCTTTCCAATGTCCTCCAGGGTAGTTCAGAAAATGGCAATGGAGGAGGATCCCACAAATGTAATTCTTATGCAGGCAGCCGGAGCAAATGTATCCGGACAGATTGCTTCCGTTATCGCCGGAGGCATGGTTATCAACCTGATATCAAATTTTCTGTAAGAACAGGAGGTGCTTTGTTATGAATACATCAAATATTATTATCGCACTTGAGATCATGGCCAAAGGAATGACAGGAATCTTTACTGCTATTTTGATCATCATGCTTTGTGTATGGCTTCTTGGAAAAATAGGAAAATAGATAATGAGCCAAGGTCACCCCATTACAGACCTTGGCTCACTTTTTATTCTTCTTTGTCGTAATTCTCCAAGAAGGAATGTCTCACACCATACTGCTTATATCCAACAACAGTATCAATATTTACATTCTCCACGCTCTTAAAAATATTGCCTTCCACAAATGGATTCACCTTCTTCAGCTCCCGGATCAGTTCCTTGATTTCCACACGCTTAGAGCGGTTCTCATTATTGCAGGTCGTGCAGGTGTCTGTGAATTTACATGCACACTGGATAAAATGCAGGTCATTGTAATCACGCCATGCCTTAATATCATCCTCTCGCACCAGATACAATGGACGGATCAGCTCCATTCCTTCAAAATTCGTACTGTGAAGCTTCGGCATCATAGTCTGAACCTGTGCACCGTAAAGCATTCCCATAAGGATGGTCTCGATCACATCGTCATAGTGATGGCCCAGGGCAATCTTATTGCAGCCCATTTCCTTAGCAAAGGCATACAGATGCCCCCGCCGCATTCTTGCACAAAGGTAACAGGGAGATTTCTCTATAGTAAATACAGATTCAAAAATATCAGACTCGAAAATACGAATAGGAATATTCAGCTTTCTGGCATTCTCCTCGATTACCTGACGGTTGGCCGGACTGTAGCCTGGATCCATTACCAGGAATTTCACTTCGAAATCAAACTTATTATGAAGCTTCAGTTCCTGAAAGCACTTCGCCATGAGCATAGAATCCTTACCACCGGATATGCAGACCGCAATCTTATCTCCCGGCTTCACAAGCTCATAGGTATTAATGGCTTTAGTAAATTTTGACCAGATTTTCTTCTTAAATTTCTTGCGAAGACTAAGCTCCACATTCCTGGCGAAATCCTCATCCTCTGAACTCTTCATCACATCCATAAGCCAGGCAATATAGCCCTTCTCCAGACTGACTGCATCCAGGCCTTCTTCTGCCAGCTCCTGGGCAACCTCCTGGCTCTTGATTCCACGGCTGCAGCAGATAACAAGCTTTCTGGTCTTATCTATTTCCGGATTCTCCGGAATCTCCTCTGCCTTACATGCCACAGCACCCTTTATTTCTCCATGGGAAATCTCAATCTCGTCGCGGATATCTATGATCTGATAGGAATCCACCGGTAACTTTTTTAATTCTCCTATTGTTATACTGCTCATTTAAAAACCTTTCCTAAAAATATATTCTATGATATGAGTGTCAGCTGCGATTCTTGATCAGGGACACGATAAACAAAATCACTGCCAGTACCGCAAAAAACGGAATCACTGCCACCAGAATGTGAAGCAGCAGAAATACAATGATCAGCATAAGCACCACACCCAGCAGCTTACTGTACCAGGTATCAAAACGCCATACGTGTACATGCTCCCTGCAAGAATTTCCGGAATCCTGACAATCATCTGAAGAATACGTGCTGTATTCTTCATAATCCAGCTGTCCATTATCCACATCTGTATCCAATAAAGTCCTTGCGATCAGCCTGGGATCCCCAAGCTCAGCAAGAACATCCTGCTCATTGCGTCCGCTACGCACCTGTGACTGAATATAATCTTCATAATAACGTACATGTGCTGCCACCTTACCCTCATGCATCTGGCCGGTAAGCTGACATCTAAGTGTATCCAGAAATTCGGTTCTGTTCATTTAATTATTCACCTTTCCAATTAAGCTATTGAAGTATCTGAACATTTTCTATTCTAACAATACTTTCCTTTATACGCAACTATCCAACTCATAAAATTTTTATGAAGCCTTTCTGAAACAATTGTAAACTCGTCTTATGTTTATACCCGTCAGATATTTATTTTACTCCGCTAAAGCATTTGTTATTTTTCACAAATATTCACACATTATTTTGACAATAATGCCACCTGTTAATTTCTTGACAAAATATTTTTCCAGTGCTACAATGAACACATCAATTGAAAAGCTTCTGAATACTGACGGATCGTGGAGTTAACCACAGGGACTTCAGGAGCAGATCATGAGGATTACTGTTTATATCAGCAGCTACATAATTTGGTTTGCCAGCTGGGACAGTAATTTAGCGCCGACCGTCTGGGCAGTATTTGAATCATCAGATACTGCCCTTTTTTTACCAGGAGGCGCCCCTTATATGAGGGAAATACCGTTGTCTTTTTAAGAAGCGGTCATATAAACCATTTAATCTTACACAACGAAAGGAGCTTTTATTATGGGGTTTAAAAGTGACATCGAAATCGCACAGGAATGTGAAATGAAACCAATTACTGAGATTGCGGCTAAAGCAGGTATTGAGGACAAATATCTTGAGCAGTATGGTAAATACAAAGCAAAAATTGACTACAATCTTTTAAAAGAGACTGATAAGAAAGATGGCAAACTGATCTTGGTTACTGCTATCAACCCGACTCCTGCAGGAGAAGGAAAAACTACTACAACAGTTGGTCTTGCAGACGCTATGCAGCAGCTTGGCAAGAACGTTATGGTGGCACTTCGTGAGCCATCCCTTGGACCGGTATTTGGTGTAAAAGGTGGTGCAGCAGGTGGCGGATATGCACAGGTTGTTCCGATGGAGGATATCAACCTTCACTTCACAGGTGACTTCCATGCAATCGGCGCAGCAAACAACCTTCTTGCAGCAATGATCGATAACCATATTTTCCAGGGCAATGCTCTTAACATCGATCCACGTAAGATCACATGGAGAAGATGTGTAGATATGAATGACCGTCAGCTTCGTAATGTAGTAGACGGACTTGGCGGAAGAACAAATGGTATGCCTCGTGAAGACGGATATGACATCACTGTAGCTTCCGAGATCATGGCAGTTCTCTGTCTTGCAAGTGATATCAAAGATCTTAAGGAAAGACTTTCCAGAATCATCATCGGTTATACATATGGCAAGCCATCAGAGCAGAAACCGGTTACAGCTGGTGACCTTCACGCAGAGGGTGCTATGACAGCACTTCTTAAGGATGCCCTGAAGCCAAACCTTGTTCAGACACTTGAGCATGTACCTGCTATCGTTCACGGTGGACCATTTGCAAATATTGCTCACGGATGTAACTCTGTAACAGCTACCAAGATGTCTCTGAAGCTTGCTGATTACACTATTACAGAGGCTGGATTCGGTGCTGACCTTGGTGCTGAGAAATTCCTTGACATCAAGTGCCGTATGGCTGGTCTGAAACCAAACGCAGTTGTTATCGTTGCTACTGTCCGTGCACTGAAATATAATGGTGGTGTTCCGAAGGCTGAGCTTAACAATGAGAACCTTGAGGCTCTTGAGAAAGGTCTTCCGAACCTTCTGAAACATGTAAGCAACATCAAAAACGTTTACAAGCTTCCATGTGTTGTTGCAATCAATGCATTCCCGACAGATACCAAGGCAGAGCTTGACCTTGTAGAAGCAAAATGTAAAGAGCTTGGTGTTAACGTTGCACTTTCTGAAGTATGGGCAAAAGGCGGCGAAGGCGGCAAGAAGTTAGCAGAAGAAGTTATTCGTCTTGTTGAAGAGCCAAACGACTTCACATACTCCTATGAGCTTGAAGGCTCTATCGAAGATAAACTGAACCAGATCGTTCAGAAGATTTATGGCGGTAAGAAAGTTGTTCTTACAGCTAATGCCCAGAAGCAGGCAAAACAGCTGGAAGAACTTGGATTCGGAAACTGCCCGATCTGTGTTGCAAAGACACAGTACAGCTTAACAGATGATCAGACCAAGCTTGGTGCTCCGACTGACTTCGAGGTAACTGTTCGTAACCTGAAGATTTCCGCAGGTGCAGGCTTCATCGTAGCCCTCACAGGAGAGATCATGACCATGCCAGGTCTTCCGAAGGTTCCGGCTGCTGAGAAGATCGATGTAGACGAAACAGGTAAGATCACAGGACTGTTCTAATTTTTGCAGTGTCAGACAGGTTCTCATGTAAACACATGTTCTGACACGTTACTCACAAAAATTAACGCCCGGGAGGCTGAGGCTCCCGGGCGCTTTTTACATATAAATAAAGTGTAAACCCTTTATTCTGTTATCAAGGATGTTTTTGGGAAAATAAAAGGATCATTCTTTTAGAATTTAATCAAAGATCAGAAAAAAAGAAAATAAAAGATTTTACCAGCCTGCCAGGGACAGACGCCCTGGCAGTGTTATGTATATCACTTATTTCAGCTTCTCTCCTGTAAGCATCTCATATGCCTGGAGATATTTGTCAATGGTCTTATCCACGATTTCCTGTGGAAGAGTCCAGTCATTGTCCGGATTCGCTTTCAGCCAGTCACGGGCGAACTGCTTATCAAAGGATGGCTGACCATGACCTGGCTCATATCCATCTGCCGGCCAGAATCTGGAGCTGTCCGGTGTAAGCATCTCATCACCTATAACAATATTACCATTTTCATCAAGTCCAAACTCAAATTTGGTATCTGCAATGATAATACCTTTGCTTAAAGCGTACTCTGCACATTTTTTATATAATGCGATGGTGTAATCACGAATCTTCTCAGCATATTCCTGACCATGTCCCGGATAATATTTCTCAAGATGAGCAATACTCTGCTCGAAAGAAATATTCTCATCATGGTCACCGATCTCAGCCTTAGTAGAAGGTGTGTAAATAGGCTCAGGCAGCTTATCAGACTCTTTCAGGCCTTCCGGAAGGGTAATTCCGCAAACTGTACCATTCTCCTGGTAGCTTGCCCAGCCGCTTCCTGTAATATATCCACGAACGATGCACTCAACCGGAATCATATCCAGCTTACGGCACATCATGCTGTTTCCGTCAAATCTGTCCTGCTGGAAAAACTCCGGCATATCCTTCACATCAACAGAAAGCATGTGGTTCGGCAGGATGTCCTGTGTCATATCAAACCAGAACTTAGACATCTGTGTAAGAACAGTGCCCTTCTTAGTCACTTCGTTTTTCAGGATCACGTCAAAACAGCTGATACGGTCTGTAGCAACCATGATCAGGCTATCTCCGTTGTCGTAAATCTCGCGTACTTTGCCTTCTTTAACTGGCTTCATTTCCTGCATAGCTTTACACCTCGTCATTTTTCTTTTTTAGTTTTCGACTGTAAAAAACTTTTCCTGCAGACAGCACCGCTGCACAGATTTTTTTATTTACAGCACCTGATTATTTTACCATTATATGGGGTAAAAAACAATTCTTCTAAATGCCGAAAACACAGGCTATTTTCTTCAAATACAAGTGAATGTTCACAGAATTGCACTCTTGATGCTTCGCCTGTTTGCGCTTATAATTAATAGCATCTATATGAACCGTTTCTGTTTATAAGTAAGCGTTATTTTCACTTATAAGCAGGAATTAAAGGAGAACTTATGCAATATAAATTCGCAGCCGCAGACATGGACGGCACTTTACTAAATGATGCCAACGAAATTACAGCGCATACTGTGGACACCATCCGACGCGCCGTTTCTCAGGAACTGATTTTCTCCATCTGCACCGGACGTCCTGTACAAGGAGTTAAACAGTATCTAGAGCAGCTGGGAACTCAGGGACCTGTGATCACCTATAATGGAGCTATGATTCTGGATTCTGCCACAGGACGGGTTCTATACCGGCAGGAGCTGGATAGTGAGGATGGACGCCGCATTCTGGAGGCAGGGCAGAAATACCACACTACCATGTGTATCTGGTCTGACAACAAGCTTTATGGAAATAAACTAAATGACCGCATACAGGAATACAGCCGTGCAGCCCGGATAGCACCTCTTCCCATGCCTTCTATAGACGAACTTCTGGCGCAGGGTATCACAAAAATCCTCTGGTATGATGATGTTTCAAAAATTCAGCAAATAGAAAAAGAGCTGCATGAAACAGCTCCTTTTCAAAACGTGACCTTCTGCACCTCCAAGCCTTTCTATCTGGAATTCTTCAGCAGCAAGGTTTCTAAGGCCGCTGCTATCGACCGGCTTGGTGAGCTCTACGGCTTCACTCAGGCCGAAACTATCGCCATCGGAGACGGCTTCAACGATCTCTCCATGATACGTCACGCCGCCCTTGGAGTAGCTATGGCAAACGCGCCGGAGGGTGTAAAAGAATGCGCAGATTATATCACCACTCGTACTAATAATGAAGATGGGGTGGCAGAAGTTCTGGAAAGATTCATTTTATAAGCTTACAGATTCTTGAACAATGGTTTCATAGCCGGATAAAGCTCTTTAAACTTCTGGTATCTTTCCTCATACTTTGCAGCCAGCTCCTTATCAGGCTCCACAGTGTCAACCACTTTTGCAAGCTTTTTACCGGCAGTCTCAACATCCGGATAAACACCGCAGCCAACCGCTGCCAGCATAGCGCCGCCAAGGGATGGTCCCTCTTCCACTTCCAGAACGTCAACCTTAATATTCATAACATTAGCTATGATTTTCTTCCAGAGCGGACTCTTGGCACCGCCACCGCAGATCTTGGTGCGCTCAATCTTAATACCAAGGCTCTTGGCAACCTCCAGAGAATCACGAAGTGCGAAAGCGACGCCCTCAAGGACAGCCTGTGTCATATCAGCTCTTGAAGTATCCATGGACATTCCAAAGAATACACCTCTTGCATCCGGATCATTGTGCGGGGAACGCTCTCCCATCAGATATGGCAGGAAGAATACGTGATTCTCGCCAAGCTTCTTAATAGGAGCCTGCTCAGCTACAAAATCCTTTGTTCCAAGAATCTCCTCAGCCCACCATTTGTTGCAGGAAGCAGCGCTGAGCATACAGCCCATAAGATGATAGCTTCCATCTGCATGGCAGAAGGAATGAAGAGCGTTGTGCTCATCAACACCGAAATTCTTGCTGGAAATAAATACAGTTCCTGAAGTGCCAAGAGAAATATTACATTGTCCGTCACCAACTGTTCCTGTACCAACAGCAGCTGCTGCATTGTCACCTGCACCTGCAATAACCTTTACATTTTCAGAGAAGCCAAGCTCTTTTGCCACTTCTGGTTTCAAAGTTCCCACAACCTCCCAGCTCTCGTAAACCTTCGGAAGCTGCTCTTCCTTTACGCCGCAGATCTCCAGCATTTCCTTTGACCAGCAGCGATTCTTTACATCAAGAAGAAGCATACCGGAAGCATCTGATACATCTGTACAGAAGGAACCGCTTAACCGATAAGCCAGATAATCCTTTGGAAGCATGATCTTCACTACTTTTGCAAATTTCTCCGGTTCGTTTTTCTTCATCCAGAGAATCTTCGGAGCAGTAAATCCGGCAAAGGCAATATTTGCCGTATATTGGGAAAGCTTATCCTTTCCGACCACATTATTCAGATAATCAGTCTCCTCAGAAGTACGTCCGTCATTCCAAAGAATTGCAGGACGGATTACCTGATCCTGTTCATCTAAAGTTACCAGTCCATGCATCTGTCCACCGAAGCTGATTCCAGCCACCTGAGAACGATCAATGCCCTCTGTCAGTTCTTTCATACCAGCCATACTCTGGGTATACCAGTCTTCCGGATTCTGCTCAGACCAGCCCGGATGCGGAAAAAATAACGGATATTCTTTTGATACAATATTACAGATTTTTCCGGATTCTTCCATAAGAAGAAGCTTTACTGCAGAAGTACCAAGATCAACACCGATAAAATACATTTTTATCCTCCTTATCAAAAGGGCCGTACCGCATAAAGTGGTACGGCCGTCAAATATACGCCTATAAATTATTTCGCGTTCTTATTAGCCCCATGGATTCTCTGTAGGATATCTTACACCAGCCGGCTGGTTGTAACCAATCTTCTTAACATCAAGTCCAAGGAATTTTACTACTTCGTAGAATGCTTTTCCATAATGTCCGAACATAACTGCTCCGTGATGCGGGAAGTTACCCTCGATGAGAACGTGACGATAGAATCTGCCCATCTCCTTGATAGCGAAAATACCGATACCACCAAAAGATCTTGTAGGTACGTCAAGGACTTCACCCTCTGCAACATAGGAAACCAGTTCTCCCTCAGAGTTGCACTGCAAACGATAGAATGTAATATCAGAAGCAGCGATATCTCCCTCCAGAGTTCCTCTTGTGAAATCTGGCTCAGATCCTTCCGGCTCAAGAAGTCTGTGCTGGATCAGCTGATATTTAACAGCTCTGGACTCGCACATCTTACATGCCGGAGTATTTCCGCAATGGAAGCCCATGAATGTATCTGTAAG